>NZ_JACHNB010000001.1:1334285-1667857 GCF_014205225.1 Actinoplanes octamycinicus
CCCCGGTGACCGTGATCACCGCCGACCCGGCGCAACCGGCCGTCGACATCGCCGGGCACACCGTGGTGCTGGACTTCGCCGACGAGCAGTCAGTGGTGCAGACCCGGTTCGCCACCAGCACGCTCGCCCTGCTCCGGGCGCACCTGGGTCAGGACATGGACACCGCCGCGATGGACGCCGAGGTGGCCGTCCGGCTGCCGCTGCCGGTGCACCCGGCGCTCACCGACCAGATCACCTTCCTGGGCCGGGGCTGGACCGTCGGCCTGGCCGAGGAGGCCGCCCTGAAGTGCCGGGAGACGGCCGGGTTCTGGACCGAGTCGTACCCGGCGATGGACTACCGGCACGGCCCGATCTCGATCGCCGGCCCGCGCCGGGTGGTCTGGGCGTTCGGTGACGTGCCGGCCGGCCTGGCCGACGAGGTCGAGGCGCGCGGCGCCGCCTTCGTGCACAGCCGGCACCACGGCGGATACGCCTCGCTGGGCCGCTGGGTCGGCGGCCGCGCCCCGCTCGACCCGATGGCCGACCTGGTCCTGGCGCAGCGGGTGGCCGTGCTGCTGGCCACCACCCAGGGCCTGGACCCGGACAACCCGAGCGGCCTGACCCGCTCGATCGTCCTGCCCGACCAGTCGTGAACGACACCGTCGTCATCGCCCTCGACGTCGGGGGCACCGGGATGAAATGCGCGCTGGTCCGCCCGGACGGCGTGGTGCACCACGAGGAACGCCACCCCACCCTGGCCGCCCGGGGCCCGGCCGCGGTCACCGAGAACATCCTGGCCGTCGCCGAAGGACTGGCCGGCAAGGCGCGCTCGGACGGGCTCACCCCGGTCGCGGCCGGCATCGCGGTGCCCGGCGTGGTCGACGAGACCACCGGCGTGGCGGTCTGGTCGGCGAACGTCGGCTTCCGCGACGTGCCGCTGCGCGACCTGGCCGCCGAGCGCCTCGGCCTGCCCGCGGCCCTCGGCCACGACGTGCGGGTCGGCGCGCTCGCCGAGGCCCGGCTCGGGGCCGGGCGCGGCCGGCGGCACGTGCTGTTCGTGGCGATCGGCACCGGCATCGCCGGCGGCCTGGTGGTGGACGGCACCGGATACTCCGGGGCGCACGGCGCGGCCGGCGAGATCGGGCACGTCACGGTCCGCCCCGGCGGCACGATGTGTGGCTGCGGCCTTCAGGGCTGCCTGGAGGCGGAGGCCTCGGCCAAGGCGATCGGCCGGAAGTACGCCGAGCTCTCCGGCGACCCGGACGCCACCGCCTTCGACGTGGCCACCCGGGCCACCGCCGGCGAGGAACTGGCCGGCCGGGTCTGGCAGGACGCGGTCGAGGCGCTCGCCGACGGCCTGCTCACCGCGCAGGCGCTCTACGACGTCGGGGTGGTGGTGCTCGGCGGCGGGCTGGCCGAGGCCGGCGACGGGCTGCTGCTGCCGGTCCGGGACGCGTTCGCCCGGCGGGTCACCTTCCACCGCACGCCGGAGATCGTCCGGGCCGAGCTGGGCGACACCGCCGGCTGCCTGGGCGCCGCCCTGCTCGCCCTCGACTCCCTGGGTACCCCCGGATGACCGGCCCCTCCGGCCGGATCGTCACCCCGCTCACCCCCGACTCCCTAGGGACCGCCGCATGACGCGCCTCTCCGGCCGGATCGTCACCCCGTCCGCGATCGTCACCGGACATCTCGACGTCGCGGACGGCCTGATCGCCGCGATCACCCCGGACCGCACCGCCGGCGATGACGTGATCGTGCCCGGCTTCGTCGACCTGCACTGCCACGGCGGTGGCGGGCACACGTTCACCACCGGCGACCCGGCGGCGGCCCGCAGCGCGGCGGCCTTCCACCTGTCCCACGGCACCACCACCATGCTGGCCAGCCTGGTCAGCTCGCCGTTCGAGCTGATGCGGTCGGCGACCCTGGCCTACAAGCCGCTGGTCGACGAGGGGACCCTGGCCGGGATCCATTTCGAGGGGCCGTACCTGTCCGCGGTCCGCTGCGGTGCCCAGAACCCGGAGTTCCTCCGCGACCCGGTGCCGGCGGAGATCACCGAAGTGATCAAAATCGGCGAGGGCAGCGTCCGGATGATGACCGTCGCCCCCGAGCTGGACGGCGCCCTGGCCGCGATCAGCCAGCTGCGCGACGCCGGGGTGCTCGCCGCGATCGGGCACACCGACGCCTCCTACGAGCAGGTCCACGCCGGCGTGGCGGCCGGCGCCACGGTGGCGACCCACCTGTTCAACGGCATGCGCCCGGTCCACCACCGCGAGCCCGGCCCGATCGTCGGCCTGCTCTCCTCGACCGCGACGGTGGAACTGATCGCCGACAACATCCACCTGCACCCGGGCGCCCTGGCCTTCGCCGCCCGCAGCGCCGGCCCGGGCCGCGCCGTCCTGATCACCGACGCGATGGACGCCACCGGCATGCCGGACGGCGCCTACGAGCTCGGCGGCCAGGCCGTCGTCGTCGCCGACCGCGTCGCCCGCCTGGCCCGCGACGGCGCCATCGCCGGCAGCACCCTGACCATGGACGTGGCCCTGCGCAACGCGGTCGCCGCCGGCCTCCCCCTGGAGTCCGCCGTCGCGATGTCCTCGACCACCCCGGCCGGGTTGCTGGGCCTCACCGACCGCGGCGCCATCGAACCGGGCCTGCGCGCCGACCTCGCCGTCCTGAACGCCGACCTGACCCTCGCGAAGGTGTTCCGCGCCGGCCTCCCGGTGTAATTCCGCAAGACTGCGCCAACCCATCATTTACGCAGGTCCGCTGGGGTGCGGGCCGCATGCTCCCGCGCGGGCCGGGCGCGGCGATCTGGCCGCTGGCGCGTCCAGGACGATCGCCGCACCCTTCACGGTCCGCGGGTGGTCACCGAAAACCCGCCGTCCCGACCACGTCGTCCACGGCCCATCCGCCGAAGCCTGCGACGGCCCACACCGACATCGACGGCGGCCCCATCGCTGACGCCAGCGCCGCCTCACCCGTCGAGGTCAACGACGCCCCACCCGCCGAGGCCAGCGCCGCCCCACACCGAGGCCAGCGGCGGCCCACCCGCCGAAGCCTGCGACGCCCCATCCGCCGAAGCCAGCACCGCCCCACTTGCCGAAGCCAGCGACGCCCCACCCGCCGAGGCCAGCACCGCCCCACCCGAGGCCAGCACCGCCCCACCCGAGGCCAGCACCGCCCCACCCGAGGCCAGCACCGCCCTACCCGCTGAAGCCAACGACGCCCCACCCGCTGAAGCCAGCGACCCCCATCCGAGGCCAGCACCGCCCTACCCGCTGAAGCCAGCGACGTCCCACATCGACATCAACGGCGGCCCACTCACTGACGCCAGCGCCGCCTCACCCGCTGAGGTCAACGGCGGCTCACCAGCCGAGGCCAGCGACGCCCCATCCGTCGGGGCTGACGATCGGCGCTCCCTTCGTTGCCCGCGCCAGGTCGTCGCCGGGACCCGCTGTCCACATCACCGCGTTGTCCACAGGCTGCGCATCGCGGCCCGCGAAGATTCGGCACTCTGGCAAGAGGATGGCTCCCCCTGGGAGGGTGGGCTCGGTTGGGGCGGCCGGCGCGATCGGGAACCTCGACGTGATGGGCTCCGTCAGGAACCTCGACGCGGTCGGCTCCGTCAGGCCTCGACGCGGTCGGCTGCGTCAGGAACCTCGACGCGATCGGCTCCGCCACAAACCTCGACCCGATCGGCTCCGCCACGAACCTCGACCCGATCGACCCCGTCAGGGCAGCTCGTGGGACTGGCCGGGGGTCAGGTGGGTGTAGGGCACCCCGGTCGGGGCCGGGCCCTGCTCACCGAGGAAGGTGCCGAGCATGGTGAGGCCGATCGGGTTGAGGGCGCCGTCGTGGACGCCGATCGTCCGGGCCGGCTTGACTTCGCGGACCCAGTCGATCAGGTCGGCGACCCGGGACCATGGGCCGTGCACCGGGAGCAGCAGGGTCGGCACCGGCACGTCGGGCACGGTGAGCGCGTCGCCCGGGTGGAAGACCTGCCCGTCGACCAGGAAGCCGACATTGGGGACGCGCGGGATGTCCGGGTGCAGCTCGGCGTGCCAGCGGCCGTAGGCGCGCACCTCGAAACCGTCAGCGGTGAAGGCGTCGCCGTCGCCGACCACGTGCACCCGGGCCGGGTCGCCGTCGAAGGCCCGGGCCACCGACTCGTTGGTCCAGACCCGCAGGGCCGGGTTCGCCGTCAGCGCGGCCGCCAGCTTCTCCGGGCTGAAGTGGTCGAAGTGCTCGTGCGTGATCAGCACCGCGTCGGCCCCGGCCAGGGCGTCCTCCGGGGTGAGGCCACCGGGGTCGATCACCAGCCGGCGGCCGTCCCGCTCCAGCGTCACGCAGGCGTGGCCTAATTTGGTCAGTTCCATGGCGTTCTCCCAGTCAGGCCCAGATGTACAACACTGTTGTACAACCATGTTGTACATTATCGCCATGGCCGCGAGCAACGAACCTGATCTGACCGACATCGCCGAGCAACTGCGGCAGGCGTGCGCCCGGCTGGTCCGCACCACCCGGGCGCACGCCGACTCGCTGCCCCGCACGCACGCCGAGACGATGGGCTACCTGAGCCGTGAGGGCCCGCGCACCATCGCCGAGTTGGCCGCGCTCCGCCGGGTCACCCACCAGAGCATGAGCCGCACCGTCGCCGAGCTGGAGAGACTCGACTTCGTCAGCCGCACCCCCAACCCGGCCGACGCCCGCGGCTTCGTCATCACGCTGACCCCGCACGGCGAGATCGCGCTCGACCACGACCGGTCCGCCCGCCGCGAGTGGGTGGCGTCCCGGATCGCCACCACGCTCACCCGGGACGAGCAGCGCCTGCTGGCCGCGATCCCCGCCCTGCTCGACCGCCTGGCCGAGCCCCCCACCCGCTGATCCCCGCCGCCGGAACCACCGCGAGGCGCACAGCCGCCCGGACCGCCCGCGCCCGGCGGTCTCGACGGCGGCGGCGCGGGTCAGCGGGAGGAGGAAAAGGCGGCGCGGGTCAGCGGGAGGAGCAGAAGGCGGCGCGGGTCAGCGGGAGGAGGAGAAGGCGGGGCGGTTCCAGCCGCGGAGGGCGGGGAGGGGGACCCGGTCCCACGGGATGCGTTCGAGGAAGCGGGCCAGGACCAGCCCGAGCAGGAGGCCGGCGATCGAGTCGGTGAGCCAGTGGAAGCCGGTGTAGACCGTGGTGACGAAGACGATCGCGACCGGCAGGACCCGGATGGCGACGAACTCCCGCCGGGTCAGGGCGCGGCGCAGCAGGGCGGCCACCAGGATCGCGAAGACCGCGTACCAGACCAGCGAGTTGCCCATGTGCCCGGACGGATAGCTCCTGCTCAGGTCACCGCTCGCCACCGGATTGAACATCTCGACCTTGAACGGGCCGGTATATCTCGGCGCGGCCCGGTCGAAGAAGATCTTCATCGGCCCGATCGTCAGATAGGTCACGACGTACGCCGCGACGAACGGCAGCGCCGCCCGCGCCGACCGGGTCCGGTGGACCAGCAGCCCGGTCAGGATCAGCGCCACCGGGGTGAGCACCTGACCGCCCTGCCCCAGGTAGTTGAGCACCCGCGCGGTCCAGTACGGCAACCACGGCTGGTGCGACAGGGACCAGTCGGCCACCCGCTGGTCGAGCCCCAGCAGGTGGCCGTCGATCAACGCCACGGTCAGCGCCGCGAACGCCGCGAGCAGCAGGAGGTCGGGCCACCAGGCGAGGGTGCGGCGTTGGATCATCCGTAAAAGTTAAAGGTACGCCCGCAACTTCGCGGCCAGCAGGTCGCCGCGAACCCCCGAATTGGGGCATCCGCCGAAGTGGTGCAGCGCCACCACCTTGTTGGTCTTGCGGGACAGCACCGGCGAGCCGGACGAGCCCCCGGCGGTGTCGCAGAAGTACGAGACGTCGGAGTGCGCGGCGTAACCGGTGTAGTCCGGGTTGTCGACCGCGCAGTTGCCGGCCTTCTCCCCCTTGGCCCCGGCGATCCGGGTCGGTTCGCCGGCCGGGTGCTGCGGCACGTAGAGCTCGGTCCCCTTGGCCGGCCGCGCGGCATCCAGCGTGAGGTAGCCGAACTTCGCCACGTCGTCGAAGCCGTCGACGCTGAACAGCGTGTAGTCCAGCACATGGTCGGTGGAGACCACCTGGTCGCCCCACACCTTGGTGGGCTTGAAGACGTCGTACCCACCGCACTTGGCGCACTGGTAGTTGAACCAGACCTCGGTGTCGTAGGCCTCCTCCGAGGTGGTCAGGCAGTGGTTGTTGGTGAGCATCCGGTTCTTCGGGCCGACCCGCCAGCCGGTGCACAGCTCGGTCCCGTTGATCAGCAGCCGGGCGATCGCCTTGGACTTGATGTAGGCGACCGGGTCGGCGGACTGGTAACAGACCGCGTCGGTGGAGGTGTCGGCGCCGCACACCGACTCCTCGCGGCCGCTCCGGCCGGGCCGCACGGACGCCGGCGCCGGGACCCGGGCCTGTTCGGTACGGCTGAACCCGCGCGCCACCCGGTCGACCCGCACGCCGAGCCCGTCGAGTGCGGAGCGCAGCCCGAGCGGGTCGAGCGCCCGGTGCACCTCGACCACGGCGGTGTCCCCGCTGATCGACATCGCCCATCGACCGCCGTTTTCCGTGTCGTAGCGGTAGGACTCGGTGCGGTCCGGGTTCGCGACCGTGACATAGTCCCCCGGCAGCATCGCCATCCGGGAGAAGTGCACCTTCACGTACGAAGCACCCGGATAGCGGAATGTCTGCTTCGCCGGCCCGGCCAGATATCCGAGCAGCTTGCCGACGTGGAGCAGTTCCCCGACACGCTGCCGCCCGGGCGCCGCCTCAGCCGATTCGAGGACACGCTCCGCGCCTTCCGGCGTTTTGTCCGTTTTATGCGAAGATTTCCGGGCGGCCGAGGACGGCTCCGAGAAGGTCGGGGCGGTCGGCGAGGCGCGTTCGCGCGACGAGGCGGACGCGGACGAAGGAACGGCCTCGCCGGACGACCGCACCGCGACCGTCGCCGGCGGCAGTGATGCCTCAGCCGCCACCGGTGTCCGCGGCACCCCGGGCGCCTGCTGCCAGGTGCCGACCGGCCTCTCGTCGCCGTGCTTCGCCGTCATCGCGCCGGCCACCCCGGCCAGCACGAGGGCGGCGCACGCTCCGACGACGATCGCTGTCTTGCGTCGCATGCCACTCCCGGTACGTCGTAGGCGTTTTCGCACCTGTGTAACGAGCCACCTACGGGCACGACGCGGAACCGGAACGGGCACACTGGGGCGGTGCGCATCACCTCCGCCCTCATCGACCCCGCGCTGCTGGACCTGCCGTGGCACGTGCCGCTGGAGGACTGGCCGGCGGACCATCTGGTCGCCCTGCCCCAGGGCATCTCCCGGCACGTCGTGCGCTTCGTCAAGCTGAACGACGTGGTCTACGCGATGAAGGAGACCCGGGAGCGGATCGCCGAGAAGGAGTACGACCTGCTCCGCGCGCTGGAGCGGATCGACTTCCCGGCCGTGCAGGCGGTCGCGATCGCCACCGACCGGCTGACCTTGGAGGGCGAGCCGCTGGAGACCGTGCTGGTCACCCGGCACCTCCAGTTCTCGCTGCCCTACCGCGCGCTGTTCTCCCGGGTGCTCCGGCCGGACACGATGAACCGGCTGCTCGACGCCCTCGCCGCGCTGGTGGTCCGGATGCATCTGACCGGTTTCTCCTGGGGTGACTGCTCGCTGTCGAACACGCTGTTCCGCCGGGACGCCGGCGCCTTCGCGGCCTACCTGGTGGACGCCGAGACCGGCAACCTCTATCCGAAACTCTCCGAGGGCCAGCGCAGCGAGGACATCGAGATCCTCCGGCTGAACATCTTCGGCGAGTGCCTCGACCTGCAGGCCGCCGAGCTGCTGCACGAGTCGATCGACCCGGAGAAAGTGGTCGACGACATCGTCGCGCGCTACGAGCGGCTGTGGCACGAGGTGACCTATGAGCAGGAGGTCGCCCGGGACGCCCGGCACCACATCGAGCGGCGCATCCGCCGGCTCAACGAGATGGGTTTCGACGTGGCCGAGGTGTCCATGTCGACGGTGGACGGTGGTTACCGGGTCCGGCCCAAGGTGGTCGACGCCGGCTATCACACCCGCCGGCTGATGCGCCTGACCGGCCTGGACGCCGAGGAGAACCAGGCCCGCCAGCTGCTCAACGACCTGGACACCTATCGCGCGGAGAGCGCGCTGACCGACGAGCAGCAGGCCGCGCACCGCTGGCTGACCGAGGTCTTCGAGCCGGTAGTCCGCGCCGTCCCGCCGGCGCTGCGGCGCAAGCTCGAGCCGCAGGAGATCTTCTCCCAGATCATCCAGCACAAGTGGCTGCTCTCCGAGCGCGCCGGCCGCGACGTCGGGATGGGCCCGGCGGTGCAGTCCTACCTGACCGAGGTGCTGGTCAACAAGCCGGACGAGCAGGCGGTGCTCGGCGTCGACGCCGACGAGCTGGCGGTCTAGGTCCGCTTTCCGGCTTCCGGTCAGAGCCCTTTCCGGTACGCCGGAAGCGCCACCCGCCGTACCGGAAAAGGGGTCTAGGGTTTCGATCTCTCGACCAGGGCTCGCAACGCGCGCTGCCGGGCGACCACCAGGATCCGGTCGCCCGGGGCGAGCACCCGGCGCGGATCGGGCCGCCAGTCCATCCAGTCCGCACCGGCCGACGCACCGGACATGCCGATCACCCGGGCCTGGCCGGCGTGGTCGACGTCGCCCAGCGAGGCACCGTCCCATGCCGACCCGCCCCGCACCGTGACCGTGCCGACCAGCAGCACGTGCCGGTCGACCGGGATGCTGGCGTGCACGTTGCGGTCCAGCAGGGCGGCCGCGAACACCGGGGCGCAGAGCCGGGAGACGCTGCGCGACGCGGTGATGTCGAAGGCCGACCCGATCCGCTGCGCGAAGTCGTCGTCGAAGAGCCGCAGCACCACCCGCAGGTCGTCGCGGATCCCGCGGGCGTGCAGCGCGGCCTGCAGGTTCACCGGATCGTTGGTGGAGACCACGACCAGCGCCCGGCAGGTGGCGATCGACGCGGCCTGCAGCGTCTCCTCCCGGGAGGCGTCGCCGACGATCACCGGGACGCCGCGGCGCTGCGCCGACTTCACCCCGCGGGCGTCCGCGTGCCGGTCGATCGCGACCACCCGGACACCCAGGTCGTGCAGCTGGCGCAACACCTGGGTGCCGACGTTGCCGAGCCCGACCAGCACGATGTGGTCGCGCAGCGCGCCGGCGACCCGGCCCTGGCTGAGCGCCAGCCGGGCGTTCACCATGCCGTCCACCACGGCCGCGGTGATCAGCGGCAGCAGCGCCAGCCCGGCGACGGTCAGCACCAGCTGCGCGGCCTGGGCGACCGCGTTCCGCTGGTCCTCCACATCGGACGCGCCGACCGCGGTCATCAGGGTGACGTAGATCGACTCCCAGAGGTCGTGCCGGGTGTCGTCCCAGGCGTTCAGCACCGCGCCGGCCAGCACCGTGATGACCAGCGTGATCAGCACCGCGACGCCGAGCTTGCGGTTCAGTGCGGCGCGCAGCGCCCGGCCGAAGGCGGCGAGCGGACGACGCCGGCGACCGGCCCGGGCCAGCAGCCGGCGGGTGACGTCCTCGCCGGGCCGGCCGGTCGCCTCGGCCAGCACCAGGTCGTCGGCCCGGACGGCGGGCCGGTCCGGCTCGGCCGGCAGCACCGCCGCCTCGCCGTCGGCGTCGGTGGCCAGGGTCGCCATCACCGCGTGATCCGGCACGTCGCCGCGGTGCGCGACGTAGAGGGTCCGGTCGCCGTGCCGGAAGTGGGTGGGCGCGACCTCGCCGAGCGCGGCCGCCACGAAGGCGGGCGCGGCCATCTCGGCGTCGGAGAGCACCACGTGGTCCGGGAAGATCCGGCCGACGCTGCCGGCCAGCCCGGTGGTGAACATCCGGACCACCACCCGCAGTTTCTCCTCCACCTCCCGGGCGCACAGGGCGGCGTGCAGATTGACCATGTCGTCCGGCATCACCAGGGCCAGCGCGGTGGCGCCGGCCAGTCCGGCCTCGCGGAACGTGCGCTCGTCCAGCCGCTCGGCCTGGCGCAGCTCGACGCCACGCTCCTCCAGCACGGTCAGGTCGGGCACGTCCGGGCGGAGCTCGGGCGGAGTGATCACGGTGAGCCGGATCCGATGGCGGGAATTCGCCAGCTCTTCGGCCAGTGTCCAGACCAGCGCGTCGGCGCCACAGACGACCAGGTGGGGACGGGTATCAGCGGCGGAACCGGGCGACGCACTCACGTTCACGAATCGTAGTGAGCCGTTACCGCCTGGTGGGGCCCTCCGTTGCCCCATCCGACACCATTCGTCCGAGTTGGTGGGTATTTCCAGCAAACCCATCGTCCGAAGTGGTCTGGAGAAGATCAGTGCGTAAGTTGTGGTATGCCGGAGCCGGAATGATCGCCGGTGGATTCCTCCTGTTCGGGGCCGCCCCCGCCCAGGCGGACGACACGTCACCGGACCCGATCAGCTCCGTGACGCCGTACGCCGACCCGCTGGGCGACGTGCTGGCCAAGACCAACGGCCTGCGCCTGTCCAGCCCGGTCGGCAGCGACCCGCTCGGCCGGGCCCCGCTGCTCACCCTGGACCGGGACGGCCAGCAGCTGTTCCCGATCCGGCCCGGGCAGAACGACCTCGCCGGCCACACGCTGACCAAGGGCGGCAGCGGCAAGACGGAGTCCGGCGACACCGGCCGGCGCAGCCCGCTGCCGGCCGCCGACGTGATCGGCGGCAGCATCCACAACAGCCCCGATGACCGGTTCACCGGCTCGCTCAAGGGCGTCCCGTTCACCGACGCGAACACCGGCACGGCCCGCCTGCCGCTGCTCGGCCGGCTGCCGGTCGTCGGCGGCCTGCTCCCGTCCGGCAGCCGGACCATGGAGAGCGGCCTGCTCCCGGACGGCAGCCCGACCAGGGCGGGCGGCCCGGTCCTGGAGAGCGCGTCGAGCGAGTACCCGCTGCTCGACGACCTGGACGGCGACCTCAGCGTGCGCGGCCTGCCGAAGCGGCTCTCCGGCACGAACCGGACCGCGCTGGCCGGGTTCCCGCTCGGCGGCTCGCCGGTGGCCCCGGCCGACCTGCTCCCCGAGGCCGCCCCGTCGGCCTCGCCCTACGCCTCGGCCCCGGCACGCCCGGGTCTGCCCTCGCCGTCGGTCGCGGTCTCCGAGCCGGCCGCACCCTCCGCCGAGGCGCCCGCCTCGGAGGCGCCCGCGTCCGAGGCGCCCGTCTCGGTCGCGCCGTCCGCGTCGGCCGCGCCCTCGGTCTCGGTCGCGCCCTACACCAAGTCCGCCGACCCGCGGTCCAAGGTGGACGACCCGCGCCTGCTGGAGGAGCCGCTCGACCGCAACTGAGCGGAGCCGTTTCACCGACGCTGTCCAGGGAAAACTCCGGGTATGCAGACTTTTCTGCCATATCCGGATTTCCTGGCCAGCGCCCGGGTGCTGGATCAGAAGCGGCTCGGCAAACAGCGGGTGGAGACCATCCAGGTGCTGCGCGGCCTGACCGTCGCGGACTACGGCTGGCGGCACCACCCCGCGGTACTGATGTGGCGCGGCTACGAGGAGGCGCTGGTCCGGTACGGCCTGGCCATGTGCGAGATCTGGACCGCGACCGGCCGCGCCGACACCTGCGCCGCCACGCTGCTCACCGACCTGCGCGCGGCCAAGGGCATCACCGAGGTGCGCAGCCAGGAACAGCTCGCCCGGGTGGTCGCGGTGCCGCCCTGGCTCGGCGATCCGGACGTGCATCGCAGCCACCAGTCGGCGCTGCTGCGCAAGGACCCGGAGACCTACCGCCCGATCTTCGGCGACGTGCC
The DNA here is from genome assembly GCF_014205225.1 of Actinoplanes octamycinicus. NCBI lineage: Bacteria > Bacillati > Actinomycetota > Actinomycetes > Micromonosporales > Micromonosporaceae > Actinoplanes > Actinoplanes octamycinicus. The sequence goes on from NZ_JACHNB010000001.1 coordinate 1,346,094, forward strand.
GGACGACCTGCCTTACGTGTGGCCGGTCGCCGCGCGCGCCTGAGGTCGGTCCTGCAGATCAAGCGAGCGCGAGGCGCGGCCCCGCTTGATCGGCAGGACCGACCTCAGTCCAGCAGATCCCAGCTGAGCAGCGTGAACGTGGTCTCCTCCAGCGCGCCGGCCGACCGGTAGGTGGCCAGCGCCGCGGCGTTGTCGTTCTCGGTGGCCACCCACATGCCGTAACACCCGTTCTTGCGGGCCAGCTCGGCCAGGGCGGTGACCAGCGCGGTCCCGATCCCCTGCAGCCGGGCCACCGGCGCCACGCCCAGCTCGTAGACCAGCATCTCGGTGCCCTTGTCCGGATGCGTCGTCTCCACCCCGGAGATCATCCCGACCGGCCGGCCCGCGTCGTCGTAGGCGAACAGCAGATGGTGGGTCGGATCGTGCAGGAACCGCCGGGTCGCCTCGTCGAGCGGCGGCGCGTCGAAGAGGTCGGCACCGCGCCGCACCTCGTCGGCGGCGGTCACCCGTTCGATCCGCATGCCCGCCACCTTAGCCCCGCCGCGCAGCGTGATCGGCAAGCCGTCGCTCGGTAGCATGACGGACCGACACGACGACGGCGGAGGCGACCAGATGCCAGTTCCGGGTGACGGCTCCGAGCAGGCCGCTGCCGCCACGCCACCAGGCAGAACCCCCGATCAAGACCCTTTCCGGTACGCGACCGGCACCGCCCCGGCGGCCACCCCGCCGACCGCGCCGCACGAGCCACCGCCGCCGACCGACACCCGGGCCGAGCCGCCGCGCAACCCGCCGGCCGCCGACGAGCCGTCGATCCGCTTCGCCGAGCCGGTCGACCCGTGGGCCGAGGCCGAGGCGGCCGCGCGCGAGGCCGGCAGCCCGCCGCCGTACTCGATGGCACCCCCGACGGCGGCGACCGCGGCCGGGCCGACCTGGCCGATCGGGACGCCGGGCCAGGGTGGGCGCGGGTCGTCGTACCGTAAAGGGCTCTGGATCGTGGGTGGCGCGGCCGCAGCCGCGACCGTCGCGCTCGCCGTGGCCGCCGCCTACCTGTTCTGGCCCGGCTTCCGCGCCCTGGACTACCACGACCTGCAGGACGTCGCCCGGCTCGACCCGGCCGCGCCGATCACCTCGGGCTGGGCGGCGACCGCGGTGCGTGGCGACCGGGCCTACCTGGCCGGCACCGGCGAGTCCGGCGAAGCGGTGGTGACCGCCTACGACCTCGACGCCGGCGAGGAGATCTGGAAGAACACCAAGGCCGGCACCGCGCGGACCTGGTCCCGGCTGTGGGCGCTGCCCGGGGCGGCGGTGCTGCTCTCCGAGCCGGACTACACCACCAGCACCGCCCGCCTGGTCGTGCTGGACGGCCGCACCGGCGCGGTCCGCTGGGAGAAAACGCTGCACAGCTCGGACGACACGGTGCGGTTCGGCGCCGACATCGTGCTGATCGAGGACCACCGGGCCAAGACGCTGCGTGGCTACGAGCTGACCACCGGCGAGGAGCGCTGGCACGCCGACAACCCGGCGGACACCACGCAGAGCGGGCTGGTCACCGTGACCAGCCAGGCCGACCTGGACGGCACATCCGGCGCCCGAGGCAGCCTGCCCGCACCCGAGCTCAGCGACGACGACCAGGTCGTGCAGCTCACCAGCGACCGCACGGCCCGGGTGATCGACGTGCGCACCGGCAAGATCGGCAAGTCCCGGGCCGACGTCGCCTACGGCAGCGAACCGATGGTGGCGCACGACGGCCGGCTGTTCGTCGAGGAGTCCAGCAGCCACCGGCTGCTCGCCTACGACCTGGCCGGCTTGGACAGCGGTGAGCCGCAGCTGCTCTACACCGCGAAGAAGGACGGCTCGGTGACCGGGCTGGCGCCCTGCGGCGAACACCGGATCTGCTTCATCGAGACGGTGTCCTACGCCTACGACAAAGCCCAGGTGGTCGCGATCGACCTGGACCAGCACCGCGAGGTGTGGCGCCGGACCACGCCGAAAGCCGAGGTGCTGATCCCGGTCGGCGACGCGGTGCTGGCCGTCGGCGACGAGACGACCACGCTCTACGACGCCGACGGCAAACCCGAATGGGAAGGCGTCAAGGGCGCCGCGGCCCGGCTCGACGGCGGCAACGTGCTGCGCTTCTCCGACGACCTGTCCATGTCGGTCAGCGACCGCTACCTGGACGGCGTGCACCTCGGCGACCCGAAAGTGCAGATCGGCCCGCTGTCCGACGTGCGCAGCGGCAGCTGCTCGTGGAACACGTCGATGCTGGCCTGCGTCGGCGAGAAGGACTTCGCGATCAAACGGTTCGCCGGCTGACCCCGGCGACAGAAAGGGCCGCCCGGCTCACCGGACGGCCCTTCTCACTGCCTGGCGCTGGATCAGATCCGCTGGCCGGAGCCGGCGTGGAAGACGTGCAGCGCGTTCGCCTGCGGCCGGATGTAGACGGTCTCGCCCATGTGCGGCATGTTGCGACGCTCGGTGCGCACCACGAACCGCTCCGACCCACCGGCCAGCTCGGCGTGACCGTAGACGTTCGCGTCCGAACCGAGGTCCTCGACCAGGTCCACCACGATCGGCAGCGCGTCGATCGACTCGGGCACGATGTCCGCGGCCTCCGGGCGGAACCCGACGGTGACCTTGCCGTCACCGCTCTGCGCCGCGGCGACCTGCTCGCGGGTCAGCGGGATGGTCAGCGAACCGAACACGCCGCCCGCCTCGGTCAGCGGAACAGTCTTGATGTTCATGGCCGGGGAGCCCATGAAGCCGGCGACGAAGACGTTGCCCGGGGTGTCGTAGAGCGCCCGCGGGGTGTCCACCTGCTGCAGCACGCCGTCCAGCATGACCGCGACCCGGTGACCCATGGTCATCGCCTCGACCTGGTCGTGGGTGACGTAGACGGTGGTGACGCCGAGCTTCGCCTGCAGGGTGGCGATCTGCGAACGGGTCTGCACCCGCAGCTTCGCGTCGAGGTTCGACAGCGGCTCGTCCATGAGGAAGACCTGCGGCTGACGGACGATCGCGCGGCCCATCGCGACACGCTGACGCTGGCCACCGGAGAGCGCCTTCGGCTTCCGCGACAGGTACTCCTCCAGCTGGAGCAGGCCGGCGGCCTCCTTGACCGCGCGGTCGATCTCCGCCTTCGGGGTCTTGCGCAGCTTCAGGGCGAACGCCATGTTCTCGTACACCGTCATGTGCGGGTAGAGAGCGTAGTTCTGGAACACCATCGCGATGTCACGGGACTTCGGCGGGAGGTGGGTGACGTCCTTGTCGTTGATCAGGATCTGACCACGGTCGACGTCCTCCAGGCCGGCGAGCATGCGCAGGCTGGTGGACTTACCACAACCGGAGGGGCCGACCAGGACGAGGAACTCGCCGTCGCCGATCTCGAGGTTCAGCTCGTTGACCGCGGGGCGCTCAGAACCCGGGTAGATCCGGGAGGCCTTCGCGTAAGTGACGGTAGCCATGGTGAAACGACTTCCTTTCCACCGGCAGGAACGTGCCGGACGATCCGAGTAGAAGGAACAGCCCCGTCACCGTATTTGGTTTTCCCTGTGCTGCCAAGATGGCGACTGCATAACGGGACGTTATGCTGAGGCCCGCGCCCCTGTAGCTCAGTTGGCTAGAGCATCCGTCTTGTAAACGGAAGGTCGTCGGTTCGAGTCCGACCGGGGGCTCCGTCCTCGGTGTCCCCTGTCCGCGGAGAGCGCGGACCGGGGACGTCGCTTCGCTTGCCTGGGGGGCCGAGCCCCCCAGACCCCCGCGTTACGGACGGTCACGGTTGGGCTTCGGGCCGGGTTGGAACATCGGGGCATGTGTTTGGCAGCGGCAGCGCTGATTGATCTGCTTCTTATTTTTGTCAGCACTCAATGCATCGCGAGGTGCTGGGGGCTCACTTTCCGGATTACCGAGTCGGCCGTTGCGGGCGCGTGGGTTGGCCTTTTAATGCGGGGTGGGGCCCGCTTGGTGAGCGGGCCCCATGCTATTTAGCCGGCGCAGTTGGCGGGGCGGGTCGGGGAGTCGTAGGCGTAGTCGACGCTGGACCAGCGGGCGGAGTCCTGGGCGGAGCCGTAGGCGAGCCAGCGGCAGATCTGGCGGCCGCTGTAGAGGACCGCTACGTCCCTGCTGCGCGGGCGGGTGCAGCTGCGGATGTAGAGGCGGTCGCCGTTCTGGTAGACGCCGCATGGGCCGCCTGGGCGGCGACTGGGGTGACCAGCGCGGTGGCGCCGGTGCCGGCGACGGCCAGGGCGAGATCGGGGATGGCCTGCTTCAGTTTCATTGACGTTTTCTCTCCCCGTGAATGATGAGGACTACAACTGGGTAACGGGGATTACAAACGCAAAGTAAATGCAAGGTATGCGACGTGAATGCACGTCGCAGGGTTCTTGCTTTTGCGTTTCCCGTTGTCGCCGAGTGTGTCCATCCACGACGGATGATGTCGACCACGGGGCGGTGAATACCTGTCCAGGGACGCCGATTCGACATGGGCTATTCACGGGAAACTGGGCCTGCCCGGGGCGGAAAACAATGAATAGGCAGGTCGGAGGTGCCGCTGTTCGGCGGGCGGGGAGCCGACACGGGAACGGCCCGGTGGGTCACCCACCGGGCCGTTGCTTCCGCGTGTGTCAGCCGTGGGCTCGGCGGCGGGCTACCTCGGCCAGGGTGACGGCGGCGGCGACGCTGGCGTTCAGGGACTCGACGTCCGAGGCCATCGGGATGCTCACCCGCAGGTCGCAGGTTTCGCCGACCAGGCGGGAGAGGCCGCGGCCCTCGGAGCCGACGACCACCAGCAGCGGGCCGACGGCGGCCTCCAGCTGGTAGAGGTCGGTCTCGCCGTCGGCGTCCAGGCCGATCGCGGTGAAGCCCTGCTTCTGCGCCGCCTTGATCGCCCGGGTCAGGTTGACCACCTGAGAGACCGGCACCCGGGCGGCCGCGCCGGCGCTGGTGCGCCAGGCGGTCGCGGTGATGCCGGCGGCGCGCCGCTCGGTCATGAAGACGCCGTGCCCGCCGAAGGCGGCCACCGACCGGATCACCGCGCCCACGTTGCGCGGGTCGGTCACCCCGTCCAGCGCGACCAGCAGCGGCGCGGTCTGCTCCAGCGCCGCGGCGACCAGGTCGTCGAAGTCCTCGTAGGCGAACGGCGGCACCTGCAGGCCGATGCCCTGGTGCAGCACGCCACCGGTCATCCGGTCCAGCTCGGCCCGGCTGACCTCCAGGATCGGGATGCCCCGGTCACCGGAGGTCCGGACCGCCTCGGCGACCCGCTCGTCGATGTCGATGCCCTGCGCCACGTAGAGCGCGGTGGCCGGCACCAGCGCGCGCAGCGCCTCCACCACCGGGTTGCGGCCGAGCAGCAGCTCGGGGCCTTCCTTGGTGGGGTTGGACCGCCGCCCCGGAGCGACCCGCGGGCCGCGCGGACCGGAAGCCCGGCCACCGCCCCGGGCGGCCTGGGTGCGGGTGATACCGGGGGCACGCCCGCCGCCGCGACCCCAGGTGGTGTCCTTGGTGCCGGGCTGGCCGACCTTGGGCGCGCGGCCCTCGGCGGCCGCGGCCCGGCGCTCCTTGTCCTGCTTGCGCGCGGTCTTCTCGGGCAGTTTCTCGGTGCCCGAGTAGCCCTTGTGCCACGGCCGCTCGTCGGCCGGCAGGGTCTTGCCCCGGCCCTTCAGCCCGGCGCGGTTCTTGCCGCCGGAGCCGGCCGGAGCGCCCTTCTTCGAGGTGGCGCGCTTGCTCGCGTTCTGTGAATTACCCGGCATCAGTGCTGCTCTCCTACCGTCCAGCGCGGCCCGGCCGGAGTGTCCTCCACCTGAATACCCGCGTTCTTGAGCTGGTCCCGCACCTGATCGGCGGCCGCCCAGTCCTTCCGTGCGCGGGCCTGGGCCCGCTGTTCCAGAGCCAGCGCGACGAGCGAGTCGACCACCGGCTTCAGATCGTTGCCGCCCTCGCCGCCACCCCAGGCGTCGTCGAGCGGGTCGAGGCCGAGCACCCCGAGCATGGCCCGGACCGCGGTCAGCGCGCCCCGGATCGCCGGCTCGTCACCGGCGGCCAGCGCGGTGTTGCCCTCCCGGATGGTGTCGTGCACCACCGCGAGCGCGGCCGAGGTGTTCAGGTCGTCGTTCATCGCGTCGGCGAACGCCGGCGGCACCGCCTTGGGCCGGCCCGGGCCGACCACCTCGGCGGCCCGCTTGACGAAGCCCTCGATCCGTTTGTACGCCACCGCGGCCTCGCGCAGCGCGTCGTCGGTATAGTCGATCCGCGAGCGGTAGTGCGGGCTGCCCAGGTAGTAGCGCAGCTCGACCGGGCGGATCCCGGAGGCGGTGACCGAGTCCAGGTCGATCACGTTGCCCAGCGACTTGCTCATCTTGGAGTCGCCCAGGTTCAGCAGGGCGTGGTGCACCCAGAACCGGGCGAAACCGAGCCCGGCCGCCTTCGACTGGGCCACCTCGTTCTCGTGGTGCGGGAAGGTGAGGTCCAGCCCGCCGCCGTGGATGTCGAACTCGTCGCCGAGGTAGCGCCGGGCCATCGCGGAGCACTCGATGTGCCAGCCGGGCCGGCCCCGGCCCCACGGCGACGGCCAGTACGCGTCCTGCGGCTCGTCGGCCTTCACGCCTTTCCACAGCGCGAAGTCGCGGTGGTCGCGCTTGTCCCGCTCCAGCACCTCGCCGCCGGCGCGCATGTCGTCCGGTTTCTGCCCGGACAGCGCGCCGTACTCCGGGAAGGAGAGGACGTCGAAGTAGACATCGCCGTTGGCGGCCGCCGACGGGTACGCATGACCGCGCTCGATCAGCTCGGCGATCAGGTCGTGCATCTCGGTGATGTGCCCGGTGGCCAGCGGCTCGTAGGTGGGCGGGAGAACGTTGAGGGTGCGGTAGTCCCGGTCCAGCAGCAGCCGGTTCGCGAAGGCGATGGCCCAGTACGGCCGGCCCTGCTCCAGCGATTTCTGCAGGATCTTGTCATCCACGTCGGTGACGTTCCGGACGAACGTCACCTCCAGGCCGGTGTGCAGCAGCCAGCGGCGCAGCACGTCGTAGTTCACGGCGGAGCGGAGGTGGCCGATGTGGGGGGAGGACTGCACGGTGACACCACACAGGTAGATCCCCACCTGACCGGGCGTCATCGGGACGAAGTCCCGGACCGATCGGGTCGCGGTGTCGTACAAGCGCAGAGTCACCGTACAAGGGTACCGACCGGCGCGACCGAGTATCCGCCCCGCCCGTGCGACACGGGCGGGGCGGCTCGGATCAGCGTCCGCCGACCGCCGCGTAGGCGTCGACGATCCCGTACCCGTAGAAGCCGTTGAAGTTCTTCCCGCCCTCACAGAGCGCGTCGTACTCCGCGGACCGGCCCTCCTGCGCGTAGCTCTGCAGGCGCGGCGTCGGGCAGGACTGCTCGGCAGCCGAGCGGTACAGGATCTGCTCGACCAGCGCGGGCAGCAGCGTCTTGCCGCCGCGGCGCAGGTCCGGCAGGCCGTACCGGCTGACGATCAGGGCGCCCACGCCGGCCGCGTGCGGCGAGGCCATCGAGGTGCCCTGCAGGTAGGTGTAGTAGCCGCACTTGCCGGCCTTGGTGCAGTCCTTGAAGACCGAGCCCTCACCGTCCGCGGTGATGTTGCCGGCCTCGTCGACCAGCCCCTCCTCCTGCAGCACCTTCCGCGGGTAGCTGGAGAGGATGCGGTTGCCCAGCGTGTTGTAGGTGTCGGTGCCGAAGCCGTCCCGGGCGTAGCCACCCGGCGCGGCGACCGAGATCTGCTCGAGGCCGTAGTTGGAGTAGTCCGCCTTCTTGCCGGACGGGCCGACCGCGGACACGCCGATCACGTGCGGGCCCTCGACCGGCAGGTCCCAGCAGGTCGCGTTGTCGATCGGCCGGGAGTACGGCGTGCCGCCGTAGTCCGGGCTGGACGTGTCGGTGCGCGGCTTGCCGTTGTCCTCGTGGTTGTTGCCCAGCGAGCCGAACATGGTGACGCCGCGGGCGTGCGCGTAGTTGAGCGCCCGCCGCATGCCGGCGATGATCGCCTGCTGCTCGGCCTGCGCCTCCGGGCTGTCCGCCGGGTTGGCCGTGCAGTTGTAGAGCCACGGGTCGACGTAGAACGACATGTTCACCACGTCGATGCCCTTGTCGGCGGCGTAGGTCAGGGCGTTGACCACCGGGTCCAGGAAGAAGTAGCCGGAGTCCTGGCCGACCTTCAGCTCGACCAGCGACACGCCCGGCGCGACGCCGGAGATGCCGCTGCCGTTGAGCGCGGCGCCGATGGTGCCGGCCACGTGCGTGCCGTGCCCGCCGTCGTCGGTGCCCACCGGGTCGACGCAGCTGGGCACCTCGCAGCCCTGGTCCACGCCGTCGATGAACTCGTTGTCGATCGCCGGGATGTCCGGGGCGAAGTTGCGGGACAGCCGGGTGTTGAAGTTGGCGCCCAGGTCCGGGTTCGACGCGTCCAGACCGGTGTCCATCACGCCGACCGTGACGCTCTTGTCGCCCGACTCGATCTTGCGAGCCTTGTCGGCCCGGACCATGGCCAGGCCCCAGAGCTTGTCGTCCAGCGGGTCGGCCTTGGCCGGGCCGTGGCCCTTGCCGCCGCGCGAGGTGAGACCCCGCTCCACCTTCTCGACGCCGTTCGGCGTGTAGCCGATCGCCTTGCGCTCGCTGGCGCCGATCAGCGCCGGCGACGCGGTGGCCTTGGTCTCGAACTTCGCGTCGGTGGACGTCACGCGGTAGACGCCGACGGCGTCGTTGGCACTGACGACGGTGCCGCCGGCGGCCTTGATCGCGGCCTGGGCGTCCGACGCGGAAACCCCGTCGGCGGCCACGACCGTGTAATCGACCACGGCCGTGGGCTCCGCCTGAGCGGAGCCCGGGACCGTGGTGAGGAAAGCCAGACCCGTCAACGTGACGACGGCTCCGACGGTGAGGCGTCTTCTCATGAAATGCACTCCTCGTGAGAGTCAGATCTCCGCATCTCATCGAGAAAGATCGCTCAGCGCAAGGTCAACGGCGCCATCAATTCACGGCCGGGTCATCCTCAGGACGTCCAGCGCCTCATCGAGCTGCTTCTCGGTCAGGGTTCCCGAGCTGACATGTCCGCGTTCGATGACCACTTCGCGGATGGTGCGACCGGTGGCGAGCGCCTGCTTGGCGATCGCGGCGGCCTCGTCGTACCCGAGGAAGCGGTTGAGCGGGGTGACGATCGACGGGGAACCCTCGGCGTAACCCCGGGCGATCTCCTCGTTCGCCTCCAGGCCGGCCACGCAGCGGTCGGCCAGCTGCCGGCTCGCCGCGGCCAGCAGCCGGATCGACTCCAGCAGGTTGCGGGCCATCACCGGCAGCATCACGTTCAGCTCGAAGTCGCCCTGGGTGCCGGCGAAGGCGACGGTCGCGTCGTTGCCGATCACCTGGGCGCAGACCTGCCGGACCGCCTCGGGCACCACCGGGTTCACCTTGCCCGGCATGATCGACGAACCCGGCTGCAGGTCGGGCAGGCGCAGCTCGCGCAGCCCGGCCCGGGGGCCGGAGCCCATCCAGCGGATGTCGTTGGCGATCTTGTAGAGCCCGGCCGCCACCACCCGGAGCTGCCCGGACGCCTCGACCAGCGCGTCCCGCGCGCCCTGCGCCTCGAAGTGGTCGCGGGCCTCGGTCAGCGGCAGCCCGGTCTCCTCGCGGAGCAACGCGATCACCGCGGGGGCGAAGCCGGGCGGGGTGTTCACCCCGGTGCCCACCGCGGTCCCGCCCAGCGGCAGCTCGCCGAGCCGGGGCAGGGTGTCGGTCAGCCGCTCGACGCCGTTGGCGACCTGCCGCGCGTACCCGGAGAACTCCTGGCCCAGCGTGACCGGGGTGGCGTCCATCAGGTGGGTACGGCCGCTCTTCACCACGCCGGACCAGGCCGTGGCCTTCTCCCGCAGGGCCCCGGCCAGGTGCTCCAGCGCCGGGATCAGGTCGTCGCGGACCGCCTCGGTGGCGGCCAGGTGGATCGACGACGGGAACACGTCGTTGCTCGACTGGGACGCGTTGACGTGGTCGTTCGGGTGGATCGGGCGGTCGGCGGCGCGGGACGCCAGGGTGGCGATCACCTCGTTGGCGTTCATGTTCGACGAGGTGCCCGAGCCGGTCTGGAACACGTCGACCGGGAACTGGTCGTCGTAGCCGCCGGCGGCGACGTGCGCGGCGGCCGTGGCGATCGCCTCGGCCAGGTCCTTGTCCAGCACGCCCAGCTCGGCGTTGGCCCGCGCGGCGGCGCCCTTGATCCGGGCCAGCGCGCGGATGTGCGCCGGCTCCAGGCCCCGCCCGGAGATCGGGAAGTTCTCCACCGCGCGCTGCGTCTGCGCCCGCCACAGGGCGTCGGCCGGGACCCGCACCTCGCCCATCGTGTCGCGTTCGATCCGGAATCCGCTCTCGTCAGAAGTCACCCGACCATCCTCTCTCGCGGATCAGTCCGCCGCCGCGATCTCCTCGGTGAGGCCCATCCGCTCGAAGATCTCCCGGGCCTGGGCCCGGAGCCGGTCCGCCTCCGGATCACCCTGGTCCAGGCAGTCCGCCAGCCCTCGCTGCGCCCGCGCCGTCCAGTACGGATTCCGCCCCGCCCCGGCCACCCGCAGCGACTCCTCGAACATCGCCCGCGCCCCGGCCCGGTCCCCGAGCCGGCGCAGGGTGACCGCGTAGTCGTGCCGGAACCCGGCCTGGTGCCGGACGTCGTTCAGCCGGACGCTGATCTCCACGGCCCGGCGGTGCTCGCCGATCGCCTCGGCGTAGCGGCCCTCGTCGCGCAGCAGCCGGGCCCGGTCGTTGTGCGCGTCCCCGGTGGTCGACTGGTAGCCGGTCCGCCTGGTCACCCAGAGCGCCAGGTCGATGTAGCGGTGCGCGGCCGCGGCGCTGAGCGTGCCGAGCCGGTAGCGGAGCCGCTGCAGGGAGAGCAGCGTGCCGGCCAGCTGCCCCTCCTCCCGGTTCTCGATCGTCGAGAAGAGCCGGCGCCGGGCGTAGTGCAGCGCCCGCTCCGGCTGACCCAGGGCGGTGTAGATGTCCGCCGCGATGGCCAGCATCGGGCTCGGCGTGGTGTGGTGGCCGAACCGGGTGCGCAGCCGGATCACCGTCTGCACCGTCTCCAGCGCCTCGGTCAGCCGGCCCTGGCTCAGCAGGATGTTGCCCAGGTTGCTGTAGCCGACCGCGGCACCGGCGATCTCGCCCAGCTCCTCGCGCAGCCGGATGGAGAGCCGCAGGTACTCCTCGGCCCGGTCGTTCTGGCCGGCCCGGCCGTAGACCGAGGCCAGGTAGTTCGCGGTGGTGGCGATCGCCGAGCGGCTGCCGGACGCCTCGGCCGCGGTCAGCGCCCGCTCCTGCAGCTCCCGGATGTCGTCCATGTAGCCGCGGTAGAACAGCAGGTGCCAGACCGCCCGCGGGAGCTGCCAGGCGTAATCGGTGCGGCCGGCCGCCTCGACCAGGGCGACCAGGTTCGGACGCTCCCGCTCCAGCCGGGCGATCGGATCCTCGACCACCAGGTCCGGCCGGGCCGGGACCGGGGCCCCGAGGTCGCGCACCAGGATCAACCGGTGGCTGGGGATGGCCGCGGCGATCGCGGCGTGCAGCTGGAAGTCCAGCACCGCGGTCAGCGCGGCGGCCCGGTCCGCCTCGGGCAGCTCGGCGGCGAGCATCCCGGCGTACTCGCGCATCAGGTCGTGCAGCCGGAACACGCCCGGCTCCGGCTCGTCGACCAGGTGCACGTCGACCAGGTCGTCGAGCATCTCCTCGGCGGTGTCCCGGGCCAGGTCGGCGAGCGCGGCCACGGCGAGCGCGTCGAAGTCGGCGCCCGGGTAGACGCCGAGCAGCCGGAACACCCGCTGCAGCGGAGGCCGCAACTGCCGGTAGGTCAGGGTGAACGCACCGGTCACCGTGCGGTCCTCGGCGGCCAGCTCGGGCAGCGCCGCCTCGCTCAGCCGGCGCAGCAGGTCGGCCACCCGCCAGCGCGGGCGGTGCGCCAGCCGGGCGCCGGCCAGCCGGATGGCCAGCGGCAGCAGCCCGCAGCGCCGGACCACCTCGGCGGCCGCCTCCGGCTCCTCGCGCACCCGGTCCCCGGCGATCTGGGCGAGCAGCGCGACCGCCTCGTCCGGGGTGAGCACCGGCAGCGACTCGACCCGCGCCCCGTCCAGCCCGGCCAGCCGGCGGCGGCTGGTGACCAGGGCCAGGCTGCCCGGCGCGGTGGGCAGCAGATCGGCGATCTGGGTGCTGGAGGCGGCGTTGTCCAGCACCACCAGCAGCCGCCGCCGGGCCGCCTCGGTGCGCCAGCAGGCCACCCGCTGCATCGGCTCCAGCGGGATGTCGTCGGCGGCCAGCCCGAGCTGGCGGAGCAGGGTGACCAGCGCGGCGCCCGGCTCGACCGGATCCCGCTCGCTGTGTCCCTGCAGGTCGACGAAGAGGTGCGCGTCCGGGTAGCGGTCGCCGACCAGGGCGGCCAGGTGCAGGGCCAGGGTGGTCTTGCCGCTGCCGGCCATCCCGTCGATCACCGCGACCAGCGGGCCGGCCTCGTCGCCGGCCAGCTGCCCGGCCAGCAGCCGGTTGACCTGCTCGTGGCGGCCGGTGAAGTCGCCGACCGTCCGGGGCAGGCAGCGCACCGGGGCGGCCGGTCGCGGCGCCGGGCCGGTCGCGGTCTCCCCCTTGAGGATCCCCCGGTGCAGCTCCTGCAGCTCCTCGCCGGGCTCGATGCCCAGCTCGTCGGCGAGCAGCCGGCGGGCCCGGCGGAACTCGGTGAGCGCGTCGGCCTGCCGCCCGGACCGGGCCAGCGCCAGGATCAGCTGCCCGCGCAGCCGCTCGCGCAGCGGGAACCGCTCGACCATGGCGGTCAGCTCACCGGTCAGCTCGCGCTCCCGGCCGGCGGCCAGCTCCAGGCCGGCCCAGTCCTCGACGGCCAGCGCGTACCGCTCGTCGAGCACCGCGGCGGCCTGGCGGATGGCCGGGGCGTCCAGCTCGGCGCAGGCCGGGCCGCGCCACAGGGCCAGCGCCGCCCGGTACGCCACCGGGTCGCCGTCGGCACGCGCCTTCTCGATCGCCTGGGCGAAGACCTCGGCGTCCAGCTCGTCCGGTTCGACCCGGATTCCGTAGCCTGCCCGATCAGTGAGGATCACCCCGGCTGGCAGGATCCGTCGCAAACGCGATATACACGACTGCAGCTGGCCGCGCGCGGTGGCCGGCGGGGTGCTGCCCCAGAGCGCGTCGACGAGCTCGCCGGCGCCGACGATCCGGTTCGGGTGGAGCAGCAGCATCGCCAGCACGATCCGGTCACGCCCGGCAGTCACGGCCACCGGCTGTCCGGCCACGGTGACGGACAGTGGCCCAAGAATGCGGTAGCGCATGGTAGCCATCCGTTCCCCGTGCCGGCCATCGAGACTAGCCGACACGTGAGAGCGGATCGACAGTGGAACGAGAGCGCCCTGCCGCAGAGTGAGGTCCAGCGCCGTTCCATCGCCGATGCTTAAACCCATCGCCCCCAGAACGCGGTGGGACGGCCACATGACTTGAAACACGGGGGCGTTCAGCCCGTCCACGGTCACCGTGGGCGGGCTGTTCGTATCTCGCTGATCACTCTCGGTTGGACGGATGCCTCTACGGAACGTACCGTCGGTTCCGCCGTTCCCCCGACGCGAAGGATCCAGATGCGACCCGCCATCCTGGCCGTGCTCACCGGTGTCCTGTTCACCGCTGCGGCCTGCGACAGCGATGCACCGGTCTACGAGACGGGGGCGGCGCCCGCCCCGTCGACCGCCGTGGCCGTCCCGCCGCCGGACTACTCGGCCGACACCGCGAAGGTGTGCCAGCAGCTCGACAAGATCTTCACCGGTGAGCTGAACGACTTCGGCACCGCGCTCGGCAAGATGATCGCCTACAAGGAGGCGAAGAAGGCGGCGGACGCCACCAAGGCGGAGAAGGCGGCGGCCGCCGAACTGCAGTCAGCCGGCGCCCAGATCCGCAAGGAGACGGCGGTCGCGCAGGACCCGGCGCTCAAGGCGGCCGGCGAGACCTCGGCGCGCAAGCTCGAGGCGAGCGCCAAGGACCACGCCTACCTCAAGCAGATCAAGACCACCGCCGACTTGGACAAGACCCTCAAGCCCCAGCTCGCCGAGTGGCTCAGCCCGGTCTCCGGCTTCTGCTGACCGAACCCCTTTCCGGTACGCCCGGCGCCCACCCCACCCGCACAGCCGGCTCCCGTGCCTCGACGCCAGGCCGCTGCCACCGCACGACCGCGAGGCCGCATCCGGGCCGAACTGCCCCCTCCCGGTGATCCGCCCAAACCCCGACCTCGGTCCATCTGGCCGCAGAGGGTGTCTCGACGTGCTCGACACACCCACGAGAGCCAGCCGGACTGCCGTGAGACGCGCGGCGGTCCGGGGTCGCGACGCGCGTCGCGGGGTTGGCGGTCGTGGCCACCCGCGGGCGTCGCCCTGGAGGGGCGGGCGTTCTGGACGCGTAGCGGCCAGCCCGGCCCGGAAGGGTCCCTGGCGGGAGCGACGATCAGTGATCAGCGCGGACCCGAGTCAGCATGCTCTTGATCTTGCAGGTGACGGTGCCGCCTCGACGCGGCGGGACCTCACCGCTTGCCGATGCTCAGGACCGGCTTGGTGACCGCCTCGAAGAAGTCGTTCCCCTTATCGTCGACCACGATGAACGCCGGGAAGTCCGCCACCTCGATCTTCCAGACCGCCTCCATGCCGAGCTCCGGGAACTCGAGCACCTCGACGTGCCGGATGCAGTCCTGGGCCAGCCGGGCCGCGGGGCCGCCGATCGAGCCGAGGTAGAAGCCGCCGTGGGCCTTGCAGGCGTTGGTCACCTGCTGCGACCGGTTGCCCTTGGCCAGCATCACCATCGAGCCGCCGGCCGCCTGGAACTTCTCCACATAGGAGTCCATCCGGCCGGCCGTGGTCGGGCCGAACGAGCCGGATGCGTAACCCTCCGGGGTCTTCGCCGGGCCGGCGTAGTAGACCGCGTGGTCGCGCAGGTACTGCGGCATCGGCTCGCCGGCGTCCAGCCGCTCGGCGATCTTGGCGTGCGCGATGTCCCGGGCCACCACCAGCGGGCCGGTCAGCGACAGCCGGGTCTTCACCGGGTACTTGCTGAGCTCGGCGCGGATCTCGGCCATCGGCCGGTTCAGGTCGATCTTGACGACCTGCTCGGACTCCAGGTGGTCGTCGGTGACCTCCGGCAGGAACCGGGCCGGGTCGGTCTCCAGCCGCTCCAGCCAGACCCCGGACGGGGTGATCTTGGCGACCGCCTGGCGGTCGGCCGAGCAGGAGACCGCGATCGCGACCGGGCAGGACGCGCCGTGCCGGGGCAGCCGGACCACCCGCACGTCGTGGCAGAAGTAGCGCCCGCCGAACTGCGCGCCGATCCCGAAGTCCCGGGTCAGCTCCAGCACCGCGGCCTCCAGCTCGAGGTCGCGGAAACCGTGCGCCGCCATGGTGCCGGCGGTGGGCAGGTTGTCCAGGTACTTCGCGCTGGCCAGCTTGGCGGTCTTCAGCGCGTGCTCGGCGCTGGTCCCGCCGATCACCACGGCCAGGTGGTACGGCGGGCAGGCGGAGGTGCCGATCAGCCGCAGTTTCTCGTCCAGGAACTGCATCATCCGCTGCGGGTTCAGCAGCGCCTTGGTCTCCTGGTAGAGGTACGACTTGTTGGCCGAGCCGCCGCCCTTGGCCATGAACAGGAACTTGTACGCGTCCGGCTGCCCGTTCGGGTCCTCGGCGTAGAGCTCGATCTGGGCCGGCAGGTTGGACCCGGTGTTCCTCTCGTCCCACATGGTCAGCGGGGCGAGCTGCGAGTACCGCAGGTTGAGCCGGGTGTACGCCTGGTAGACGCCGAGCGCGATGGCCTCCTCGTCGCGCCCGTCGGTGAGCACGTGCCGCCCGCGCTTGCCCATCACGATCGCGGTGCCGGTGTCCTGGCACATCGGCAGCACCCCGCCGGCCGCGATGTTCGCGTTGCGCAGCAGGTCCAGGGCGACGAACCGGTCGTTCGGCGACGCTTTCGGGTCATCGATGATGGCGCGCAGCTGGGCCAGGTGCGCCGGCCGCAGGTAGTGCGCGATGTCGTGCATCGCCTCGGCGGTGAGCATGGTCAGCGCGGCTGGCTCGACGGTCAGGAAGCGGCGCCCGCCCGGGCCCTCCACGACATCCACGCCCTCGTCCGTGACCAGGCGATACTCGGTCGAATCGTCGCCGGTCGGCAAGAGCGGCGAGTAGGTGAAAGCGGCGCCTCTGCTCATGAGCGGCAAGCCTAGGCCAGCCGGGGTGGGGGGTGCGAACCCGGCACCCGGCAAACGCGCCTGTCGGCGGGTCAGCGGTAGGGCAGATAGGCCATGTCGCGGCCGGAAACCAGGATCAAACCCTGGGCGGTGGCGGTGAAGACCTTCGCATCCGTGCGTACATCGGCACGAACCGCCCCATTCGCCGGATTCAGCGCCGTCACTCGTCCGGACGAGACGACGATCACCGCGTGCGGCGTGAGCGCGGCACCGGCCTTCGCCCCGGCCTGCCGCCAGACCGCCCGGCCCCGGCTGAACGACCAGCCGCGCAGGGCGTCGCCGTCCCGGATCACCGCGTACCGGTCGTCGACCGCGAGCACCTCGGCCGTCTTGTCGCCGTACCAGAGGATCCGCCCGTCGGCCCCGTTGATCAGCTCCTGCCGGCCGTACGGGTCGACGCCGAGCAGCACGTCGTACCCCCCGGCCGGGTCCCGGTCCTGCTCGCAGTCGCTCTCCGCGGTCCGCAGGTTGAGCCCGTCCCGCTTCCAGACCACCCGGTTGCCCGGCGGGCCGGTGGCCACCACGCCGTAGTAGCAGGTGCCGTCCTTCGCGGTGCCGGTGATCGTGAGCACCCGGCCGCCGACCACCGCGATCCGCTGGTCCGCACCGGCCTTCGCGGTCTGCACCAGCCGGCCGGTGGCGGTGTCGATCACCCGGACCTGGTCGCCGTCCGGCAGGCCGAGCAGGCCGGGCATCTCCGCCGGGCCGGCCGCGTCGTCGTCCACGTCGCCGGTGCCGAGCCGGCGGGCGTCCGGCAGGTCCGGGTTCGCGGCGTGCAGCACGAAGCCGATCCCGCCGGTGGCCACCGACCAGAGCTGGGTGCCGGCCCGCGGGTCCCAGGCGGTGAGCCGGCAGTCGTTCCCGCCCGAGCAGCGCAGGTCGACGATCCCGTTCCGGTACGTCCAGACCGCGCTCGCCTCGGTGTCCGCCCGGCGCACCGTGCCGGTCCGCGGGTCCAGCACCTGGTAACCCTTGGTCAGCAGCCGGCCGGTGACCACCACCGCGTCGGCGCCCTGCCCGGCCATCGCGGCCCAGTCGGCGTCGGTCGACCACATCCGCACCGCGGTGCTCAGGTGGTAGGCCTCCACCGAGGTGCGGTACTCGACGATCACCGACTCGCCGGCCACCGCGACGCTCTGCGGGGCACCGCCCAGCCGCTGCTGCCAGGTGGTGCCGGGCGCCACCGGCTCGCTCGTGCTGACCCATTCCCAGAGCTGCGGGAACGGGTTCCACACCCCGGTCGTGGCCAGCACGGTGACCGTGACGGCAGCGACCAGCGTGACTCCCTTCCAGGTGCCCGAGGCCATGCCGGCACCCTAATGATCGGAATCCACCGACCCCGCCAGCGTAGAAAGCCCGTGTCGTGGGCTTATGCGAGAGTTGCCGCTTTCGTCAACGGCACCGTCCGGTACGGGATCAGCTCGGCCAGCGCGATGATCGTGTGCGCCCGCCGGATCCCCTCGTAACCGACGATCTTGTCGATCACCCGCTGCAGGTCGGCGTTGGAGCGGGCCACGATCCGGCACAGGATGTCCCCGCCACCGGTGATCGTGTGCGCCTCCAGCACCTCGGGGATCTCGGCCAGGTGGCTCGCCACCGCGTCGTGGCCGTACCGCTGGCTGATCTCCAGGGTCACGAAGCTCATCACCCGGTACCCGATCACGGCCGGCACCACCTCCGGGCCGAAGCCCTTGATCGCGCCGCGGGCGATGAGTTTGTCCAGGCGGGCCTGGACCGTGCCGCGTGCCACCGCGAGCCGCCGGGACAGCTCCAGCACGCCGATCCGCGGCTCCGCCGCGAGCATTTCGACCAGGTGCGCATCCAGCTCGTCGAGCTGAACAAATTGCTCGGTCATCTCCGGCCACCCCCCTACTTATTGCACAGATTGACCAGACGAAAAACCGACTGTTGCCCATCCGTGTGAGCTGAGTCAATCCTCAGCCTCATGACCTCGCCGACCGAGAAAAACAACGACGTCTTCCCGGTGAAGGGCGTCGACCACCTGCGCTTCCTCGTGGGCAACGCCCGGCAGGCCGCCCACTTCTACTCCACCGCGTTCGGCATGCGCTGCGTCGCCTACCGCGGTCCCGAGCAGGGCTACCGCGACCACGCCGAGTACGTGCTGGTCAGTGGCGGCGCCAAGTTCGTGCTGACCGGCATGGTGCACGCCGGGGCGCCGGGCGCCGAGCACGTCACCAAGCACGGCGACGGCATCTCGGACATCGCCCTGCAGGTCCCCGACGTCGACGCGGCCTACCTGCACGCCACCTCGACCGGGGCGCGCGGCGTGACCGAGCCGCACGACGTCAAGGACGAGCACGGCACGGTCCGGATGGCGTCGATCGCCACCTACGGCGACACCGTGCACACCCTGATCGACCGCTCCGGCTACGACGGCCCGTTCCTGCCCGGCTTCGTCGCCCGGGAGCCGATCGTGGCGGTCCGCCCGAAGCGCTTCTTCCAGGCCGTCGACCACGTGGTCGGCAACGTGGAGCTGGGCAAGATGGACGAGTGGGTGGAGTTCTACCGGCGGGTCATGGGCTTCACCAACATGGCCGAGTTCATCGGCGACGACATCGCCACCGACTACTCGGCGCTGATGTCCAAGGTCGTCGCGGACGGCACCCGCAAGGTCAAGTTCCCGCTGAACGAGCCGGCCATCTCGCAGCGCAAGTCGCAGATCGACGAGTACCTGGAGTACTACGGCGGTCCCGGCGCGCAGCACGTCGCGCTGGCCACCAACGACATCCTGACCACGGTCGACGCGATGCGCGGGGCGGGCGTGGAGTTCCTGAACACGCCGGACTCGTACTACGACGACCCGGAGCTGCGGGCCCGGATCGGGCAGGTGCGGGTGCCGATCGAGGAGCTGAAGAAGCGCCGGATCCTGGTGGACCGGGACGAGGACGGATATCTCCTGCAGATCTTCACGGCCCCGGTGCAGGACCGGCCCACCGTATTCTTCGAGTTGATCGAGCGACACGGCTCCCTCGGTTTCGGCAAGGGCAACTTCAAGGCGCTCTTCGAGGCCATCGAGCGGGAGCAGGAGCGGCGCGGCAACCTGTGACGTACTGACCTGCGCGCAGGGAACCGTCAGGCATACGTGGTAAAGGTTTGCGCATGAGTTCCCTTCCCGCGGGTTGGTACAAGGACCCGGCCGACACCAGCACCCAGCGCTACTGGGACGGTGAGGGCTGGCTGGGCAAAGCCATCCCGGCCGACGCGGTGCCGCCGGTGGGACCGCCCCCGGTGGAGGCGGAACCCCCCGCGGCACCGCCCCCGGTGGTGACGCCCCAGCCGCAGCCCTACGCCCCGCCCCAGCCGCCGCCCGCCCATCCGGCCTACGGTCCGCCGCCCGGGTGGCAGCAGCCGCCGCCGGGGTGGCAGCAGCCGCCTCCTGGCTGGCACCAGCCGCCGCCTCCGCAGGGCTGGCAGCAACCGCCACCGGGCTGGCAGCAGCCGCCGCCTCCGCAGGGCTGGCAGCAACCGCCGCCCGGATGGCAGCAGCCGCCGCCTGGATGGCAGCAGCCGCCACCGCCGCAGGCCTGGCCGTACCCGCAACCACCGCACGCCTACGCCATGCCGGTCCCGAAGGCACGCCCGCACGGCATGCCGCTGGCCGGCCTGGGGCAGCGCCTGCTCGCCCGGCTGATCGACATCGGCGTGGTGCTGCTGCTGAACGTCGTGGTCAACGGCTGGTTCGTCTACCAGTGGTGGCAGGACTTCCGGCCGATCTACAACCGCTACCTGGACCAGGTGATGGCCGGCGCCGAGCCGGACATGCTGGAGCCGACCGGGCGGATGCAGACCCTGCAGATGACGATCATCGTGATCGCCACCCTGCTCTGGCTGCTCTACGAGGCCCCGGCGATCAGCAGCCGCGGGCAGACCCTCGGCAAGATGCTGATGGGGATCAAGGTGGTCGGGCTGGACAGCACCCAGCCGATCGGGTTCCGCCGCGCGTTCTCCCGCTGGGCCCAGCTCGGCATGTGGACACTGTTCTGGTGGTGCCTGGTCGGGCTGGTGATCCAGTTCCTGGACTCCCTCTCCGCCACGTTCGACCCGCGCCTGCGGCAGGCCTGGCACGACAAGGCGGCGTCCACCGTCGTCGTCGCGGTCCCGCGAGGCGCCCAACAGACCGTCGAGGCCGCGCCGCGCGGCGACATCCCAGGAGGACGAGAATGACCCGGCTGACCCGCGCCGATCTGGACGCGCTGCCCGCGTACGTGCCCGGTCGCAACGTCGCCGACCTGGCTCGCGAGCTGGGCATCGCCGAGGCGATCAAGCTGGCCAGCAACGAGGTGCCGTACGGCCCGCTGCCCGGCGTGGTGGAGGCGGTCACCGAGGCCGCCCAACAGATGCACCGCTACCCGGACATGGGTGTGCTCGCGCTGCGCGACGCGCTGGCCGAGCGGCTCGGGGTGGCCGCCGACCGGGTGGTCACCGGCTGCGGCTCGGTGGCGCTGGCCGAGATCCTGGTCAAGGCCACCTGTCTGCCCGGCGACGAGGTGCTCTACGCGTGGCGGTCGTTCGAGGCGTACCCGATCGTCGCGGCCGGCGCCGGCGCCACCAGCGTCCGGGTGCCGAACACGCCCGGCCACGCCCACGACCTGACCGCGATGGCGGCGGCGATCACCGACCGGACCCGGCTGATCTTCGTGTGCAACCCGAACAACCCGACCGGCACCGCGCTGCGCCGGCCGGAGCTGGACCGGTTCCTCGCGGCGGTGCCGTCCGACGTGCTGGTGGTGCTCGACGAGGCGTACCGGGAACTGGTCACCGACCCGGCGGTGCCGGACGGCCTGGAGACCTACGGCGACCGGGCCAACGTGGTGGTGCTGCGCACCATGAGCAAGGCCTGGGGCCTGGCCGGCATGCGGATGGGTTACCTGGTCGCCCAGCCCGAGGTGGCCGCCGTGGTGCGCAAGGTGCTCACCCCGTTCTCCACCAGCCTGGTGGCGCAGGCCGCGGCGCTCGCCGCGCTGCGCCAGGAGGCCGAGGTGGTGCGCCGCTGCGCGCTGGTCACCGCCGAGCGGCAGCGGGTCACCGAGGCGCTGCGCAAGCTGCCCGTGGAGGTGCCGGAGAGCCAGGCCAACTTCGTCTGGCTGCCGATCGGCGACCGGACCGCGACGTTCGCCGCGGCCTGCGAGGCGCGCGGGGTGATCGTCCGCGGCTTCCACCCGGACGGCGTCCGCGTGACCATCGGCACCCCGGAGGAGAACGACGCCTTCCTCGCCGCGGCCGAGGCGGCCCTGTCGGCCTGATCAAGATCAAATTCAAGGGACTGCTGACTCGGATCGCGCTGATCACTGATCGTCGCTCCCGCCAGGGACCCTTCCGGGCCGGGCTGGCCGCTACGCGTCCAAAACGCCCGGCCCTCCAGGGCGACGCCCGCAACCACTAACGACCCGTCAGACCACAACCACCCGCCCACCCGCCCAACGCAACATCTACGGCCAGCCACAACCCGTCACGCGACCCACCCTGCCCAGGGCGACGTCCACGGCCGGCCACGACCCGTCACGCGACCCACCCTGCCCAAGGCGACGTCCACGGCCTGCCGGCCCCAGCCCGACCTTTGCGCAAGACGCCCACGGCCGGTCACGACCCGCCGGCCCCAGCCCGACCCATGCACCAGACATACACACGCCCCACCGGTGGGGCACGCAAGGCCACAACGCGTCAGGACCCAGCCGCGACTCACGGAGCCGGCTGGCTCTCATGGGTGTCTCGACCACCCCGAGACACCCATGACGCACAGCCCACAGACCACGACCGGCGGCTGGACCCCGACCCATCCAGGCATACACACGCCCCACCGGCGGGGCACGCGAGGCCACAACGCGTCAGGACCCAGCCGCGACTCACGGAACCGGCTGGCTCTCATGGGTGTCTCGACCACCCCGAGACACCCATGACGCACAGCCCACGAACCGCGACCGGCGGCTGGACCGCGACCAGCATCGGTGCGGGGTTGCGGCGGACCCGCTGCGAGGTCGTGGCCGCCGCGGCATCGGCACCGCTCTGCTGCGCCACGTCGGCCGGAACCCGCATCGGCGCCTCGCGCCGGAGGTGACACGGCGGGAGTGGGGCGGAGACGGAAAGCACCTGGCCGGTCCGCGAATCCGCCGCGGGCCGGCCAGGCTTTCCTTGCGGCCGTGAGTGACATTACGTCGTCATCCGCACGGTTTGCGGAACCGCGCGAACATTGGCCCCTAACGAGTAATCACAGTGCGGACGGCGAGCCTCGGCGGGCGGCGGGCGGCGGGCGGCGGGCGGCGGGCGGCGGGCGGCGGGCGGCGGGCGGCGGGCGGCGGGCGGCGGGCGGCGGGCGGCGGGCGGCGGGCGGCGGGCGGCGGGCGGCGGGCGGCGGGCGGCGGGCGGCGGGCGGCGGGCGGCGGGCGGCGGGCGGCGGGCGGCGGGCGGCGGGCGGCGGGCGGCGGGCGGCGGGCGGCGGGCGGCGGGCGGCGGGCGGCGGGGCCTAACGAGCCACCGCGGCGGCTTCCGCGGCGACCCGGTGGTGGTCGTCGGCGCTGATCCGGGTGGGGAAGACCGATCGGGAGAAGAGCACCAGCGTGCCGGCGACCACCGCGAGCACCCCGGCGAGCAGCGGCAGCATCCCGAGGCTGCCGGCCGTCACCAGGCGCTCGCCGACGAAGGCGCCGCTGCCGATGCCGATCTGGAACGCCACCACGTAGACCGCCGACGCGGCGTCCCGGGCGTGTGGCGCGATCCGCAGCGGCACCGAGCCGAGGACCGCCGGGATGGCGGTGAACGCCCCGCCCCACACCAGCGTGGCCACGATTGTCGGCGCCAGCCCGAGGACCGGCGCGAGCAGCGCCACCGACGCCGCCTGGGCGGCCAGCAGGATCAGTAGCAGCGGGCCGGGGCGCCGGTCGATGTGCCGGCCGACCAGGTAGGTGGTGAGCAGCCCGGCCACCCCGTAGCCGAGCAGCAGCGCGCTCAGCCCGGCCCCGTCCAGCCCGCCGTCCCGGCGGACCAGCGGCGCGATGTAGGTGTACGCCGCGAAGTGCCCGATCACCAGCACCGCGGTCACCAGGCACAGCCGGGCCACCCGGCCGTCGCGCAGGATCCGCACCGCGTTGCCCAGTTGCTGCCCGACGCCGGCCGCCCGGTCCCGGGGCAGCGGCGGCAGCGCGGGCAGCACGGTGAGCAGCAGCACCACGCAGATCACCCCGCCGACCGCCATCGAGCCGATCGCCACCCGCCAGCCCAGCCACTGCCCGAGCGCGGTGCCGAGCGGCACGCCGAGCACGATGGCCAGCGAGTTGCCCAGCGAGGTGAGCGCGCTGGCCCGGCCGATCTGGTCCGGCGGGGCGAGCCGGGCGACGATCGGCAGCAGCACCGACCAGAAGACGCCGTGCGCCAGCGCGCAGAGCAGCCGGGACCCGGCCAGGATCGGAAAGGTCGGGGCGAACGTCGCGGCTGCCTGGGAGACGGCGAAAATCGCTACCGTGACGGCGATCAGCAGGTGCCGCGGGATCCGCATGGTGACCGCGGTGAGCGGGATGGTGCTCAGCGCGGCGACCACGGCGTAACTGGTCATCAGCAGGCCCACCCGGGCCTCGCTGACGTGCAGATCGGCCGAGATCTGCGGCAGCAGCCCGATCGGCAGGGTCTCGGCGGCGACGTAGAAGAAGGCGGACGCACCGATGGCGGCCAGCGCGGAGCGGTGGAAACTCACCCTCGAACAATAAGCTTCAAGTCAGAGCATAAGAAGGGGAACCGATGTGACGACCCGCTCCATCGAGCTGCTCCGGGTGGTCCACCGGAGCCCCGGCGTGACCCGTGCCGACGCGGCCCGGCGGCTCGGCGTCGGCACCGGCGCGGCCACCGAGCTGGTCGCCAAGCTGAGCCGCGCGACGCTGCTGACCCAGGCCCCGGCCGCGCCGAGCGGTTTCCGGGGCCGGCCGACGACCGTGCTGCTGCCGCACCCGGCGGGCCCGCTCGCGCTGGCCGTCGCGATCACCCAGGAGGCCTGGCGGGTGGAGGCGGTCGAGCTGGGCGGCGCCAGCGCGGCGGCGAGTTCCGGCCGGCACGCCGGGTCCGCCTGGCCCGAGGTCCGCGACGCGGTCCGGGCCGCGATCGACGAGCTTCGCCTCCGGTACGCCGACCGCCCTCGCGCCATCGGCGTCTCGGTCCCCGGCACCGTCTCCCGCGCCCACCGCGTGGAGGCCGTCGGGATCGGCTGGCACGACGCCGACCTGACCGAGCTCTGGCCGGACGCCGAGGTCTTCACGGCCGGCAACGACGCCACCCTGGCGGCCACCGCCGAGTCCCGCCGGGGCGCCGCGGCCGGCGCGTCGGTCGCCCTGCACCTGCGGATCGAGGCGGGGCTGGGCGGCGCGGTGGTGGACGGCGGCCGGCCGGTGATCGGCGCGCGTGGGGCGGCCGGCGAGTTCGGGCACATGCCGTTCGGCGATCCGGCGGTCCGCTGCCCGTGCGGGGCGCGCGGCTGCTGGGGGGTCGCGGTCGACGGGCACCAGCTGGCCCGGCTGCTGGGCGAGCCGCCGCCGGCCGACCCGATCAGTTACGCCCGCCGGGTGATCACCGCGGCCGCGGCCGGGCCGGGTCCGCGGCTGACCGCGGTCCAGGCCGTCGCCGAGACCCTGGGCCGGGGCATCGCGGGCCTGGTCAACGCGCTGGACGCGGACCTGGTCACGCTCGGCGGGCTGGGCGCCGACCTGCTGGCCACGGTCCCGGACGAGATCGCCGCCGCCTACCGCGACGGGCTGATGTCGATCCACCGGGACGCGCCGCCGCCGATCGTGCCGGCCGCGCTCGGCGACCACGGCCCGATCGCCGGCGCCGCCGAGGAGGCCTGGTCCGCCCTGCTCCCGCGACTGGCCTGAGCAGCCCTGGTCCGCCGCGCTCCCGCGACTGGCCCGAGCAGCCCTGGTCCGCCCCGCTCCCGCGACTGGCCTGAGGCCGGCCCGCGGGAGCCGGGAGCGAGGCGCCGGGTCAGCGCAGGCGCTTGAGCCGGTCCACGCCGTACCAGGTGGCGGCGCAGGCGGCCACCCAGTCCTTGGAGTAGTTCGAGGTGTAGAACGGCTCGGCGAGGTTGCCGATGTTCAGCGGCTTGTACTTCACCACGGTGGCGCCCTCGGCGGCCTGCCGGCGGATCCGCGAGTCCTGCTTGTCCCAGCTCGCGGCGCGGGTGGCGGCCACGTCGTGCAGCGTTTCCACCCGGGGCACCAGGGAGACCACGCCGACGATCGCGACGCCGGCCGTCAGCACCGCGGTGACCAGGGCGGCGGTCAGCGCGGTGGTGCCGCGCCGGGCGTCCATCGCCTTGCGCAGCGCCCGGCCGGCCAGCACGCCGTAGGCGGCCAGGGTGAAGACCATCGGCGCCACGAAGCTGAACCAGGTGCGGTAGTACGACCAGCCGGTCGGGCCGTAGCCCTGCCGGACGCCCAGGATGATCACGAACGAGCCGAGCAGCAGCAGCGGGATCGGCAGCAGGAACGCGGCGATCAGCGCCCAGCGGGCCGGGCGGCGCGCCTCGGACTCCCCCTCGGCGGCCCGGTCCTCGGTCTCGGCCCGGTCGCGCGGCGCCACCAGCAGGCCGGCGGCCACGCCGATCGCGATGGCGGCCAGGTAGGTCCACTCGGACGACAGGATGTCGAGCACCCGCAGCCAGTCGTGGTACGACCCGCTCAGGTTGTCGGCCGACAGCAGCGGCTGGGCGGCCGTGTTCTGCGCCCGCCGCCACTGCGCGCCGGGCGAGGTGTAGAGCACGGCGTAGCCGGTCAGCATGCCGGCGCAGGCCGCCACGCACCAGACGAACGGGTACCAGCCGCGCACCTGACGGAACCACGGCACGACGAGCAGGCCGACGGTCCCGGCGGCGAGCCCGCCGACGATCACGAACGGCTCGTTCAGGGTGCCTACGCAGAAGCCGGCGAGCAGCACCACGACCAGCGCGAAGCCGCGCAGCCAGGCCGGCCCGGAGCGGCCCGCCCAGAGGCCGAGGGCGATGGTCCACACTCCGATCGCGATCGGCAGCGTGTGCGAGATCGTCGCCGGCGCCCAGAGCAGCGCCTGGTAGGGGTTCTTCGCCGCGATGAAGAGCAGCACCTCGACCACGGTGGCGATCGCCGCGAACATCAGCCACTGCACCCGCCAGCCGAGCAGCAGCCAGATCTCCCGGAGCAGCAGCACCAGCCCGAGGCCCATGGCGCCGACCAGG
Source organism: Actinoplanes octamycinicus (assembly GCF_014205225.1). Taxonomy (NCBI): domain Bacteria; kingdom Bacillati; phylum Actinomycetota; class Actinomycetes; order Micromonosporales; family Micromonosporaceae; genus Actinoplanes; species Actinoplanes octamycinicus. Next base: position 1,372,565 of record NZ_JACHNB010000001.1, read on the forward strand.
AACGCCGGGAACAGCTTCATCCCGACCACGCCGTCGGCGTTGACCAGACCGCTGATGAAGGCGTTGGCGATCCGCCCGTTCTGGGTCTGGTAGAAGTCCTCGGTGATGCCGAAGATCCCCATGTCCCGGGTCTTCCAGAGCGCGCACCAGTCGTCGGAGGTGGGCCGCACGAACCGTCCCAGGTACGCCATGACGGCCAGCTGGGCGGCCGCGACGACGGTGACCACGCCGGCGATCACCTGGATCGCGGCACGGCGCCAGGGCGAAGGATGAGTATCCGGCACGTGACTTCTCTCTATCCGGATCGAGCGGGACGGTCGTCGCGCGCGAGGGGCGCGGCGGGAGTCCGGGATCAGGGCTGGGAAGGAAGTGTAGGAGATTCGTTTTCCTGGTGAAGGGCGGGTTACCAGCAGCTCATCGAAGAGACGAGAATCACAGATCCCGTTGCTCACGCCCCGTGACGCGGCGCGCGCTGAGCGGAGCCGGTGTCCCCTGTGGACGCGTTTGCCCGTTCGAGTCGATCATTCCGCCCGCTCAGCCGGTCCGCTGGGCGGGCGCATGCTGTGTAGGATGCCCCCGCCAGGCGCGGCCGGCCCCCCGAGGTCGCAACCTCATTGGAGTGAACACCATGCGTCTTTCAGTGATCGTCCCCTGTTACAACGAGGAGGACGTCATTGATCTCTTCGACGTGCGGGTGCGTGCCACGCTGACCGAGCTCGCCATCGATCACGAGCTGTGTTACGTGGACGACGGCAGCTCGGACTCGACCCTGGAGCACCTCCGCGCCCTGGCCGAGAAGAACCCGGACACCACCCGGTACGTCTCGTTCAGCCGCAACTTCGGCAAGGAGGCCGGCATGCTGGCCGGCCTGCGCGAGGCCACCGGCGACGCGGTCGTGATCATGGACGCCGACCTGCAGCACCCGCCAGAGCTGATCGCCCGGATGCTGGAGCTGCACGCGCGCGGCCACGACCAGGTGGTGGCCCGGCGCACCCGGGAGGGTGACAAGTTCGTCCGCAGCCTGCTGAGCAAGACGTACTACCGGTTCATCAACCGGATGGTGGACGTCGAGCTGACCGACGGCGTCGGCGACTTCCGGCTGCTGTCCCGCGCCGCCGTGGACGCGCTGCTCTCCCTGCCGGAGTACAACCGCTTCTCCAAGGGCCTGTTCTCCTGGATCGGCTTCGACACCGTCACCTTCGACTACCAGAACGTGGCCCGCGAGGCCGGCGCCACCAAGTGGCGCTTCAGCTCGCTGCTCAACTACGGCCTGGACGGGCTGATCTCGTTCAACAGCCGGCCGCTGCGCCTGGGCATCCACGTCGGCCTGACGCTGACCGTGCTGGCCGGCCTCTACGCCGCCTGGATCACCGGTGAGGCGATCCTGGACGGCATCGACACCCCGGGTTACGTGACCCTGCTGGTCGCCATCGTCGGCCTGGGCGGACTCCAGATGATCATGCTGGGCCTGGTCGGCGAGTACATCGGCCGGATCTACTACGAGTCGAAGCGTCGCCCGCACTTCCTGGTCAAGGAGACCAACGTGCCGCGGGACGCGTTCCGGGGCAGCGGCGCCGGCGTCCAGGCCGTGCTGTCGCAGCGCGGCACCGCCCCGCAGGAGCAGCGCGGCGCCGTCCCGCAGGAGCGCTGGCCGGCCACCGAGGAGGCCACCACGGGGCGTCCGGTCTGATGCGGACCCAGCTGTTCCAGATCGCCAAGTTCGGCGCCGTCGGGGTCGTCAACACCGGCACCTTCTACGTGCTCTACCTGCTGCTGCACACCTGGCTGCCGTACTACCCGGCCTATGTGATCGCCTTCCTGATCAGCATGGTCGGCTCGTTCTTCCTGAACACCTACATCACCTACCGGACCAAGCCGACCTGGCGGAAGTTCCTGCTCTTCCCGCTGACCAACCTGACCAACTTCGTGGTCACCTCGGTGGGCGTCTTCGTGCTGGTCGAGTGGTTCCACGTGAACGAGAAGATCGCCCCGCTGGCGGCCGCGGTGGTCGCCATCCCGGTGACCTTCGTGCTCTCCCGGAAGATCCTCACCCACCGCGACGCCGACCGCCCGGCCGACGAGGTCCCGGTCGCCGCTCGCGGCTGACCGCGGCCCGGCTCAGAAACCGGCCAGCAGCACCGTGTCGGTGGTGTAGTAGTAGATCGGCGACTCCGGGTCGTCCGGCGCGTCCGGCCGGCGCCGCTCGATCGCCAGGTAGTGCTCGGCGATCTGCAGACCGCTGATCTCCCAGAGGTCGTCCTCCTTGCCGAAGGCGAGGCGGAACTCGGCGGCCGGCCGGCCGGTGACCGCGTCCAGGACGACCAGGTGGTGGTCCGGCCGGAGGAGCAGCACCTGGGTCGACGAGCCGCCCAGCACCCGCACGTCGCCCGCCCAGGTCCAGCGCGCGGCGCCATCCGGCCCGTAGGCGTTGACCAGGCCGTCCGCGGCCGAGACCACGACCCCGGCGGCCACCGTGGCGTCCGGCCGGTCCAGCGCGGCGGCCCGGCCCGGCACCGCGGTGCTGGTCAGCCAGCCGTGACCGGCCGCATCCCGGAACCCGGCGCAGACCGAGGCGGCGACCGGGCAGCCGACCGCGGTGAACGGTCCGGCCGGCCAGTCCGGCATCGGCCGTCCGGAGGCGGCGTCGTAGGCGCCGGTCGCGCAGACGTAGACCCCGCCGGCGGTGGTGAAGCCGTCGGTACAGCCGGCCGGGATCGTGGTGCGCCAGCGCTCGGCGCCGGTGCTCACGTCGTACCCCAACAGCTCTTGACCCGCGGTGACCACGACGAACCCGGCGGCGACCCGCAGACCCGGCGGCGTCCAGACGGCCGCGGCGCCGGTCCGGTGTCCGGCATAGTCCGGCGCGTCCGGACCGCTGGTCCGCCAGAGGATCTTCCCGGTACGCCCGTCCTGCCCGATCAGCTGCCCGTCGGACCACCGGCTGACCACCGTCGTGCCGGTGCTCACCACCCCGCTGAGCTGCTCCGGCCAGCGGCGCAGCGACCACCGGCTGGTGTAGACGGCCTTGCCGTAGACCGGCTCGTCGGCGCGCAGCTGATGCTTGGCGGCATAGATCCGGAGCCGATCGTTGAAGATCAGCGGTGCCACGTTGATCCGCCCGGTCACCCCGGGCGAGGAGACCACCAGTGGCGGGTACGGCGCGGCCGAGGTGTCCAGCCGCTCGGCCGGACCCAGCACCCGCCAGCCGATCAGAACCGAGCTCAGCAGCAGGAGCACCGCCGCGGAGGCTCGCAGCAGCACCCGTGTCACGGGCGTGAAGTATTCCAGGTCCGGCCGGGGGCGATCACGGAACCCACCGTGATCCGCCGCTCAGAGCCCGACCACCAGCACCGCGTCCGGGCTGTAGTAGTAGGTCGACGACTCGGGGTCGTCCGGCGCGGACGCGTTCTTCCGCTCGACCGCCAGGAACCGCTCGGAGACCAGCACGCCGGAAGCCTCCCACCGGCCCTCCTCGTGCGAGCTGAAGAACAGGGCGATCCGGAACTTCCGCTTGCCGGTCGCCGCGTCCAGGCCGATCAGCTCCCGCTTCGGCGTCATCAGCAGGATCCGGGTGGAGTTGCCGCCGAGCAGCTGCAGCCCGGTGCCCGGCCAGGTCCACTTCACCGCGCCGTCCGGCTGGTAGGTGGTGACCACGCCGTTCGCGGTGGAGACCAGGGTGCCGCCGGCGATCGTGACGTGCGGGTCGTCCAGCACCGTGGACCGCCGCGGCGTCACCCGGTCGGCCAGCCAGCCGTGGCCGGCGCCGTCCCGGAACCCGGCGCAGTTCGAGGCGGCGACCGGGCAGCCGACCGCGGTGAACGGTCCGGCCGGCCCGTTGCGCACCGCCGCGCCGGTGCTCAGCTCGTAGGCGCCGGTCGGGCAGAGATAGAGGCCGCCGGCCGTGGTGAAGCCGTCCGCGCAGCCGGCCGGGATCGGGGTGCGCCAGCGCTCGGCGCCGGTGCTCACGTCGTACCCCAACAGCTCTTGACCCGCGGTGACCACGACGAACCCGGCGGCGACCCGCAGACCCGAGGGCGACCAGACGGCCGCGGCGCCGGTCCGGTGTCCGGCATAGTCCGGCGCGTCCGGACCGCTGGTCCGCCAGAGGATCTTCCCGGTACGGCCGTGGAGCGCGATCAGCTCGCCGTCCGACCACCGGGTGACCACCGTGGTGCCGGCCAGCACCACCGCGCTCAGCTGCTCCGGCCAGCGGCGCAACGACCAGCGCGCGGTCTGCACGAACTTGCCGGTGACCGGCTGATCGGCGCGGACCTGGTGCTTGGAGCCGTAGATCCGCAGCCGGTCCTCGAGGAACAGCGGCGCCGCGTTGAGCCGGCCGGTGATCGTGGCGCGGTCGACGGCGGTCGGCGCCGGATAGGGCGTCGTCGCGGTCGCCAGCACCTCGGCCGGGCGCAGGATCCGCCAGCCGACCAGCACCGTGGTGAGCAGCAGGACCAACGCCACCGAAGCTCGGAGCAGCACCCGGGTCACGGGCGGAAGTATGTCAGGCGCGGTCCAGCGGGCTCATTCACGGCCGCCGCTCGGAGACCCCACTCATACCCGCCGGCGGCGGGGCCTCGTTCTCCCCGTCGGCGATGCCTCACTCATACCCGCCGTCGGCGATGCCTCACTCATACCCGCCGTTGACCAGGCCGAGCCGGACCAGCTCGGTGAGCGGCTCGACGACGTTGGCCGCGCCGAACCCGGCGAACAGCGGGCGCGGGGCGTCGCGGTGCGCCCGGGCCGGCTCGACCAGCGGCACCGGATGGGTGGCGGCCAGCGCCTCGGCCACCTCGGCCACCTCGCCGCCGTCGACCGCCAGCAGGGTGGCGACCAGCACGTTCAGAAAGCCGTGATGGGTGAAACCGGTCTCCGGGTCGGTGTGCCGGGTGGCGTGCCGCAGACCGGCGGCCAGCTTGAACGGGAGCTGGCGGTCGCGGCAGGCGCAGATCACCGCGGCCAGCTCGACCGGGGTCGGGAAGAGCTCGGCGGCCAGGCCACCGACCCGGAATTTCGGGGCGATCGGGAGGCCCCCGGCGCGGGCGTCGGCGATCGTGTCCAGAGCGCCGATCAGGCCCCAGCTCAACGGGACCTCGGCCCAGACCTTCGGGGTGCTGCCGGCCGAGGCGTTCGCCGCGAAGGCGCGCAGCACGGACAGGCCCGGCTGAGGGTCCTCACCCCGGCGCGCCACCGCCGCCTCGACGTGCTCGATCACCATGCCGGCCGCCCGCAGCTTCTCCACCGTGGCCGGCAGCGCGCCGAGCGGGATGTCGCCGATCAGCGCGGCGGCCGCCCGGGGCACCGGCTCGGCGCCGACCACCGACGCCGGGACCAGCAGGGCGCCGATCAGATCCGCATACCACGCGGCGGCGTGCTCGCGATGTTTCGCCTCGGCGTCGGCCAGGCCGGTCGGGCTGGGCGGCAACAGGGACGCGTCATCGACGAGCCCGACATACAGCGGAGGCACCATCGTCGACACGATCCGAACCTAACGGACCACGTACGAAGCGGACAACAGTCCGCTCACCCGGCCCAGCCCGCCGTCTCGATCGTCAAGCGCGTGGGCAGCGGTTTCTCGCTCGGAAACACCGGAATCCGGAAGGCGGTCACGTGCTTCCGGTCCGCCGTACGGCGCATGCAGTACGCCCGGCCGGCCTCCAATTCCATATATTGCGATTGATATGTCGCCCCGTTGGCCTCGGCGCACGCCTCCGGGCCGGCGAACGGGTCGCCGACCGCCCGGGCCACCACCGACCGCTTCTCCAGCGGGTCGGCGCTCCACACCCGGACGTCGTCGCCGGTGCAGTTCTGCACGGTGTCGTCCTTGCCCGGAGTGGAACAGATCAGCGACATGTCGCCGGTCCAGGCGTCCGGGCCGGGCCGGGGCGGGTCGAGCAGCAGGATCGCGGCCTGCGGATATTTGTCGCCCCGCGGCAGCGGGAGGTCCAGCCGCAGAACGGCGGCGCCCAACGCGGCCTCGGCGGACCGGGCCGGGCCGGGGGTGGCGCCGGGCTCGTCCGGGCGATGGGAGCGGTAGAGCAGGACACCGGTGGCCGCGGCGGCCAACGTCATGATCACCAGCCCGGCCGCGAAGTAGGCACGGCCCAGCGTCTCGGCCCGGAACAGGACGACCAGCACCACGGCCAGGGCCAGCAGGGCCAGTGCGGCAATCAGAAGATCGGCCATGGTGGTCAAAATACGGGGACATCGGTCGATGCGGCAGCCTGGGTGAGCCGGAGTCTCGCGGCTCTGGCCTTCATCCGCCTGGCCCGGCCCGTTCCGCTCTTCTCCACCCTTTCCGGCGCGTCTCGCCCTCTGCCGCCTTGCCTGGCGCGCCCAGCCCTCTACGGCCCGGTCGGCCTTCTCTGAGCCGGCCGCTGGTCGCCGCTCAGCGGCGGCTGGTCAGGACCACCAGTTCGCCGATCGCGGCGAGGACCATGCCGGCGAGCAGGGTCGGCAGGCCGCCGACCACGGCATAGGCGACCAGGAACAGCGGGGCGGCGAAGGTCAGGTAGAGCGCCACGGCCAGCTTGCGGTCACCGGAGCGGAGCCGGGCCAGCACCAGGCCGACCGGCTCGGTGAGGCGGCTGCGGAACCAGAGGATCACAGCGAGGAAGACCAGGAAGCCGATCAGACCGGCCCAGACCCGCGAGATGCCGTCGCTGATCAAGGTCATCGCGGCGGTGAGGACGGCGGCGACCAGGGTGCCGTTGGCTCCGTACTGGATCGTCTCGCGGACCGCCTCGGCCGAGTCGGCGGAGACGTCCAGCACCGGCTTCCGCGGGCGGCTCACGGCCGGCGGCTCGGACCAGGCCGGACGGGACGGCTGGGCCGGCTGCGGGGTCGCCGACGGCTCGGTGACCGGGCCCGGCTCCGGCGGCACCCCGGCGCCCAGCGAGGCCTCCTCGGCCAGCGCCTCCAAGGCCCGGGCCCAGCGCCGCCGCTCCAGCCGGACGATGCCCACGTCCTGGCCGGCGTCGGCGATCGCCGGGTCGAGCTCCAGCGCCTCCGCGTACCCCCGCTGGGCCAGATCGAACAGCCGCAGCCGGGCGGCGACCACGGCCAGCACCAGGTGCGCCTCGGCCTCGCCGGGCGCCACCCGGACGCCGTTCCACGCGGCGTTCAGGGCCTCCTGGCCGTTGCGCGACTCGCCGAGCAGGGCGGCGCCGGTGCGCTGCGCGTAGGCGTCCGCCGGCCAGGTCCGCAGGATCTCGCCGGCCAGCTGCGCGGCCTCCCCGTAGCGCCGGGTGTCGGTCAGGGCCATCGCCCGCACCACCAGCGGTGGCAGCTCCCCGGGGGCGGCGGCGACCGCCCGGTCGGCGGCGGCCAGCGCCTCGACCGGCTGCTCCGCCGCCAGGTGGATCCGGGCCAGCGTGACCAGCAGCGCGGTCTCGTCCGCCGCGCCTGCGGCGCCGGCCTCTTGACCCGTGGGCGCGCCGGCTCTCGTCCCTCGGCCCGCCGCGTCGTCCGCTTCCGCCTCCTGGGCGGCAGTCCGGTCGGCGCCGGGTTCACCAGCCGCCGTTTGCTCCGCTTCGGTCTCCCGAGCCGTGGTGTCGTCCGACCCGGTCCCGCCGATCCCGGTCTCGCGGACCGCGGTCCCGTCCGGCCCGGTCCCCCAGGCCGAATCAGCCCAGGGCCCGGTAGCGGGCGCCGGGCCCGGATCGGGCGCGATACCGGCGGTGGGGTCGGGTGCGGTGCTGGACGACGCGTCCGGCTGCGGCGTGGCGCCGAGGCCGGCGACCGCGCTCAGTCCGGCCGCGATCTCGTCGGCGGCCTCGTCGTAGCGTCCGAGGTCGGCGAACAACAACGCGCGCTGGCGGTGGTCCTCCGGCGTGGTGTCAGGCTCCATGGGGGCGGGCACTGTCCGAGCCTAGGCGGTCTACCTGTAGATCACATGGGTCGGGGTGAGCCGGCACACCACCCGGACGGTGTCCGGGCCGTCGCTGGTCCACGGCTCGTTCGCGTACTTGTAGCTGAGCTCGCTGATCAGATTGGCCGCGTCGTCGACCAGCGCGACAGTCCCCTCGATCGTGCAGTAGGAGTAGGGCTGCGCCGGGTCGTAGGCACAGATCGACGCCCGCGGGTCCCGCTCCAGGTTCCGGGTCTTGCGCCGCCCGCGGATGGTGGAGAAGAGGACGTCGTCCCCGTCGCGCTTCACCCAGATGACGGTCGACTGCGGAAGGCCGTCCGGATTGATCGTGCTGAGTACCGCGTAGGTGGGGTTGTCGATCAGTCTCCGGGCCACATCGGGCAGAGCGACAGTCATGATCGTCATCATGCCGGACAATCTCGCCGCAGCTCACGTGACGGTTACCACCGCGTAGCCCAGCCGTGCGCGGAAGGCGGCCCGGCCGGCCGCCAGGCAACCCGGATCCCGCTCCGGCTACACCGGCCCGGCGGCGGCCATCTCGCTGTAGACCATCGCCACCGCGACGCCGGCCAGCCCCTCCCCGCGACCGGTGAGCCCCAGCCCGTCGGTGGTGGTGCCGGCGACCGTGACCGGCGCGCCGACCGCCGCGGAGAGCACCTTCTCGGCCTCCGCCCGCCGCTTGCCGATCTTCGGCCGGTTGCCGATCACCTGGATCGAGACGTTGCCGATCGCGAACCCGGCGGCCCGCACCAGCCGGGCCGACTCGGCGAGCAACGTCACGCCGGCCGCCCCGGCCCACTCCGGCCGGCTCGTACCGAAATTGCCGCCCAGATCGCCGAGCCCGGCGGCCGAAAGGAGGGCGTCGCAGGCGGCGTGCGCGGCCACGTCGGCGTCCGAATGGCCGGCCAGCCCCGGCTCCCCGGGCCACTGGAGCCCGGCCACCCAGCAGGCCCGGTCAGCGTCGAAGGCATGCACGTCGGTGCCGATCCCCACCCGCGGAATGATCACCCCGACACCCTAGCGGCCGGCCAACCACAGCCGCACAGATCTCCGTCGCCCCAACCAGCCGCTCCGGCCAAACGGAACGAACGCAACGTCCGGATCACGCACCGCTTCACTACCGAGAGACGACTCGGCAACGGCGTCGCCCACCCGCACGCCGCCGACTTCCATGCCGTCGGCCGGGTCATGCGCAGCAGGCCAGCACCTTGCGCAAGTTGCCACTCCACCGTGCGCGGGCTCACGAACAGCGCCGCGCGGGCGGCGGCGTGCCGGTCAGGCGTCCGGGTCGGGAAGGGCCAGCAGATGGGTGGCCAGAGCCAGGTCGATCGGGCGGGTGATCTTCAGCGCCAGATCGGACCCGGGCACGCAGAGCACCGGCCGGCCCAGCTTCTCGACCGCGCCGGCATCGTCGGTGTGCAGGTCAGCGGCGGCCCGATGGGCGGCTCGCAGCACCGAGGCGCGGAAACCCTGCGGCGTCTGGACGGCCCGGAGCACCGAACGGTCCACCGTCCCGAGCACGGTGTCGTCGGCCGCCACCTCTTTGATCGTGTCGACCACCGGGAGCACCGGGATCACCGCGTCGGCGCCGGACCGGACCGCCGCGGCCACCCGCTCCACCACCGACGGCGGGGTGAGGCAGCGAGCCGCGTCGTGCACCAGCACGATCGCGACCTCGTCGGGAACGACGGCCAGAGCGGCGGCCACCGACTCCTGACGCTCGGCGCCGCCGGGCACCACGGTGACCGGTGCCACCGGTGCGAGCAGCGCGTGCACCGCGTCGACGTCAGCCGGCGGCGCGGCCACCACGATCATCCGGACCGAGGGGGCGGCGGCGAGCCGGCGCACCGCGTGCACGAGCAGCGGCTCACCGTCGAGCAGGCGCAAAGCCTTGGGCGCGCCCGGACCGAGCCGGACACCGGCGCCCGCGGCAGGAACGACGACCGCGACGTCACCGCGAGCATTCAGCTGCGCGGTCACGTCGCGGTCGGCGTACATGGTGCTATGAGGGATGCGTCGGTGTATCAGGCCTCGGTGAGGACCTTGTCGAGCAGAACCTCAGCCTCGTCCTTGGTGCTCTTCTCAGCGAGGGCCACCTCGCCGACCAGGATGTCGCGGGCCTTCGCGAGCATGCGCTTCTCGCCTGCCGAGAGACCGCGCTCCCGCTCGCGACGCCAGAGGTCACGAACGACCTCGGCCACCTTCAGCGGGTTGCCGGAAGCGAGCTTCTCCAGGTTGGCCTTGTAGCGCCGCGACCAGTTGGTCGGCTCCTCGGTGTGCGGAGCGCGGAGGACGTCGAAGACCTTGCCCAGGCCTTCCTCGCCAACCACTTCGCGCACGCCGACTTCCTCGGCGTTCTCAGCGGGCACCCGAACCGTCAGATCGCCCTGGGCGACACGCAGAACGAGATACTGCCTTTCAACGCCCTTGATGACCCTAGTCTCGATTGCCTCGATGAGTGCGGCCCCGTGGTGGGGGTAAACAACGGTCTCGCCGACACTGAAAACCATAGGTTCGAAACCCCTTTCGCTGTGTCTAGGGTAACACGCCCAGGCGACGGTGTCTCGCCCTGACGGTCACTGTTAGTGCAGCTCAGAGGCCCTGTGACGGGGCTTTCTACCGCTTGACAGCGAAGCAGGAAGCTGCCTAAGTAACTCAAAGTGACTGAGAGGTCACCGGCACTGCCAACGAGTCGGAAATTCCGGACCTGATGGCTTTGCCAGATCAAGCGTATCGCTGAGGTCCATGCCACGACAGCACTGGCGATGCGGCGTAGCGTGCGAGACGCTGGACGGAAGTTCCCCGACCGAAGCAAGATCTGGTCGGCCAGGGGGGAGGTGAGTCATGGCAGGCGCGAGCGACAACGGCGGCTGGCCGCCCGACGGCGGTTCCTCCGACGACCTGCCCGACCTCCCCGAGGAGTGGGGCGTCATCGTCATCCCGGACGACCTCTCGGAGCTGTCCGACGAGGTCGAAGCGGTGCGCGCCGAGCTGCACCTGGCTCCGCCGCCGAACCGGTGGCAGCGTTTCGCCCGCCGCCCCGCGGTCCGCCGGCTGCGCCGCGCCGGCAGTCTGCTGCTGCGCGCCCCGGTCCTGATCGTCTCGATGGCCATCCTGGTCACCGTCGCCAGCCTGTTCGCCTCGGCCTGGCCCGGCACCCCGCGGCAGCCGGCCACCCAGCGCACCTCGGAGACCACTCCGGCGCCCGGCAAGACGATGCCCGCGCTCGACCTGATCGGCGCCGACGGCCAGACGGTGCCCCTGCTCGGCAAGAAACCGATGGTGGTCATCATCACGGACGGTTGCGTCTGCGACCGCCTGATCGCCGACACGGTCGCCGCGGTGCCGCTGCGCGTGTCGGTCCTGGCCGTCTCGGTCACCGCCCCGACGGCGGCCGCCTCCCCGGGCACCCTGGCCACCGCCCAGACCCCGCGAGCCGACGGCAAGACTCTGCTCTACCTCCAGGACCCGACCGGCCACCTGCGCCAGCTCGCCGGCCTGCCCCCGGCCCGCCCGGACAAGCGCACCCCCTCCGACGGCACCGCCGCCACCTTCGTCGTCGACGACACCGGCCGGATCCTGCACACCTACCAGCACGTCGTCTCGGTCGAGGGCCTCAAGCCCGACTTCGCCCGCCTCAACTGACCGCCCGCCCGGACTCCATCCCTCCAGGTGCGCTCCTGATCGACCACAACCCCGGCCGGCGCCCCTGACGGCATCGCCTGCCCGGCTGACCAGCCTGGCTGGGCGACGTGCCTAACCCTGGGAGCTGCGCTCCAGCGTGTACCGGAAGATCACCGGGCCGATCCGGTCGACCGCTATCCGCAGGCGCAGCTGGGTGCCGACGCCGACGCTGAACACCTCCGGCGTGCGCGCCCCGGAACACCGCAACCCGCGCCCGGAGTCCTCGTCACCCTCGCCGAGGCTGACCCGCACCAGGCTGCCGTCCGGTCCGGCACACACCACCGAGACCAGGAAGGCGCCGCCGTCCAGATCGTTGATCTTCGCGGTCTCCGAGTTCCCGGCCAGCACCATCGTGTCGGCGGCCTCCTGGTCCCCGGTGTCCGGCAGGAGTTGCTCGGCGGTGAGCCGCCAGGAGAGCAGCCGCGGATCCGACTCCGACCGCGGCCGCGCCGACCACCACCAGGTCCCACCGGCCACCAGCAGCAACACCGCCACGACGAGCAGGACCACCCCGCGCCCCCGAGCATGGGCCGCCCCAGGCCCCTGAGCGTCGGTGAGTAAGCGCCCCTTCTGATCACCCTCAGGGGCACCATCCATTTCGCCAGTCACGACCCGATTGTCCTGTTCCCCGCTCATCGCGTGATTGCCCCGTTCCCCGTTAGAGGTAAAGAACGTGCCGCCTCACCGCAAAACCCACGGCCGCGCCCGCCCACCTCGCTCTCGAACGACCACTCGCCCCGCCCGCCACTCACCCGGCCTTCCGCGGCGACTCGTCGCAACCACCGCTCACCACGCCCGCCGTCCGCCTCTGCACCGACGGCCACTCGCCCCGGCTGCCACTCACGGTGCACTGCCCGCGCACGCCCGGCCACCGTCCCGCGAGGTGCGGATCCTCGGTCCGCCGGTCACCGCGTGACTCCTCCGGCCCGCCGACCTCGCTCGACCACCACGCCGACTGGGCGCCGCGGATGGCTCGGCCGGCCGGTCAGGGCGGGTCGTCTCGTTCCGCGGTCACCGGGTGGCCGGGGCGAACTCGAGCAGCGCGCCGTAGAGGGTGAGCCCGGGACCGAAGGCGAGCATCACCACCCAGCGTGGCGGGCGGGCCGCTCGGCGCAAGGCCTCCAGGACCAGGAGGACGGTGGGTGAGGAGCAGTTCCCGTACGCCGAGAGCACGCCCCGCGACGCCGCCAGCGCCGACTCCTGCAGGCCGAGCCGCTCCCGGACCACGTCGAGGATCCGCGGCCCGCCGGGGTGCACCGCCCACCCGTCCACCTCGCCGATGGTCAGCCCGTGCCGGGCGAGCAGGTCGCTGACCAGCGTGCGGACGTGCACCGAGAGCACCGCCGGCACCTCCGGCGACAGCCCCATCCGGAACCCGAGGTCGGTGACCTCCCAGGTCATGTGCCCGGTCGTGGTGGTGTCGGTGACCGCGACGACCTCGCGCACCTGATATCCGGGGAGCGACCGGGCAGCCGAGGTGAGCACCGCGGCGGCCGCCGCGTCGGAGAAGAGCGCGTGCGAGACGATCTGCTGGACGTCCGCCGCGCCGGTCCCGGCCGGCTGCACGTGCAGGCTGGTCAGCTCGGTGCAGAGCAGCAGCGCCGGCCGGCCGCGGGCGACCACGAAATCATTCGTGGCGCCCAGCCCGGGCAGCGCGGCGTAACAGCCCATGTGCCCGACGAAGAGGCGCTGCACCGTCGGTGACATGTCCAGGTCGCGGGCGAGCAGGATGTCCAGCCCGGGCGTGGCGTAACCGGTGCACGAGCAGACCGCGAAAAGTCCCAACTCGGACGCGGACAGCCCGGCGTCGGCCAGCGCCCGGCTCACTGCGGCCTTGCCCAGCGGCACCGCCTCGTCCTGGTAGCGGCGCATCCGGCGCTCGGTGGACCACTCGGAGACGTCCTCCAGCAGCGGACTCACCGCGGCCTGCCGGGTGACCACCCCGGAATTCGCGAAGATCCGCCGCGCCAGCCGGTGCCGCCCGCCCGCGTAGTGCTGGGCGAAGAATCCCTCCCACAGATCGTCCTGCACCGTGCTGGGTGGCAACGCCACGCCCAGCCCGCTGATCACCGCCCCGGCCACGCCCGTCACTTGCCGCCACACCCTCCGGTCGCCGCCGCCCGCACCCGGCCCGCGCCGGCATCCCCCACGTCGGGTCCTCGGTCGCCACGGTGTCCGGGATGGCCGAAGCCACGGTCAGCCGGCCGATGACCGACGGGTGGACCCGTGGGCGGGGTAGGGCCGGAGGCGAAGCCGGGTGGCTGGTGACCGGCCGGATCGGTGCCACGATCAGCGCCGGATGGCCGGTGATCGGCCGGATCGGCGCCCCGGCCGGGGCGGTGGATGTCGCGGTGGGAGGCGGGGGCGGCCTTGCGGCCGACGCCCTGGTAGAGGACCGCGGTGGAGAAGGTGGGCAGCATGCGCCCGAGCGGCCGCCCCGCGTCGACCCGGGCGGCGGCCAGCCACCGGACCAGGCCGGGCATGCTCGGGCGGACGCCGCGGACCGCCAGCCGGACGCCCCACCGGGCGAACTCGGCGCGCAGCCGGGCCGGCGCCACGAAGAGGGCCGGGTCGTGCAGGCCGATCGGGGCCACCCCGGCACGCTCGGCCAGGGTGACCGTGATGAAGCGGCTGAGCCCGGTGGCGTTGACCGTGTCGAGCACCACGGTGCCGCCCGGCCGCAGCACCCGGCACAGCTCGGCGACCGTGGCGGGCAGGTCGGGAACGTGCTCCAGGATCTCGCCGGCCACCACCACGTCGGCGGACCCGTCGGCGAGCGGCAGCGCGGCCACGTCGCCGCCGACCGGCGTCACGCCTTGCCCCGCGGCCAGCGCCAGGCCGGCTCGGCGCAGGTCCACGCCGATGTGCCGATAGCCCAGGTCACGGACGTGCGGGGCGAGCAGGCCGCCGCCGCACCCGGCGTCCAGCAGGACCCGGCCCGGGCCGGCCGGCCGCGGGATCAGCTCGGCCCGGGCGGCGGCGAGCCAGTGCAGCAGCTCGAACCGGCCACCCGGCCGCCACCACTCGCCGGCCAGGTCGTCGTACTGGCACGGATCGTTACGCCGGATCGACAGCATGTGATCGAGACTGGCACGAACCCCGCCGGGGCACCACCGGAGAGCCGCCACCTGTGGACAACAACAACCAGCGCCCCGAAGGAGCACCCACGGCTGGCCCGGAATGACCATCGGACGCAGACTGCTCAGCATGTCCCGTGCGCTCGCCCTGCTCCGCTCCGCCCATCCGGAACCGGGCGCCGCCGTCACCCTGGTGATGACCCTGCTCGCGGCGGGCGCCGGGCACCGCGGCCGCCGGCTTCTCTGGGTGGCCCTCGCGGTGGCCGCCACCCAGCTCGCGGTCGGCTGGGTGAACGACTGGCTGGACGCCGACCGGGACCGGCGCACCGGCCGGACCGACAAGCCGATCACCACGGGCGCGGTCTCCCGCCGTACCGTAGGAATCTCCGGGTTGATCGCGGCCCTGGCCGCGCCGGTGGTGGCGCTGCCGCTCGGCGCGGCCGCCTCGGTGACCATCGGCGTGGCCGCGCTCGTCGGCCTGCTCTACGACTGGCCGTTGAAGTCGACGCCGTTCTCGGTGCTGCCCTATCTGGTGGCCTTCGGGCTGCTGCCGGCCTTCGTGGTGGTGGCGCTGCCCGGGCATCCGGCGCCGCCGGCCTGGCTGATGGTGGCGGCCGGGCTGCTCGGCGCCGGGGCCCATTTCGCCAACGTGTTGCCGGATCTCGCCGACGACGCGGCGACCGGGGTGCGCGGGCTGCCGCACCGGATCGGCGCGGGCGGTTCCCGGCTGGCCGCGGCGGTGCTGCTGCTGGGCGCCACCGCGGTGCTGGTCCTCGGGCCGCCCGGGGCACCGTCGTGGACCGGCTGGCTGGCCGGCGCGGCGGCCGTGGTGGTGCTGCCGATCGGCTGGTACGCGGCCGGCCGCGCCCGGGGACGCCCGGTGGCGCTGTTCCGCGCGGTGATGGTGGTGGCCCTGATCGACGTCCTGCTGTTGATCTCCAGCGGGCCGGTGGTGTGATCCGTTCCGGTGAGCGGGCGGCCGGATGGATGGGTCGGCGCACGCGGCGGATTACCGCCCACTAGGCTGATCACACACCTTGGTGTCGCTATTTGGAGGATCGTGATGCGCTCGCTGGTAACCCGTCGCGCCGCCCTGGTCGCGGGTGTCGCCACCGTCGGTGTCATCGCGCTGGCCGGTTGCTCGGCCGGCCAGGTTGCCGAGACCGCCCTGCTGGACACCCCGATCGCCGGGGTGAACGCGCAGGCCGTCGACGGCAGCGTGTTCGTGCGCAACGCCCAGGTGCAGTACAACGGCACCGAGGGCTACGCCAAGGGCGAGAACGCGCCGCTCGAGCTGAGCCTGTACAACCAGACCGAGGCCGAGGTCACCGTCTCGATCACCAGCGAGCCGGCGGTCAACCAGCCGAATGTGGTCTCGGCCCAGCAGGTGGGCTTCGTCACCAAGCCGGCGCCGAGCGCCACCGCGGCCGTTCCGGAGACCTCGGGCAAGCCGTCCAGCTCCGCGAACCCGTCGGCCCCGGCCACCCCGGCCGCCGAGCCGTCCCCGGTGGTCACCGCGGCGCAGATCAAGATCAGCCCGCTCGGCGAGGCGCTCTTCCGCCCCACCGACGCCAACAAGCTGCAGGTCATCGGCCTGAGCGACCGGCTCCGGCCGGGCCAGACGGTCAACCTGGTGTTCCACTTCAGCAACGGCGCGGCCGACCTGCCGCTGCAGGTGCCGGTCGCGATCCCGCTGACCCCGGCCTCCCGGGCGCCCGGTCTGGACGCGGAGCACAGCGAGGGCGAGTGACGTTGTCATACCCGGCGGCTAACTTGGCCGGGTGACATCCTCGCGAACCAGTGCCAAGGCCGCCCGGCCCGCCTACGTCTGCGACGCCTGCGGCCACCAGCCGCCGAAATGGCTGGGTCGCTGCCCGGAGTGCGGTGAGTGGGGCTCGGTCATCGAGTCCACCGTGTCCGTCGGCGTCTCCGGCCGGGTGGTCAGCTCCCGCATGCCGAGCGAGCCGGCCCGGCCGATCTCGCAGATCAGCGCCGCGCCCGCGCGGGCCGTGCCGTCCGGGGTCAGCGAGCTGGACCGGGTGCTCGGCGGCGGCCTGGTGCCCGGCGCGGTGGTGCTGCTGGCCGGCGAGCCCGGGGTGGGCAAGTCGACGCTGCTGCTCGATGTGGCCCAGCAGTGGGCGACCGGCGCCGGCACCCCGTCGCTGGTGGTCAGCGGCGAGGAGTCGGTGAGCCAGGTCCGGCTGCGGGCGGAGCGGCTCGGCGCGCTGCACGAGCGCCTCTTCCTGGCCGCGGAGAACGATCTGGGCACGGTGATCGGGCACCTCGACGCGGTCAAGCCGGGCCTGCTGGTGCTCGACTCGGTGCAGACCGTCTCGGCGCCCGGCACCGAGGGCGTGCCCGGCGGCGTGACCCAGGTCCGCGCGGTCACCGCGGCGCTGGTCTCGATCGCCAAGGAGCGCGGCATCGCCACCGTCCTGGTCGGTCACGTCACCAAGGACGGTCAGGTGGCCGGCCCCCGGGTGCTGGAGCACCTGGTCGACGTGGTGCTGCACTTCGAGGGCGACAAGCACTCGGCGCTGCGCCTGGTCCGCGGGGTGAAGAATCGGTTCGGCGCGGCCGACGAGGTGGGCTGCTTCGAGATGCACGAGGGCGGGATCAGCAGCCTGCCCGACCCGTCCGGGCTCTTCCTCACCCGCTATCAGGAGCCGGTCCCGGGCACCTGCGTGACGGTCGCGATGGAGGGCCGGCGGGCGCTGGTCACCGAGGTGCAGGCGCTGATCGGGGCGGAGGTGCAGGGTTCGCCCCGGCGCACCGTGTCCGGCCTCGACAGTGCCCGGCTGGCCATGGTGCTGGCCGTGCTGGAGCGCCGCACCAAGCAGATCAAGCTCTACAACCGTGAGGTGTTCGCGGCCACCGTGGGCGGCATCCGGCTCACCGAGCCCTCGGCCGACCTGGCGATGGCCCTGGCGGTCGCATCCGGCGGGCTGGACCTGGCGATGGCGCCGACCCTGGTGGCGATCGGCGAGGTCGGGCTGACCGGGGAGATCCGCCGGGTGAGCGCGATCGGCCGGCGGCTGGCCGAGGCGGCCCGGCTCGGCTTCCGGGTGGCCCTGGTGCCGCCGGGCAGCCTCAGCGGCGAGGCCGGCGCGCCCAAGGGCATGGAGGTGATCGAGGTCGGCGACCTGCGGTCCGCCTTGCAAAATGCGGCCCGTGCCTCGGCCGAGCACAGCGCGCGGTGACCCAGAGTGACGATTCATCACGCTACGGAGCATTCATCGAACCATGCCTCGTTGCCCGTGATGAAGGTTCGTAGACTGTACCGGTGCCGCTCGACCGCGATGGTTCCAAGTCCGCCGCCAGTTCAACGCCGCGCCCCGGCGTCAACGGCGCGGGCCACCGCGCGGTTGCCCCGCTGACCGGCATCGGCCTCACCGGGGGCGCCAGCGATC
Source organism: Actinoplanes octamycinicus (assembly GCF_014205225.1). Lineage (NCBI taxonomy): Bacteria > Bacillati > Actinomycetota > Actinomycetes > Micromonosporales > Micromonosporaceae > Actinoplanes > Actinoplanes octamycinicus. Next base: position 1,390,606 of record NZ_JACHNB010000001.1, read on the forward strand.
CGATCCGGGCCAACCTTGCCTTGATGGCGCCCGGCACCGCCCTGCGCGACGGCCTGGAGCGGATCCTGCGCGGCCGCACCGGTGCGCTGATCGTGCTGGGTTACGACTCGGTCGTCGAGACCATCTGCACCGGCGGCTTCCCGCTGGACGTGGAGTTCTCCGCCACCCGGCTGCGCGAGCTGTGCAAGATGGACGGCGCCGTGGTGCTCTCCAGCGACGGCACCCGCATCGTCCGGGCCGCGGTGCACCTGATGCCCGACCCGTCGATCCCGTCGGAGGAGTCCGGCACCCGGCACCGCACCGCGGAGCGGGTGGCGAAACAGTCCGGTTTTCCGGTGATCTCGGTGAGCCAGTCGATGCACATCATCGGGCTCTATGTGAACGGGCAGCGGCACGTCCTGGACGACTCGGCCGCCATCCTGTCCCGGGCCAACCAGGCACTGGCCACCCTGGAGCGTTACAAGCTGCGGCTGGACGAGGTGTCCGGCACGCTGTCCGCCCTGGAGATCGAGGACCTGGTCACCGTCCGGGACGCGGTCTCGGTGGTGCAGCGGCTGGAGATGGTCCGCCGGATCGCCGACGAGATCTCGGGTTACGTGGTGGAGCTGGGCACCGACGGCCGCCTGCTCGCCCTGCAGCTCGACGAGCTGATGGCCGGCGTCGACGCCGACCGCACCCTGGTGATCCGGGACTATCTGCCCACCGGGCGCAAGGCGCGCACCCTCGACGAGGCGCTGGTCGAGCTGGACCTGCTCACCGCCACCGAGATGATCGACCTGGTCGCGGTGGCCAAGGCGATCGGCTATCCGGGCGCCTCCGACGCGCTGGACGCGGCGGTGTCGCCGCGCGGGTTCCGGCTGCTGGCCAAGGTGCCGCGGCTGCCCGCGCAGATCGTGGACCGGCTGGTGGATCACTTCGGCAGCCTGCAGCGGCTGCTCGGGGCCACGGTCGAGGATCTGCAGGCGGTGGAGGGCGTCGGGGACGCGCGGGCGCGTGGCGTGCGGGAGGGGCTGTCCCGGCTCGCCGAGGCGTCGATCCTCGAGCGTTACGTCTGAGCGAGCGGCTCTCCGCGTACCGAAGATGAACCTCTTTCGAGGGGTTTCTGTTGCCGCGACCAGCATGACTGTCTGTCACAGCCGCCCGGAGCCCCGCGAATCCGCGATCAATTTTCCGGACAATAGCCCCTGAAGACCCCGCTTCGGGTACGGACCCGGCGCCATTTGCCGATGGTCGACATCACGTTCCGTGATGACCTCTTCCGTTCCGCCACGCCACGTCCTAACCTGGTCCCGCCGCGGACGAATCGCCGCGAGCACCCAGATATGGGGAGATAGTGATCCGGGCCGAGCTTGAATCGGTCACCGCGTGGCGGCCCGGGGAGTCAGTGGTGAGACCGCCCCCGACCCGATGAGTGGGGGGCATTCGCCTTGCGCCGTGTCATGCTCGTTCTCGGTGGCGCCGCCGTCGCCACCGCCGCGTTCGCCGGGATCTCGCCGGCCGCCAACGCCGGCGTCTCGCACCAGTCGTGCGTCAGCGCGGCGGACGCGACCTACCGGCACACCTTCGACGGCCCCGGCGGCACCGCCGTGATCACCGCGGTGAAGCCGCTCTGTGCCGGCGAGGCGCAGGACTTCTCGCTGGTGTCCTACACCGCGCCGAAGAAGACCTACGCGACGCCGCAGTTCGTCTACGACGCGGTGACCGGGCGGATCGACGCCGACCACGGCAGCGTCGCCCTGGAGGTCCGGGTGCCCGGCTGCTTCACCCAGGTCGACACGGTCTTCGGCGCCTCGGTGCTGAACGAGATCACCGGCCCGGAGACCCAGTACGGCGACGCCAAGCTCGGTTCGCCGTCCGGGATCGGCAGCCGGTCGAGCGGCGGCCGGGCCTGGTACAACGGCGGCGAGGGCGGCTGCTCGCCGAAGCCGGCGGTGACCTTCGGCAGCGACTGCACGGGCACGCTCACCATCCGGATGGCGAACGCGGCCACCGCCGGCGTGGATGCGGTCTTCGTGCTGGACGGCAAGCGGATCCGGGTCCGTCCCGGTCAGTCCGCCGAGAGCTCCGCCGCGGCCGGGACGACCGTGAAGGTGCGGGACAACACGTTCACCACCAGCACCGGCACGTGGACCAAGCCGTCCGGCTGTGCCACGCCGACGCCCACGGCCACGACCGCCGCACCGACCACGGCTCCCACCACGGCGCCGACCACCGCTCCTACGACGGCGCCGACCACCGAGCCCACCACCGAACCCACCACGGTCCCGGTCACCCAGGAGCCGTCGTCGGCGGCCCCGGTCGTCCCGGTGACCGCCACGCCCAGCCCGAGCACCAGCACCGAGCCCGCCCTCGCGCTGACCGGCTCCGACTCGATGAGCCTGATCTGGTACGCGATCGGCTTCGTCCTGGTCGGCGGCGGCCTGGTGGTCGTCGGACGGCAGGCGCGCAAGGGCCGGCACACCGCCTGACCAGTGTGAAACGCGGCGGGGCCGGGCATCGCCCGGCCCCGTCGTGCTACAGCGGATGCGCGATGTCGTTGGCGTGGTCCGCGATCGCCGCCCCGGTCACCGTCGCGGTCAGCGGCAGGATCTCCAGGCAGCGGCGGATCGCCGGGGCCATCATCGGGTTCGGCACCCGCAGCGACACCGTGCAGTGCGGCACCCACCGGCCCGGCTGGTACTGCTCCCAGATCGGCACGCCGCCCGCGGCCAGCCGCTCGTGCACCGCCCGATGGTGGTCCAGCAACGCCCCGGTCACGGTGACGCCGAGCCAGAGCACCCGGCCGACGAACTGCCCGGCGAAATCCATCCGCAGGGTGAGCCCGCGCCCGACGGCCAGCCCGTCGAGCGCCTCGGCCGCGGCCACCGGGTCGATCGTCCGGGCCGCCGCGAGCGACACGTGCGGCCGGTGCTTCTGGTGCAGCGAGCCCAGGGTCGGGATGCCCTCCGTCTCCAGGGCACGCCACAGCGTCCGGACCCGCCGGGTGGCGTCGACGTCCAGATAGAGCTCGAGGGCCGCGACCAACCGTGGATCAGGCGGTGATGGTCACGGTGACCGGCTTGCTGAGGATCTGGTCCAGGCGGCCGCGCAGCTGGTACTGCCCGGGCTCCAGGGCCGGCCCGGACGCGACCGAGCCGCTGCACGCGCTGGACTGCCGGCCGTTCCAGGTGATGTTCCACTGCCGCTCGGCGCCCGGCGCGAACGACTGCACGTCGCTGCCCTTGGCCGTGCTGCACTTGTCCGACGACCAGACCTTCTGCGCGCCCTGGTCGAGGTAGAGCTCCTGCGGGTCGGCGCCGACGTCCCGGGTGCAGGTCCGCGTACCGATGTTCTTGATCTTCAAGGTGATCGCCAGGGGCGCGCCGCGCTTGGCCGAGGTGGTCGCCGGCACCGGCGTCACCAGCATCTCGGTGTCCGCGCAGGAGCCGTCGGCCGGCACGTTGACGTTGGTGTTGCTGCCGGTCCCGTTCGAACTCGCGGTGGTGGGCAGCAGACCGCCGTCGTCACCGGGCAGCGCCTGCTGGGACTGCGCGGCGTCCGGGTCCGGATAGGCCGGGCCGCCGGGCGGCGCCGAGTCGAGCAGGCCGCTCGGGGTGGGCGACGCCGCAGCCGACGGGGAGGCCGGAGCCGGCGTCGGGAGCGAGGACGACGCGTTCTTGGTGTCCGGCTTGGTGTCGTCCCCATGGGAGCACGCCACGAACCACACGATGATGCCCAGCAGCAGGGCGCCGAGCACGACTGCGCGCCGCCGCCAGTAGACCGCGGGTGGGAGGGAACCAACCGTCGTACGCATGATGTGGCCACCGTAGACCCGGACCCGGCGCGTGGGGCGCGCGACGCGCCGGGCAACCGACACCAACTCACGTATCGTTCGTTAGAGATAGACCTTGCGCTGATAAATCGCGTGCGCACCGGCCACCCGATCGAGGAAGAGCTTTCCGGCGCAGTGATCGATCTCATGCTGCACCGCCCGTGCCTCGAAGGCGTCGGTGGTCAGCGTGACCGCCTCGCCGGTGCCCGGCCGCAGCCCCTCCACCACGATCCGGCCGGCCCGCTTCACGTCGCCGGTCAGGTCCGGCACCGACATGCAGCCCTCCCGGCCGGGCCGCCACCGGCTCGCCTCAATGATCTTGGCGTTGCAGAGCACGAACGCGCCGTGCGTGGTGACCGCCTTGGGGTGCCCGGTCACGTCCACGCAGAACACGCTCGCCGAGACGCCGATCTGCGGGGCGGCCAGGCCGACGCAGCCCGGCGACACCCGCATGATCGCCACCAGCTCGTCGGCCAGCGCGACGATCTCCGGATCGGTCGGGTCCACCTCGGCGGCGACCGTGCTGAGCACGCCGGCCGGCGCGGTCACCACCTGCCTCACAGCAGCTCCGAATCGGCGCGTCGCAACGTCACGTCGACGCCCAGCTCGGCGCCGGCCACCGCGAGCTGCTCGGTCAGCTCGTCGGCCCGGCCGGGTGGCAGGTCCACCTCGGCGACCAGCACGTAGAGCGGCCCGGTGAGCCGGGTGGTCAGGTCGGTGATGTTGCCGCCGGCCGCGGCCACCACCCGGGTGACCGCGGCGACGATCCCCAGCCGGTCCGCGCCGTGCACGCTGACCAGGAACGGCTCGCCGTTGGTCGCCTCGGTGGACGGACCGACCTCGCGCACCGAGGTGAGCAGGCCGATCCCGGCCAGCGCCCGCTCGGCCTCCGCGGCGGGCGGCCCGGTGCAGATCAGGGTCATCGCGAAGTGACCGCGCAGCCGGGTCATCGTCGAGTCGGTCAGGTTGGCGCCGACGGCGGCGAGCGCCTCGGCCACGTCGGCGACGATGCCGGTCCGGTCCGGCCCGATGACGGTGATGGCGAGCTCATGCACCCACTTACAGTAGGTCCTGCTATGACTCTCGCCGACGAAGCCATCTCCTGGTACGACGCCAACGCCCGCGATCTCGCGTGGCGGCAACCGGAAACCACCCCTTGGGGTGTCCTGGTCAGTGAGGTGATGCTGCAGCAGACCCCGGTGGTCCGGGTGGAGCCCGCCTGGCGCTCCTGGATGACCCGCTGGCCCACGCCGGCCGATCTCGCCGCCGAGCCGCAGTCCGAGGCGGTCCGGATGTGGGGCCGGCTCGGCTATCCGCGACGGGCGATGCGGCTGCACGCCTGCGCCCAGGCGATCGTCGAACGGCACGGCGGGGTGGTGCCGGACGATCTCGACCAGCTGCTCGCGCTGCCCGGGGTGGGCACCTACACCGCGCGGGCGGTCGCGACCTTCGCGTACGGCCAGCGCCACCCGGTGGTGGACACCAACGTCCGGCGGGTGGTCTGCCGGGCGGTCGAGGGCAAGCCGGACGCCGGCCCGGCGACCACCGCCGCCGACCTGGTCGCGATGGCCGAGCTGCTGCCCGCCGAGCCGGCCCGCGCAGCCCGGGCCAGCATCGCGTTCATGGAGCTCGGCGCGATCGTCTGCACCGCCCGGGCGCCGAAGTGCGGGGTCTGCCCGTTCCACGACGTCTGCGCGTGGCGGCAGACCGGGCTGCCGCTGCCGGAGGGGCCCAGCCGCAAGCCGCAGCGCTACGCCGGCACCGACCGGCAGGTCCGCGGGCTGCTGCTGGAGGTGCTCCGGCACGCCACCGGGCCGGTCCCCCGGCAGCGCCTGGACCTGGTCTGGACCGATCAGGTGCAGCGCGCCCGGGCGCTGGCCGGGCTGGTCGAGGACGGACTGGTGGAGGCGTACGGCGCGGACGACTTCGTGCTGGCCGGGGACGCTCCGCCGGTCGAGCGGCAGATCCTCTGACCCTTTCTCCACATCGACGGCAACTACTTTGTCAGGTGCGGCTGACCGCGGGATAGGGACGCTCGGGCGGGAGCAGCGCGGCCGCCCGGGCGTCGTCGCCCGCGTCCAGGTGCCCGCAGATCTCCCGGACCAGGCCGGTCACGTCGGTGATCCCGGTGATCCACTCGTCGGCGTAGCGGGCCGCCGCCACGCCACCGAGGCCCAGCTGCAACGACCGGTACGGCAGCTCCCGCAGCCGCAGGTCACGCTCCGGGTCCCACTGCACCCGGGTCGGCGCCCGCCTGAGCGCCCGCTGCCAGGCGTCCCGGCTCGGGTACTCGCCACGCTGGTAGCTGCTGTGCACCGCGTTGGTGAGCGCCCACTCGAAGCCCTCGCGGGTGATCGACACCGCGAGCACGTGCTCCTGACCCTCCTTGGTGGCCCAGCCGCAGCGGTACATCATCCACAGGAACGACGGCTTGATCCAGGTCATCCGGTCCCGTTTGAACGGTGGCACGAACCGCCCGGCGGCGACCGCCGGCACCGCGATGGCCGGCGAATATGCCTGGTAGACGGTGATGGTGTGGTCGTCGTAGACCGCCCGGATCTCGTGCATCCGCCCATGATGGGCGATCAGATCTGGTGCAGCCAGGCAATAAAGAAGGCCGCCTCGGCCACCGAGACGACCGCGACCACCGGCAGCACCCACGCCCCGCCCGGCCGGCCCGCCAGCCGGGCCGTCCAGCGCCGGTGCAGCGCCGCGATGCCCGCCAGGCCGGCCAGGCCGACCGCCGCGAGGGCCGCACCGACCAGGAAGTGCACCGTCCAGGCGCCGGCCAGGGTCGGGCCGCCCCACGCGGTGTCGTACGGGCCCGGATCGACCCAGCCGTAGCCGATGCCGCGGACCACGAAGACCAGCACCAAGCCGAGCGGGATCAGCGCGAGGACACCGAGCAGCAGCCCGACCAGCGCGTTGGCCGCCGCCGGACGGAACCGTCCGGGCAGGCCGGCCGGCGGGCCGATCCAGCTCTGCCAGCCGGTGGCGAGCCGGGCCGCGGTCGCCGGCCGACCCAGGACGGCCAGGCCCAGACTGGCGGCGCTCACCACGCCGAGGCCGGAGCTGTAGAACACCGACTGCGCGAGGCGATTCGTCATCATGGATGGAACCTAGGGACCGGCGCGGGCGGCCCACATCACCCCGCGGAACTCATCCCGGCGTAGTACCCGGGTATGAGAAACGGCCCGGCAGAGCCGGGCCGTTTCCTCGTGCTAGCGGGTCACTCCTCGCCGGTGGCCGCGCCGAGGTCGGCCGGCACCGCGTCGGGCACCGCACCCGCCTTCTCGGCGCCGCGGAAGACCAGCTTGGACTTCTCCACGTTGGCCGGGTCGCCCTCGCAGTCCACGACGACGATCTGGCCGGGGCGCAGCTCGTTGAAGAGGATCTGCTCGGACAGGGTGTCCTCCAGCTCGCGCTGGATGGTGCGGCGCAGCGGCCGGGCGCCCAGGACCGGGTCGAAGCCCTTCTTCGCCAGGTACTTCTTGGCGTTGTCGGTCAGCTCGAGGCCCATGTCCTTGTTCTTCAGCTGGGACTCGATGCGCGCGGTGAAGATGTCGACGATCTGCAGGATCTCCTGCTCGCGCAGCTGGTGGAAGACGATCGTGTCGTCGATGCGGTTGAGGAACTCCGGGCGGAAGTGCTGCTTCAGCTCGTCGTTGACCTTGACCTTCATCCGGTCGTAGTTGCTCTCGGTGTCCTCCGAGGCCTGGAAGCCCAGCGAGACCGCCTTGGCCACGTCCCGGGTGCCCAGGTTGGTGGTCAGGATGATCACCGTGTTCTTGAAGTCCACGATGCGGCCCTGGCCGTCGGTCAGCCGGCCGTCCTCCAGGATCTGCAGCAGCGTGTTGAACACGTCCGGGTGGGCCTTCTCGATCTCGTCGAAGAGGACCACGCTGAACGGCTTGCGCCGCACCTTCTCGGTGAGCTGGCCGCCCTCGTCGTAGCCGACGTAGCCGGGAGGGGCACCGACCAGCCGCGACACCGTGTAGCGGTCGTGGAACTCGGACATGTCCAGCTGGATCAGCGCGTCCTCGGAGCCGAACAGGAACTCGGCGAGGGCCTTGGACAGCTCGGTCTTACCGACACCGGACGGGCCGGCGAAGATGAACGAGCCGGACGGCCGCTTCGGGTCCTTCAGACCCGCCCGGGTCCGCCGGATCGCCTTGGAGACCGCCTTGACCGCGTCCTCCTGGCCGATGACGCGCTTGTGCAGCTCGTCCTCCATGCGCAGCAGCCGCGAGGTCTCCTCCTCGGTCAGCTTGTAGACCGGGATGCCGGTCCAGTTGCCCAGGACCTCGGCGATCTGCTCGTCGTCGACCTCGGACACCACGTCCAGGTCGCCGGCCTTCCACTCCTTCTCCCGCTGCGCTTTCTGGCCCAGCAGCTGCTTCTCCTTGTCGCGCAGCTGGGCGGCCCGCTCGAAGTCCTGCGCGTCGATCGCGGACTCCTTGTCGCGGCGGACCTGGGCGATGCGCTCGTCGAAGTCACGGAGGTCCGGCGGCGCGGTCATCCGGCGGATGCGCATCCGGGCGCCGGCCTCGTCGATCAGGTCGATCGCCTTGTCCGGCAGGAACCGGTCGGAGATGTACCGGTCGGCCAGCGTCGCGGCGGCCACCAGGGCGGCGTCGGTGATGCTGATCCGGTGGTGCGCCTCGTAACGGTCGCGGAGGCCCTTGAGGATCTCGATGGTGTGCGCCAGCGACGGCTCGCCGACCTGGATCGGCTGGAAGCGGCGCTCGAGGGCGGCGTCCTTCTCCAGGTGCTTGCGGTACTCGTCGAGGGTGGTGGCGCCGATGGTCTGCAGCTCGCCGCGGGCCAGCATCGGCTTGAGGATCGAGGCGGCGTCGATCGCGCCCTCGGCGGCGCCCGCGCCGACCAGGGTGTGGATCTCGTCGATGAACAGGATGATGTCGCCGCGGGTGCGGATCTCCTTGAGCACCTTCTTCAGGCGCTCCTCGAAGTCACCGCGGTAGCGGGAGCCGGCGACCAGCGCGCCCAGGTCGAGCGTGTAGAGCTGCTTGTCCTTCAGCGTCTCGGGCACCTCGCCCTTGACGATGGACTGGGACAGGCCCTCGACGACGGCGGTCTTGCCGACGCCCGGCTCGCCGATCAGCACCGGGTTGTTCTTGGTCCGGCGGGACAGCACCTGCATGACCCGCTCGATTTCCTTCTCCCGGCCGATGACCGGGTCGAGCTTGCCCTCCCGGGCGGCCTGGGTGAGGTTGCGTCCGAACTGGTCGAGAACCAGCGAAGTGGACGGCGCGGCCTCGCCGGTGGCGGTGCCCGCGGCGGCCGGCTCCTTGCCCTGGTAGCCGGAGAGCAGCTGAATCACCTGCTGGCGGACCCGGTTCAGGTCGGCGCCGAGCTTGACCAGGACCTGGGCGGCGACGCCCTCGCCCTCCCGGATCAGGCCGAGCAGGATGTGCTCGGTGCCGATGTAGTTGTGCCCCAGCTGCAGCGCCTCCCGCAGGGAGAGCTCCAGCACCTTCTTCGCCCGCGGGGTGAACGGGATGTGCCCGCTGGGCGCCTGCTGGCCCTGGCCGATGATCTCCTCGACCTGCTGCCGGACGCCTTCGAGGGAGATGCCCAGGCTCTCCAGAGCCTTGGCGGCGACGCCCTCGCCCTCGTGGATCAGACCCAACAGGATGTGCTCTGTACCGATGTAGTTGTGGTTGAGCATCCGGGCCTCTTCTTGGGCCAGGACGACAACCCGTCGCGCTCGGTCGGTGAACCGCTCGAACATGCCCTCGTGCTCCTCACGTGCCGTGCGCCAATGCTGAGCCTGTCTCAACAGCTGGCGGGGCCAGCGCACGGGCATCGGTGATACCCGTGCAGTAACTCTATCGCCGCCGGGAGGATCCGCTGGGCCCTCGCAGCCCCTCGAAACGATCCGCGACGTTGATTTAGCCAACTTCGCACGCTCAGCGGCTGTTCCCCCACCCGAACGTGTACGCGGACAGCGAAATCCCCGCGGTCCACAGCCTGTGGACAACCCGCCGGTGCCTGTGGATAACGGTACGGGAAGCACGGAGAGGGCGTACCGATGATCGGTACGCCCTCTCCGGGTGGAACTCAGGCCCGGCCGGGGCCCTTCGAGTGGTACTCGTCGACGATCTCCTGCGGGATGCGCCCGCGGTCGGAGATGTCGTAACCGGCCTTCTTGGCCCACTCCCGAATCGCCTTGTTCTGCTCCCGGTCGGCCGCCGCGCCGCCCCGGCCACGCGCCGCGCGGCCACCGACGACCACACCGCCGCGGGCCACCTTGGTACCGGCGCTCAGGTAGGGAGCGAAGACCTCCCGCAATTCCGCGGCGTTCTTCTCCGAGAGGTCGATCTCGTACTGAATACCGTCGAGAGCGAACTTCACTGTCTCGTCGGCTTCGGTGCCGTCGATGTCATCGACCAGCTTGTGAATGATCTGCTTGGCCACGCGCCGTTATCCTCCCGAACACAGGTTCTCTCCCACGCAATGGGAGAACAATAACGCCAGGGGGACATCGCCCGTCAATGGCGGGGGCAGATAATTGACGTCGGCTACTCTGCCCGGACCAACGGGAAGAGGATCGTTTCCCGAATGCCCAGGCCGGTGAGCGCCATCAACAGCCGGTCGATTCCCATTCCCATGCCACCGGTCGGCGGCATTCCGTACTCCATGGCCCGGAGGAAATCCTCGTCGAGCTGCATGGCCTCGGCGTCACCGCCGGCGGCCAGCAGCGACTGGGCGTGCAGCCGGTCCCGCTGGACGACCGGGTCGACCAGCTCGGAATAGGCGGTGGCCAGCTCGAAACCGCCGACGTACAGGTCCCACTTCTCGGTCAGGCCGGGCGTCTCGCGGTGCGCGGCGGTCAGCGGGGCGGTCTCCTCCGGGTAGTCCCGGACGAATGTCGGCGCCTGCAGGGTGTGCTGCACCAGGTGCTCGAAAAGCTCCTCGGCCAGCTTTCCGGCGCTCCACTTCGGGTCGACGCCGAGCTGGACCTTCTCCGCGTACCGCTGCAATTGGGCCAGGTCGGTCTGGATGGTGACCTCCTCGCCGAGCGCCTCGGAGATCGCGCCGAACAGGGTGATCTGCTTCCACTCGCCGCCCAGGTCGAGCTCGGTGCCGTCGTAGTGGGTGACCACGTGCGAGCCGGAGACCGCCTGCGCCGCCTCCTGAATCCACTCCCGCACCTGGACCTGCATCACGTTGTAGTCGGCATACGCCTGATACGCCTCGAGCATGGCGAACTCCGGAGAGTGGGTGGAGTCCATACCCTCATTACGGAAGTTCCTGTTGATCTCGAAGACCCGGTCGATGCCGCCGACCACCGCGCGCTTCAAAAACAGTTCCGGCGCGATCCGCAGATAAAGATCGGTATCCAACGCGTTGCTGTGCGTCACAAACGGACGAGCGGTCGCGCCACCGTGCAGCAACTGCAACATCGGCGTTTCCACCTCGAGATAATTGCGGCGGAACAGCGACTCACGGAGGCTACGCACCACGGTCGCGCGAGTACGCACGGTGTCCCTGGCCTGCGGCCGGACGATCAGATCGACATAGCGCTGCCGGACCCGGGTCTCCTCGGAAAGCGGCTTGTGCGCGACCGGGAGCGGGCGCAGCGCCTTGGCGCTCATCGACCAGGAATCGGCGAGCACGGACAGCTCGCCGCGCCGGCTGGTGATCACCTCACCGGTGACCGCGACCAGGTCGCCCAGGTCGACCAGGCGCTTCCAGTCGTCCAGCCGCTCGGCGCCGACCTTGTCCAGGGAGAGCATCGCCTGCAGCTCGGTGCCGTCGCCCTCGCGCAGGGTCACGAAGCAGAGCTTGCCACCGTTCCGGATGAAGATCACCCGGCCGGTCACGCTGACCTGGTCGCCGGTGGCGGTGTCGGTCGGCAGCTCGGCGTACTGCTTGCGGATCTCGGCCAGGGTGATGGTCCGGGGAACCGTGACCGGGTAGGGCGCGACGCCCTTGGCCAGCAGCTGGTCCCGCTTCGCCCGGCGGACCTTCATCTGCTCGGGTAGGTCGTCTGCGGGGTCAGTCACTGGCGCGTTCTGCTCGGTCACGGCACGTCTTCCTGTGGGAGAAGCGGGAAAGGTCCTGGAAAGCCTACTCAGCCGGGTTCAGACGTTCCGCTCATATACCATCCGGAGCCCGATCAGCGTGATCATCGGCTCGTGCGCGGTCAGCGTGCGGCACTCGTCCTTCACCAGCCAGGCCAGCCCACCGGTGGCGATCACCGCGCGGACCGGGCCGATCTCCTCGATCATCCGCTCGACGATCCGGTCCACCTGGCCGCCGAAACCGTAGTAGAGCCCGGCCTGCAGGCACTCCACGGTGTTCTTGCCGATCACCGAGCGCGGCTTGGTCGGCTCCACCTTGCGCAGCTGGGCGGCGCGGGCGGCGAGCGCGTCGAAGGAGATCTCGATGCCCGGGGCGAAGGCGCCGCCGAGGAACTCGCCCTTCGCGCTGATCAGGTCGAAGTTCGTGGTGGTGCCGAAGTCGACCACGATCGACGGCCCGCCGTAGAGGGCGTGCGCGGCCAGCGTGTTCACCACCCGGTCGGCGCCCACCTCCTTGGGGTTGTCGATGGCCAGCTGCACCCCGGTCTTCACGCCCGGCTCGACGATCACGCTGGGCACGTCGCCGTAGTAGCGCTTGAGCATCGTGCGCAGGTTGCGCAGCGCGGCCGGCACCGTGGAGCAGGCCGCCACCCCGGTGATCTCGACCGCGTCCCCGGCCAGCAGGCCGCGGAACATCAGGCCGAGCTCGTCCGCGGTCGAGTTGGCGTCGGTCTTGATCCGCCAGTTGTGCACCAGCTTGTCACCGTCGAAGGTGGCCAGCACGGTGTTGGTGTTGCCGATGTCAATGCAGAGCAGCACGGATAACCCCTAGGTCGTACGGGCGTCGCGGTCAGCGGGGTCGCAGATCCAGCGCGATGTCCAAGATCGGTGAGGAGTGTGTCAGCCCGCCGACCGAAAGGTAATCCACGCCGGTCGCCGCGTACGCCGCGGCGGTGGCCAGCGTCAGGTTCCCGGTGGCCTCCAGCTCGGCCCGCCCGCCGATCGCCGCCACCACCTCGGTGAGCAGCTCCGGCGTCATGTTGTCGCAGAGCAGGAAGCCGGCGCCGGCCTCCACCGCCTCCCGAGCCTCGGCCAGCGTGGTCACCTCGACCTGCACGTCCACGTCCGGGAACGTCTCCCGGACCAGCCGGTACGCCGCGGTGATGCTGCCGGCCGCCAGCTTGTGGTTGTCCTTGATCATGGCGACGTCGTACAGCCCCATCCGCTTGTTGGTGCCGCCGCCGACCCGGACCGCGTACTTCTCCAGCGACCGCAGCCCGGGCGTGGTCTTGCGGGTGTCCAGCACCGTCGCCTTGCTGCCGGCCAGCTGGTCGGCCCACTTGCGGGTGTGGGTGGCCACCCCGGACAGCCGGCTGATCAGGTTCAGCGCGGTGCGCTCGGCGGTGAGCAACGCCCGGGTCGGCCCGGTCACCACGGCCAGCACCTCGCCCCGGGTCACCCGGTCGCCCTCGCCGGTGATCTGCCGGAACTCGGCGTGCCCCTGCGAGGTCACCGCGAAGACCTCGGCGGCCACCGGCAGCCCGGCCACCACGCCGTCGGCCCGGGCCACCAGCTCGGCGGTGTCCACCTGCTCGGCCGGGATGGTCGCCTCGCTGGTCACGTCGCGGGGCGGCGTGCCGAGGTCCTCGGCCAGCGCGGTGAGCACGGTCCGCTGGACCTCCGCGAAGTCCAACCCGAAGTCGATCACGCCATCTCCTGGAAGTCTTGGGTCATGCTGCCGTCGGAAGCAATGGAGTCGAGCAGGTGGCCGCGCCACTCGTCGGCCGCGGTCGGGTAGTCCTCACGCCAGTGGCAGCCGCGGGTCTCCCGGCGGCTGCGCGCCGACGCGACCAGCGCGGCGGAGACGGTGAGCAGGTTGGTCGCCTCCCACGCCGCGGTGTTCGGCGTGGAGCGGGACTCGGCCAGCCGGGACAGCTCCTTGGCGGCGGTGTCCAGCGAGTCGGCCGAGCGCAGCACCCCGGCGCCCCGGGTCATGGCGCGCTGCACCTCGGCGCGGATCGCCGGGTCGGCCACCCAGGCCGGGGTCAGGTTCATCCGCACCGGGTCGGCCTGGGCCGGCAGGTCACGGCCGATGTCGTCGGCGATCCGCTTGGCGAAGACCAGACCCTCCAGCAGCGAGTTGCTGGCCAGCCGGTTGGCGCCGTGCACGCCGGTGCAGGCCACCTCGCCGCAGGCGTACAGCCCCGGGATGGTGGTGCGGCCGTGCAGGTCGGTGCGGACGCCGCCGGAGGCGTAGTGCGCGGCCGGCGCGACCGGGATCAGCTCGGTGGCCGGGTCCACCCCGGCGCTCCGGGTGGAAGCCATGATGGTCGGGAAGCGGTGCTCCAGGAACTCCCGGCCCAGGTGCCGGGCGTCCAGGTAGACGTGGTCCGCCCCGGTCGCCCGCAGCACCCGGTAGATGCCCTTGGCGACCACGTCGCGCGGGGCCAGCTCGGCCAGCTCGTGCTGGCCGACCATGAACCGCTCCCCGTTCTCGTCGACCAGGTACGCGCCCTCGCCGCGCAGCGCCTCGGAGATCAGCGGCCGCTGCACCGAGGTGAGCCCCGCGGTCACGAACGACGTCGGGTGGAACTGGACGAACTCCACGTCGGTCACCTCGGCGCCGGCCCGCAGCGCGAGCGCCACGCCGTCGCCGGTGGAGACCGACGGGTTCGTGGTGGACGAGAATATCTGCCCCATCCCGCCGGTGGCCAGCACCACCGCGCGGGCCAGGATCGCGCCGACCCCGTCCTCCGAGCCCTCGCCCAGCACGTGCAGAGTGATCCCGCAGGCCCGGCCGTCGGCGGCCCGCAGCAGGTCGAGCACCAGGGCGTGCTCGACCAGCCGGATCCACGGGTCGCGGCGGACCGCGGCGTGCAGGGCGCGCTGCACCTCGGCGCCGGTCGCGTCGCCGCCGGCGTGCACGATCCGGTCCGCCCGGTGGCCGCCCTCGCGGGTCAGCATCAGCGAGCCGTCCGGGTTGCGGTCGAACTCGGCGCCCCGGCGGATCAGCTCGCGGACCCGGGCCGGACCCTCCTCGACCAGCGCTTTCACCGCTTCCGGGTCGCACAGCCCGACGCCGGCGATCTCGGTGTCGTAGGCATGCGCCTGCGGCGTGTCCAGCGGGTCGAGCACCGCGGCGATCCCGCCCTGCGCCCAGCGCGTGGAGCCGTCGTCGATGTTGACCTTGGTGACCACCGTGACGTGCAGGCCCTGCTCGCGCAGGTGCAGAGCGGCGGTCAGCCCGGCGATGCCGGACCCGACCACCACCACGTCGGTGGTCTCGGTCCAGCCCGGCTCGGCAGCGGCGAGCCGGCGCGGCAGGGCCGGCAGATCCGCGAGAGGTGACATGGGTGTCAGTACACTCCGCCCCCGCGCACCCGTCACGCCGGGGGCACCATCAGTGGTCACCGTTACTTGTACTGGACTGGCAGGGACGTGGCCCCCTTGCCCTTCAGCGACGAGGTCAGCTCGGCCCCGTCCAGCCACAGATAGCAGCGCACGCCGCGGTCGCCCTGGGCCCAGACGTCGGTGTTGCCCGGCAGCGAGACCACGCCGGTGCGGTACTGGAGGTTCTTGTCGTCCGGCACGCCGGTGTACGCGGACACCACGGTCCGGCAGCCGTCGTGGAACTCCTCCCAGGCGGCGTCGCCCTTCGGGTACGAGGCGTCGTCCGGCGCGTCCCACACCCCGGTGAACTCGGCGTTGTGCTTGTCCGAGCAGGCGGCCGGCGGCATCGTGTCGATGGCGCCGCTGTCGTCCAGCTTGATCGCGTAACAGCCGAGCGCCAGGTCGGAGTTCGCCGCCGCGAGCGCCCCGCGCAGGCTGCCCTGCCGCTCGACCAGCGCGCCGTTGTCCTCGATCGAGTCCAGCTCGACCACGTCGCAACGGAACCAGCGGGCCCCGCCGGACCAGGCCGCCGGGGACGGGTGGGTGACCCCGATCCAGAGCCGTCCGGTACGCCAGGGCGCCCCGACGTACGCCGTGGTCTTCTCGTCGCAGGTCCGGTATGCCGCCCGCGCCCCGGTCGAGGTCTCGGCCGGCGGCTGCTCGGCGTCCGCGGCCGTGCCGGTGTAGGTCCCGACGTGGACCGTCTCGGTGCGGTGCTGCACCGAGCAGGCCACCTCCTCGTAGGTGGCCCGGGGCCCGGTCGCCGCGAAGTTGGCCAGGTGGCAGGTGCCGGCCGCCGGCTCGAAACCGGTCGCCGGGGCCATCGCGCCCCAGTCGTTGGTGAGGTCCCCGTCGACGTTGCCGGGGTTACCGCAGCCGGCCGCGACGAGCAGCATCACACCCAGCGTGGCTGCCAGGTCGAAGCCGAGGCCCGGGCCCGGTCGGGCACGCCAGTGTCGCATGAAGGACCCTCCCACACGCCGCCAATGTCCGATTTATCGATCATATGGTGATCGGACCGGTTCATCGGCGGCGTTCGGGAAAGTCACCCTAAGATCAACGGGCGGACAGCGTCAGATCTCCCCGCACCAGGTCATCCGCCATGCCCGCGACCGCCTCGGCCGGGTCCGTGCCCAGCTCGATCACCCGGTTGTCCGCGTCCACGTGCACCACCCGCGGCTGGTACTCGCGCGCCTCGGTGTTGTCCATCTGCCCGTAGGAGATCAGGATGACCAGGTCACCCGGGTGCACCAGGTGCGCGGCGGCACCGTTGATGCCGATCACGCCGCTGCCCCGCTCGCCCGGGATCACGTAGGTCTCCAGCCGCGCCCCGTTGGTCACGTCGACGATCGCCACCTGCTCACCGGGCAGCAGATCGGCCGCCTCCATCAGGTCGAGGTCGACGGTCACCGAGCCCACGTAGTGCAGGTCGGCCTGCGTCACGGTGGCCCGGTGAATCTTCGACTTCAGCATGGTGCGGAGCATCAGGCTTCCTTCCGGAGAACGATCGGGACGTTGTCGATCAGACGGGTGGCGCCGACCTTGGCGGCCACCAGCAGGCGGGCCGGGCCGTCATCCGGGACGGCGCCCAGATCCGGTCCGGTCAGTTCGAGGTAGTCGACGCGTACGCCGGGCTCCTCCGTCAGAATCTTCCCGGCGGCGGCCAGGACCGCCGCGGGATCGGCGTGCGTCGCGCCCTCGCGCAACGCGCGAGACAGGGCCAGAGCGGACTTCCGCTCCTCCGGCGACAGATACCGGTTGCGGCTGCTGAGCGCCAGACCGTCGCTTTCCCGTACGGTCGGCACGCCCACGATCTCGACGCCCAGCTCCAGGTCCACCACCATCCGGCGGATCAGCGCCAGCTGCTGGAAGTCCTTCTCCCCGAAGTAGGCGACGTCCGCCCGGGTCAGCCGGATCAGCTTCTCCACCACGGTGAGCATCCCGGAGAAGTGGCCGGGGCGGCTCGCGCCCTCCAGGATCCCGCCGAGCGGCCCCGGGTTCATCGTGATCGACGGCGCGCCACCCGGGTAGACGTCGTCCCGGCCCGGCGCGAAGACCACCGCGGCGCCCTCGGCCCGGCACGCCTCCAGGTCGGCCTCCAGCGTCCGCGGATACTTCTCGAAGTCCTCGCTCGGGCCGAACTGCAGCGGATTCACGAAGATCGTCACGACCACGAACGCGGACCGCTCCCGGGCCACCCGGATCAGCTGCCGGTGCCCCTCGTGCAGCGCGCCCATGGTCATCACGACCGCGATCTCCGCTTGGTCCGGGAGCGCGGCGGCCAACTCGGCGCGAGTGTTCACAACCTGGGTCACGCGGGGCTCCCGACATCGGCTCGATCCAGAATCTCCAGCAGACCCGTGGCGTCCTGCGGGCGCAGTCGCCCGGCCGCGAGGGCCCGGTCCGCGGTGCGCCGGGCAAGCGCGAGATAGGCCGGCACCGCCTGCGCCGGGATCCGGGCCAGGTGCTTGGCCACCGTGCCGGCGTCGCCGCGGGACACCGGCCCGGTCAGCGCGGCGTCCCCCATCCGCAGCGCGTTGTCCAGCGCCGCGGTCAGCAGCGGCCGGAGCACCCGGTCGGGCTGCTCCACCCCGGCCGCGCGCAGCGTGTCAGCCGCCTCGTTGACCAGCGTGACCAGGTGATTGGCGCCATGCGCGAGAGCCGCGTGGTAGACCGGCCGGGCATCCTCGGCGATCCACTCCGGCGCGCCACCCAGATCGGCGACCAGCCGGGTGGCGAACGCCCGATCCCGGGTGGTCACCCCCCAGGCGATGCCCGGCAGCCGGGCCAGGTCGGAGTCCGCACCGGTGAAGGTCATCGCGGGATGCAGGGCCATGCCGTTCACATCGCCCAGAACGTCGAGTCCATGAGCCCCGGAGGTGTGCGCCACGATCTGCCCCGGCCGCAGCGCCCCGGTGCGGTCCAGCCCGGCGACCACACTCCGCAGCGCGTCGTCCGGCACGGCGAGCAGCAGCAGATCGGCGGCGGCCCGGGCGACCTCGTCGGCGGGCAGGATCGCGGCCCCCGGCAGCAGGCGCGCGGCCCGCTCCCGCGACCCCGCGGAGACAGCGGCCGCGGCGACCACCCGGTGCCCGGCCCGCTGCAACGCCGCACCCAGCACCGCGCCCACCCGCCCGGCGCCGACAACGCCGACGGTCAATACGTTCATCAGATCCAGTCCTCATGTCGGGGTACCGGTCGAGCGCCAGTATGCGCCGTCTTAACACGCCCGTAGCAACCGCCTGTGAACAACCGCACCGGCGACGCCTCCCCCGTTCGGCGGAGGCCGCCCGACGCTGAGTGCCCGACCAACGCTGCGTGCCAGATCACGCCCGGCGGATCGGTTCCCGGTCATCCACAGTCCGGCCTCGTCCACAACCCGCCCCACCCGATCATGAAATCCCCGCCACACTGTCTTGCGGGGGCTCCCCCAGGGAAGGGCGGGGTCTGACGATCTTGCGGTTCGTTCTTCGTGATCTTGCGTTCTGCCTGCTGACTGCGATGCGGTGGGTTCGCGGTCTGCGGGGAGCCGGTCGCGACCGCGAGTTGAGGTCGGCCGATCGGGACCGTCAGCCGAACGGCGACCGACCGACACCATGAGCCGACGGCCGGCCAGTCGCGACCGCGAGTTGAGGTCGGCCGATCGGGACCGTCAGCCGAACGGCGACCGACCGACACCACAAGCCGACGGCCGGCCAGTCGCGACCGCGAGCTGAGGTCGGCCGATCGGGACCGTCAGCCGAACGGCGACCGACCGACACCACAAGCCGACGGCCGGCCAGTCGCGACCGCGAGCTGAGGTCGGCCGATCGGGACCGTCAGCCGAACGGCGACCGACCGACACCACAAGCCGACGGCCGGCCAGTCGCGACCGCGAGCTGAGGTCGGCCGATCGGGACCGTCAGCCGAACGGCGACCGACCGACACCACAAGCCGACGGCCGGCCGGCCGAGACCACGGACTTCGTCACGGCGCCGGGTGGTCGGGCATGGTCGCCGCCGGGTGGTCGGGTGGGGCGGGCTTAGGCTGGCGGCGTGGTGGGGATCGGGTGGCGGCTGGCCATGCAGTCCGCGCTCTATGGGCCGGACGGGTTCTTCGTCCGGCCGCGGTCCGGGCCGGCCGATCATTTCCGGACGAGTGTGCATGCTTCGCCGCTGTTTGCCGGAGCCCTGGTTCGGCTTGCCGAGCGGGTGGACGCGGCGCTGGGGCGGCCGGCGGCGTTCGATCTGGTGGACGTCGGGGCCGGGCGCGGGGAGCTGCTCAGCGCGGTGTGCGCGATGCTGCCCGCCGGGCTGGCCGGGCGGGTGCGGCCGGTGGCGGTGGAGATGGCGCCGCGGCCGGACGGGCTGAATCCGGGGATCCGCTGGCGGCGGGACGTGCCGGAGGTGGTGACCGGGCTGCTGGTGGCGACCGAGTGGCTGGACAACGTTCCGCTCGACGTCCTGGAGTCCGACGAGCACGGGCGGCTGCGGAAGGTGCTGGTCGACCGGCACACCGGCGCGGAGACGCTGGGCGGGGCGGCGGATCCGGCGGAGGTGTTCTGGGCGGCCCGGTGGTGGCCGGGGCCGGGGCGGGTGGAGATCGGGGCGCCCCGGGACGCGGCCTGGGCGGAAGCGGTCAGCCGGGTGCGGCGGGGTGCGGCGCTGTGTGTCGACTACGGGCATCGCCGGGACGAGCGGCCGCTGATCGGGAGTCTGGCGGGGTTCCGGGACGGGCGGCAGGTGGCGCCGGTGCCGGACGGGAGCTGTGACGTAACGGCGCACGTCGCGATCGACGCGGTGGCGAGCGCGAGCGGTCTTCGGTACGAGTTGGTGCGCCAGCGTGCGGCCCTGCACGCGCTCGGGGTCAGCGGTGCGCGACCACCGCTCGCCCTGGCCGGCAGCGATCCGGCGGCCTACCTGCGGGCGCTCTCGTCGGCCGGGGCGGCCGCCGAGCTGACCTCGTCCACCGGCCTCGGCGACCACTGGTGGCTGTGGCACCCGATCGGCATCGACCTGCCGCTCACCTGAGCGCCCCGCAGCAGCGAGCACGGGTCACCGGAACACGTGCCGCGGCCGTAGAGGGCAGCGACTCGCGCGCGAAGACCCGGAACAAGCGCTACGGCCGTAGACGGCAGCGACTCGCCCGCGAAGACCCGGAACAAGCGCCACGGCCGTAGACGGCAGCGACTCGCGCGCGGAGAGCCGGAACGCGCGCTGCGGCCGTTGGCAGCAGCGGCCCGCGCGTAGCGAGCACAGACTCACCCGGGACCGCGCGCAGCGGTCCGGAGCGGTGGCGGCTCGGCGCCGGTGGTCACGGCGGGCGCGCGGTACCCGTACCGAAAAAGGATCCGGGGTCGGAAACGGGTCTGCCTGGGCCGGAGCCGGGAGCCGGGGACGTGCGACGATGCGGGGGTGACGGACGCGCTGCGCGAGATGACCGTGGGGACCGGGGCCGGGCTCGAGACGGCGGACATGGTGCTGAACATCGGGCCGCAGCATCCGTCGACGCACGGCGTGCTGCGGCTCAAGCTGACCCTGGACGGGGAGCGGGTGGTCGCCTGCGACCCGGTGGTGGGCTACATGCATCGCGGCGCGGAGAAGCTGTTCGAGGTGCGCGACTACCGGCAGATCATCATGCTGGCGAACCGGCATGACTGGCTGTCGGCGTTCTCCAACGAGCTCGGCGTGGTGCTCGCGGTCGAGCGGCTGATGGGGATCGAGGTGCCGGAGCGGGCGGTCTGGCTGCGGATGGCGCTGGCCGAGCTGAACCGGGTGCTGAACCATCTGATGTTCCTCGGCTCCTACCCGCTGGAGATCGGCGCGATCACCCCGATGTTCTACGCGTTCCGCGAGCGGGAGACGCTGCAGGCGGTGATGGAGGAGGTCTCCGGCGGCCGGATCCACTACATGTTCAACCGGGTCGGCGGGCTGAAGGAGGAGGTCCCGGCCGGCTGGACGAAACGGGCCCGGCAGGCGGTCGGCGCGGTCCGGCGGCGGATGCCGGACCTGGCCGGCGTGATCCACAAGAACGACATCTTCCTGGCCCGGACCGTCGGGGTCGGCGTGCTGTCGGCGGCGGACGCCGCCGCCTTCGGCGCCTCCGGGCCGGTGGCGCGGGCGAGCGGTCTGGATTTCGACGTACGCCGGGACGAGCCGTACCTGTTCTACGACCAGCTCGACGTGCCCGTGGTGACCCGGACGGCCGGTGACTGCCACGCCCGGTTCGAGATGCTGCTGGAGCAGGTGTACGTGTCGCTCGACCTGATCGAGCAGTGCCTGGACCGGGTGGAGCGGATCAGCGGCCCGGTCAACGTGCGGCTGCCCAAGGTGGTGAAGGCGCCGGAGGGGCACACCTACGCGTGGACCGAGAACCCGCTCGGGGTGAACGGCTACTACCTGGTGTCCCGCGGCGAGAAGACGCCGTGGCGGCTGAAGCTGCGGACCGCGTCCTACGCGAACGTGCAGGCCCTGGCCACGCTGATCCCGGGCTGCCTGGTGCCGGACCTGATCGCGATCCTCGGGTCGATGTTCTTCGTGGTCGGCGACATCGACAAGTGACCGCTGCCGGGCCGGGCGGCCCGGCAGCGTCCGAGGGTCACCAGTTGCTCTGCGCCGGGGCGTCGCCGCGGTACCCGGGCATGTTGGCGAAGTCGGCCAGCGAGCCGACGTTGGTGTCGTTGGCGGACGGGCGGTGGCGGCGGGCCTTGTACTGGGCCGGGTCGCCGTACTGGCCGGGGTCGCCGCCGGCGGGCGGGAAGCCGCCGCTGTCCGCCTCGTAGCCGTGGTCCGGGCCGTAGCCGTAACCGTTGTGGTCGGCGTAGCCGGTCTCGTCGGCGTAGCCGTTGTCGTCGGTGTAGCCGTTGGCCGGGTCGGCGTAACCACCGGCCGCGGCGTAGTCGTCGTGCGGGCCGGGATAGCCGTCGGCCGGGCCCTCCGGGCGGCCGTAGGTGGGGCCGGGGCGGACGGAGGCGGAGGCGCGAGCCGGGGCGGCCGGGACCGGGGCGTGGCCGCCGGAACCGTAGACCGGGCCGCCGGCCGGAACGGAAGCGACGCCGGGCATCGCGGCCGGACCCGACTGGGGCGCGACGGCGACGCGGGCGGCGCCGGACGCCGGGGCGGGAACAGAGGCCGCGCCGCGCTGGCGGGGCATCGGGCCGCTGGGCACCGCGGCCGCGCCGACCGAGGCAGAACCGGCGGCCGGGGCGCCGACCGGGGCCGCGCCTGAGGCGGGGACGGCGGCGGAGGCGCGACCGGCCGGGGCGCTCGGGGACATCGGGCGGGCGCTGCCGGCGACCACGGCACGGCCACCGGCGGGCCGGGCGGGCTCCTCGTAGTACTCACCGGCCGGCTGGTCCGGGTAGCCCGGCTCGGCGTCGTACCCGTCCGGGCCGTAGCCGGCCGGGTCGTCGAAGCCCGGCTGGTCCGGGAACGCCGGCGGGCCGGCGAATCCGGACCGGTCGTCGTAGCCCTGCTGGTTGTCGAAGTCGGGCTGGTCGGCGAAGTCGGGCTGATCGGCGAAGAAGCCGCCGCCCGGACCGGCGGCCGGGGCGAAGTCCGGCGCGTGCTCAGCGCCGCGACCCGGCTGCGGACCGTAACCGCCGCCGGGGGCGCCCGCTGCGGCCCGCACCGGCGCGGCCGGCTTGCGCGGGGTCAGCGGCGGCCGGTTCGGATCCGGCCCGGCCGGCGCGGCGACCCGCCCGGAGAGCTCGGCCAGCAACTGCCCGCGGAGGTTTTCCATCTCCTCGGCGACGCGGTCCTCGACGTCCATCCGGAGCAGCACCGGATCGGTGCGGATCAGCACCGACGCGCCGATCAGCACGACGCTGACCGCGATCAGCAGCACCGCGAACCGCACCGAGTTCGAATTCCCGCCGAGCAGCACGACGGCGGCCGCGAGCGGGGCGAGAATCACGCCCGCCCAGACGAGGCCGCGGAGCAGGCGTGCGCTGTGTCCCGCTTGGGAGTCCCGTTCCGGCATGGGCGCTGATGTTACCGAGAGTGCGTCCGGGACGAAACGGCCGAACGCCGGGTGGCATACACCGACCCGGCGTTCAGCACATCCGTCGACCAGTCGTCAGCCGGCGGCCAGGGCGCCGTCCGAGCTGAAGACCAGGCCCACCGAGATGGTGCCCTGCTTCAGCGCGTTCTTGGTGAGCGGGCCGCCCGCGTCCAGCGTGTCGAACCGGCCGGCCTGGAAGTTGTAGACCTCGACCAGGCCCTGCTGGCACTTCGGCCGCTGCGGGCACTCGGCCGGGCCGCCCAGCACGGTGGCCGTGCCGGAGCACTTGCTCGCCAGGTCGGAGAGGGTGGTCAGACCATACTTCTGGGCGAACGCGGTGGAGACCGCGAACGCGTTCTGGTCCTGCGCCGCGCTGGCCTTGCCGAAGACCAGGCCGCGCTTCTCGCCCAGGGCGGTCAGGCCGGCCACGGTGGCGTCCAGGTCGGGCGAGGACGGGTCCTTGGCGTCCTTGCCGTCGACCTTGCCGGCCAGGAAGTAGGCCAGGGTCGCGGCGTACTCCGGGACGACCTGGATGTCGCCCTTCTCCAGGGCCGGCTCGTACAGCTCGCGGTTGCCGATCTGCTGCACCTTGACGGTGTAGCCGGCGGCGGTGAGGACGATGCTGTAGAGCTCGCCGAGGGTGGCGCTCTCGGCGAAGTTGGCCGCGCCGACGGTGATGGCGCCGCCCTTGCCCTTGGTGATGCCGGCGGTCAGGTTGTTCGCCGTGGCGAACTCCTGGGCGGCGGCCTTGGACGACTTGCGGTCGATGTCGACCGCCTTGTTCAGCTCGATCAGCTTGGTCGTGTCGAGCGCCGCGGAGACCTTGTCCAGGGCGGCGATCAGCTCGGGCGTGGACGCCTTCTTGTTGATCGCGGGGATGACGTTGTCGGTGTTCTGCAGTTTCTTGTCGTCGGTGAGGACGACCAGCTTGTCGCCGGCGACCGGGGCGCAGCCCTGACCACCCGCCGCCGCGGCCGACGGGGGCGCCTCGGTGCCGGAGGACCCGGCCTCGCCACAACCGGCAAGGACGACGACGGCCGCGGCTAGAGCGCCGGCCGTACGAAAAATGTTGTGCCGCATTACTGCCGCCTTATGTGTCCCGGCGCTGCCCGGATGGCGACGCCGCGTGTCCGACGGGCAGCCGAATTGCGATGCCCGCTGTTGCTCTTGTCATTCCTACTCTTCGGGTATGACAAGATCAGCTTTTGAGGCCGGAGCGTTATGGGGTGGTTACCGTCACAGCGCTCCGGCGGCGCTTGCGCACCCGTAGCGCAGGTGGCGTGACCAGGCGCTGGACCAGTGCCAGCACCCCCTCGACGAGAAGTGCGAGCAACGCCACGGCGAGGCCGCCCGCGACGATCTGGCCGCCGCCGCCGTTGCTCATCCCGATCCCGAACCCGGCGCTGATGATCTGCCCCAGCCCGCCGCCGTTGACCAGCGCGGCCAGCGCCGCGGTCGCCACCACCTGGACCGCCGCGGTGCGCAGCCCGGCGGCCAGATAGGGCACCGACAGCGGCAGCTCCACCTGGCGCAGCAGCTGCCCGCCGGACAGGCCCATGCCGCGGGCCGCCTCCCGGGTCTCCGGGTCGACCGAGCGGATCCCGGTGTACGCGTTGGCCAGCAGCGGCGGCACCGCGAAGACGGCCAGGGCCACCACGACCGGCGGCTTGCCGAACCCGAGCGGGGTCAGCGGCAGGATGGTGAGCAGGGCCAGGGTCGGGATGGCCAGGGTCAGGTTGGCGGCGGTGACCACCGGACCGCCGCCCTTGCCGCGGTGCCCCAGCCAGATGCCCAGCGGCCAGCCGATCACGCAGCCGAGCAGCACCGCCCAGGCACTGATCACCAGGTGCTCGATCAGCCGGTCCAGCAGGCCGCCCGGGTTGGTCCAGTTCAGCGGGTCGTTGAGCCAGGTGATGCCCTCGCCGAAGTAGCTCACGCGGCCCGCCCCCGGGCCCACGGGGTGAGCAGCCGGCCGACCCCGGACAGCGCCAGGTCGAGGACCAGGGCCAGCCCGACGCAGAGCACCGTGCCGGTCATGATCTCGGCCTTGTAGAAGTTGTTCCGGAACCCGCCGAGGATCAGGTCGCCGAGCCCGCCCTGGCCGATCAGCGAGCCGACCGTGACCAGCGCCACCGTCGAGACGGTGGCCAGGCGCAGGCCGGTCAGGATGCCGGGCAGCGCCAGCGGCAGCTCGACCCGCCAGAGCCGGCCGAACCGGCCGTACCCCATCCCGGTCGCCGCCTCGATGACCTCGGCCGGGACCTGGGTGAGCCCGGCCAGCGAGTTGCGGACCAGGACCAGCAGCGCGTACAGCACCAGGGCGATCAGGACCGAGGTGGTGCTGGTGGTGCCGACCAGCGGGGCCAGCAGGGAGAGCAGCGCCAGCGACGGGATCGTGTAGAGAATGCCGGAGAGTGCGAGAATCGGCGCGGTCAGCGGTCTGATCCAGTAGGCGACGACCGCGAGCGGCACCGCGACCAGCAGCGCGATCAGCACGGTCTGCGCGGTCAGCCCGGCGTGGAAGCGCAGGGCGGTGCCGATCGCGTCGGCGTTCTCGGTGACGTACCGCCAGGAGAACCACGGATTCCCCGGGCCGTCATCGGCGGGTGCGGCCACCGGCGTCAGCGATGCCGGGCCCCAGGACAGGAGAGACATACGTGGACGCTACCGCGGCATCGATCACCCTGGCGGACGTCGGCAAGGTGTACCCGGACGGCACGGTCGCCGTCGCGGACTTCAGCCTGGAGGTGCGGGCCGGCGAGCTGGTCGTGCTGATCGGCGCTTCCGGCTCCGGCAAGTCGACCATCCTCCGCATGATCAACCGGCTGATCGAGCCGACCCGCGGGGAGATCACCATCGACGGCCGCAACGTCCTGAAGCAGGACCCGGTGCAGCTGCGCCGGCAGATCGGCTACGTGATCCAGAACGTCGGCCTGTTCCCGCACCAGACCGTCCGGGCCAACGTCGGCACGGTGGCGAAACTGCTGGGCTGGGACCGCAAGCGGATCGGCGCGCGGGCCGACGAGCTGCTCGACCTGGTCGGTCTCGACCCGGCCCGGTACGGCAAGCGCTACCCGCACGAGCTTTCCGGCGGTCAGCGGCAGCGGGTCGGGGTGGCCCGGGCGCTCGCCGCGGACCCGCTGGTGCTGCTGATGGACGAGCCGTTCTCGGCGGTCGACCCGATCGTCCGGGCCCGGCTGCAGGAGGAGTTCCTGCGCCTGCAGGCCGCGGTGCGCAAGACGATCGTGCTGGTCACCCACGACATCGACGAGGCGGTCCGGATGGGCGACCGGATCGCGGTGCTGGCCGAGGGCGGCCGGCTGCTGCAGTACGCGACGCCGGCCGAGCTGCTCAGCCGGCCGGCCTCCGCGGAGGTGCGCGACTTCGTCGGCGCCGACCGGGGCATCCGCCGGCTCGCGGTGACCCCGGTCCGCGAGGTGATGGCCGCGCTGGACGGCGCGGCCCGCGACGGGCTGCCCACGGTGGACGCGGCGGCGACGCTGCACGACGCGCTGGCCGTGATGCTCACCGACGACGCCGCCACGGTGCTGGTGACGGAGAACGGCCGCCCGGTCGGTCAGGTGACCCGGACGGCCGTCTTCGAGACACCGGCGGAAACCGCCGTCTGATCACCTGGTGCCGCGCCAGCCGCCGAGGCTGGCCAGGCCGACGATCCAGCCGACGAAGAGGCCGTACTGGGCGCCGCTGCCGGCCGCCCGGAACGCGCCGAGCAGCGACGGGTTGGTCAGGAAGAGGGTGGCGAGCAGGGCGGCGAACCCGCCCGCGAAGATGTACGCGGCCCAGCCGGCGAAGAACTGGCTGATCGTGCCCCGGGCCCGGGCCAGCTGCGAGCCGGGCAGCAGGACCAGGAAGAGCAGGGTCAGCACGACGACCAGGATCGCCTTGAGGTCGCCGACCACCACGTCGCGCAGTGAGTCGGAGCTGTCGAACTGCCAGGCCGGCCAGTGCAGCAGCCGCAGCCACCAGCCGCCGGCGGTGTTCTCGCTGGTGTTGTCGACGACCCAGTCCCCGTACCAGGGACTGCCGAAGACCAGGACGAGTATGAGCGCGGCAAGAGTGCCCGCACCGGGTGCGGTCTTGTACCGATTTCCGAGAGCCATGGCCCGGCTATTTCCCTGCCGGGCCGCGCTCTCAAACGATGGCCGTCACTGCCTGCTGAGATAGTCGATGAACGCGGCCCGCAGCAGCGGCTCCTGCTCACCCAGGTCGCGGCCCTCCAGCTCACGCCAGAGCGCGACCGCCTCGTCCACGGTCGGGCCGATCGAGTTGGGCGCGCCGTCCAGCGTGGCGGCCCGGTCGGCGTCCGGCAGGTGCTTGAGCACCGACCAGAAGAACCGGACGTCGTGCTTCTCGCGGGCCTTGGCGAAGGCGCGCTCGCGCAGCTCGTCGGTGGGCAGGGCGTCCAGTTCGGCGAAGCCGGGCATGGTCATGCCGGAAAGCATACGGTCAGCGGGTGGCGGTCCAGGGCCCGTCGTCCCAACGGTCGCTGCGGGCCGGCGGGGCGGCCGGGGTGTTCCAGGTCTCCGGCAGGGTCGGCGACCAGTTGCTCAGGCCGCTGGACGGCGCCGCGTTCCAGTCCGCCGCCTTGGCCGCGGTGGCCAGCCGCCCGTACGACTCGACGATCCGGGTGGCGACCAGGCCGGCCGCGAACACCGTGCCGGCGATCGCGAACAGCGCGATGTCCAGCTCCGTGCGGGTCTGGTAGTCCAGGAAGACGGTCAGCGCCGTGACCGCGAAGAGCGTGCCGAAGATGCCGCCGCGCCGGCCGTACGCGCTGGTCCCGCCGAGCAGCGCCAGGCCCAGGCCGATCCCGGTCCACTCCAGGCCGGTACCGGGCTGGATCGGGCCGGCCGACTGACCGGCCATGATCACCCCGGCGCCGGCCGCGAAGACCGAAGAGACGATCAGGGCGAGCAGCACCGGCAGCACCACCGCGGGGCCGCGCCGGCCGGCCGGGTCGCCGACCGGGCGCATCCGGCCGAAGAACCGGCGCACCGGGCCGATCGCGCCCAGCCCGCCACCCAGCACCGCCAGGATCGCGAACCCACCGAACAGCAGGAACGCCCGGTCGCTCGGCTCCCAGGTGCCCTGCACCGCGACCGCGCCGACCCGGAGCTGGTCGAAGGTGATCACCCCGAACGCGGCGGCCAGGGTGGCCGCCCAGCCGGGCACGTGCAGCACCAGGATCAGCAGACCGACGACCAGGCCACCGGCCGCCGCGATGATCAGGGCCGGCACCAGTGCCTGGGCCAGGCCCTTGTCCCCGTTCTCGGCGAACTGGAACTCGGCGGCCAGCACGATCGGGCCGATCGCCAGGTTCGGCACGCCGGCCCGCAGGGACAGCCCGGCGCCGAGCGTGATCAGGCCGATCGCGGCGCCGGTGACCAGCAGGGCGTCCAGCGCGGGGCGCTGCACCGCGGCGGCGTCCTCGCGCCAGAGCAGGAAGCCGAGCACCGCGGCGACCACCAGCAGGACCACCTCCCAGCCGAGGTGGACGCCGAGCCGGTCGCGGCCGTCGTCGGTGGCGGCCGGAGCGGCGGGGGCGGGCGGGGCGCTCACCGGGGCGCGCAACGACTGGTCGAGGGTGCCGCCGGCGGTGTCGTCGAACTGGACCCGGCGCCGGTACGCCGCCGGATCCGACTCGCCGGCGCTCCCGCCCGGCTGCCGGGTCGTCGTGTCGTCGTACGCCATGGTCCGCGCCTCCTTACGCCTCCACCAGCGGTTCGAGGCGCACGCTACTCCGGGTCAGGTCCCCCGCTGCAGAGGATACGGATACGGGACGGCCACAGTTCAGAACCCTTAGAGCGGTGGCACGCGTCAGCGCCGGCCGGTCGGCCGGTCCGAGTCGTCGTCCTTGTGATCGGGCTGCTCCGGGACCCGGCAGGACCGCTCCAGCCAGAGCGCGGCGCCGATCAGAGCGACCGAGGCGACCAGCGTCGTGGCCACGGTCGGCACGTCCGACTTGGCGGCTTCGCTGAACTCTTTCAGCACCAGCCAGGCCAGCACCCCGGCGGAGAAGCCCGCGGTGAGCGAGCCGACCAGGGAGGACGCCTTGGCGAGCGCGACATAACGGGCGACCAGCAGCGGCTCGACCCGGGGCGCGCCGGGTTTGCGCTGGATCCGGGCGCTGGTGTTCTGCGCCAGGTAGCCCTCGGTGACGGCGAGCGCGACCAGCACCACCGCCGCCGTCCACGGGAGCGGGGTGAGCTTGTAGAACAGCTGGTTGTAGCCGAGCAGCAGCCAGCCCAGGGCGGCGCCGATCAGCGCGGCCAGGACCAGCGCCGAGACGCTGGTCGGGTGCAGCGACGGATCGGTCCGGCGTCCGTGGGGGGAACCGTCGGGGTTGGCGCTCACGCCATCGACTCTAGCGACAGATCCGGACGTGCCGTCACTCCGGCGACGTCGGCGGCGAGTTCGGGCGCGCCGAGCAGATCGGTCAGCCGGCCGTGCCCGGGCAGCTCGCCGGCCGGCTCCACGTCCTGCCACGGGCGCAGCACGAAGGCGCGCAGGTGGGCGCGCGGGTGCGGCAGGATCAGCTCCGGGTCGGCGCTGGTCACCGGCCGCCCGCCGGCGTCCCACACGGCGATCACGTCGACGTCCAGGGTGCGCGGCCCGAAGCGGCGCTCCGGATCGCGCTCGCGCCCCTCGGCCGCCTCACAGGCCCGGGCCCGCTCCAGCCAGGCACGCGGGCCGGTCGCGGCATCCTCGACCAGGACCACGGCATTGAGGTACGACGGTTGCTCGGTGTCCCCCCACGGAGGGGTCTCGTAGACCTCGGAGACCCGCCGGACGGCACCGCCGAGCAGGGTCACCGCGGCCTGCAGGTGGGCGAGCCGGTCGCCCAGGTTGCTGCCGAGCGAGAGGACGGCCCGGCTCACGATGCCCGGGCCCGGCGCAGGGTGACCGCCACGTCGGCGAACTCGTGCGGGATCGGGGCCTGCGGCTTGTGCACGGTGACCTCGGCGGCGGCCACCCGCGGGTCGGCCAGGCAGACGTCGAGCAGCCGGTCGGCGAGCCGCTCCAGCAGGTTGACCGGCTCGCCGGTGAGCACCTCGACCAGGGCGGTGGCCAGCTCGCCGTAGTGCACCGTGTCGGCCACGTCGTCGGTTTCGGCGGCCCGGCTCAGGTCCAGGTCGAGCCGGACGTCGACGACGAAGTCCTGACCCTGCTCGCGCTCGAAGTCGTAGACGCCGTGCCGGCCGCGGGCGCGCAGCCCGGTCAGCGTGATCTGTCCGGTCACCCGGTTCCCCCTGCAACTGATGCCGCGGCGTGCGGCTGCGGTCGTACGTCTAGATCTTGCTGAGTCGCGGCGACCCGGTCGCGCGCCACACGGCCAGCGCGTCCGCGGTCTCGCGGACCTGATGCACCCGGACGCCCCAGGCGCCGGCGGCGAACGCCAGCAGAGAGGTGGCCAGCGTGGCCGCCTCGCGGCCGTCCACCGGGCGCGGCGTGCCGTCCGGCCCGGCCAGCAGACGGCCCAGGTAGGTCTTGCGGCTGGCCGCGAAGAGCAGCGGGTAACCGAGGTCGATCAGGACGTCGAGGTGGCTGCTGAGCGCCCAGTTGTGCTCGGCGGTCTTGGCGAACCCCAGGCCCGGGTCCAGGATGATCCGGCCGGGGTCGACGCCGGCCGCGATCGCGGCGTCCGCGCGGGCCCGCAGCTCGTCCCGGACCTCGGCGACCACGTCCCGGTAATCGGCGAGCCGCTGCATGTCGCGCGAGTGCCCGCGCCAGTGCATCAGCACCCAGGGGCAGCCGGCCGCCGCGGCGACCGCGGCCATGCCCGGGTCGGCCAGCCCGCCGGAGACGTCGTTGATCACCACGGCGCCGGCCGCCAGCGCGGCCTCGGCCACCGCCGCGCGGGTGGTGTCGATGCTGAGCCGGACGCCGGCGGCGGCCAGCGCCTCGATCACCGGGACCACCCGGGCGGCCTCGGTGGCGGCGTCGACCCGCTCCGCTCCCGGGCGGGTGGACTCGCCGCCGACATCGACGATGTCCGCGCCCTGGCGGGACAGCGAAATGCCATGTTCCACGGCAGCTTCAAGATCAGCCCAGCGCCCGCCGTCGGAGAACGAGTCCGGCGTGACGTTCAGGACGCCCATCACGACCGGGTGATCCCGATGCAGCAGATCAGCGCCGGTGACCTGGGCTTCTGTCGGCGGAGTCAGCACCCGTCGAGAGTACGGGGCGGGGTTCTTTCGAACAGGTGTACGATCCGTCGTGACTCAGATTCATGCACTCCTTCACCTTGGGTAACGAAACGGACGCTTGTTGCTCGCAAGTACGGGCCGTACTCTTCGGAACTGGGCATCATGAAGTGACCGAAGAGAGCAGACGAGCATGGCAGTGCCCGAACGGCTCACTCGACGTGGTGAGCTACAGGCTGCACGATATGGGCGTTGCCGTAAGGCTTTACCACTGCAGCGTGTCCGCACCCCCCATACCGGACACGGGGAGGTTTACCGATGATCGCCACCGAGCTCGCCGGACAGGTCGCGACGGCGTTCCATAGCGGCGTGCTCGCCGCCGCTGCCGAGCCCACAGGCATCAACACCTCGGGCATCGTCACTTTCTTCGCGAAGAACATCGCTCCGATCCTGCTCGCGGTGCTCGGCGTGATCTTCATCGGCCGGGCCAGCCGCGGTGAGGTGTCGAAGGTGCTCACCAGCTCGGCGATCGCCATCGTCGGCCTGGCCTTCATCGCCGGCGCGGCGACCCTGTTCTTCGTCGGCGACTACCTGATCAAGCTGATCTTCAACTGAGATGCGGCTCCGGACCGACGACGACATCTACCGGGCCCGCCTGGTCTATCTCGGCCCGCCCGGCTACACCCTGCCCGTCCACTTGCCGTACGCGCAGTACGGCATGTTCGTCGCGCTGGTGCCGCTGTTCATGGCCCTGCACTACCTGATCACGCTCGACTTCGACCCGTTCCCGGCGTGGGAGATCGCGCTGGCCATGGTCTCCACGTCGTACGTGTTCCGGCATGTCGACCCGGACCGGCCGGCCCGGGTCGTCATCCGCACCGCGCTCACCGACTGGCGCCGCACCCGCGAGCCCGCCGTGGAGCAACGCGATCCAAGACTTGTCGCCACTCGCATCCGGGTCCGGGAGGAGTTGGTATGACCAGTTTGGCCATCCTCGGCGGTGTTGACGCATGACCGGGAACATTCCGCGCGGGCATCCCGGCGCGGGCGCTTCGAGGCCGGGCAGGCAGAGTAACGGTGTGCGCCCGGACAACTACTCCTCGCCAGATTCGCTGGAAGACGTCGAAGAACTGGTGACCGCGCCCGGGCACGGCGGCGTCGGCGTGTTCCAGGCGCCGCACGCGGTGCGCGCGCCGGGGACGCCGGTGGACAGCACCATGGACATCGACTCGCCGTTCCTCGACCTCTTCGGCGGGACCCCGGCACCGGCCGCACCCACCCGTCCGAGTGATCTTCCGGCGAAACCGGAGGTGACCAACGGCCACCGTGCTCCGGCCGCGGTGAACGGGCACGGGGCACCGGCCGTCCTGGAGCCACCCGCTCCGAACGGGTACCAGGGCGCGCCCTTCACGCGGGCTCCGGCCGGACCGGAGCCTGACTTCTACCCGGCCCCGGCCGCGCCCGCTGCCAACGGCTCGTCCGCGCCCGCCCTGCCGGGCTCCCCGGTTCCGGACGCGCCGGACGCCGAGGACTGGGCCGAGTTCGACGAGTGGCCGCCGCAGCCGGCGCCGCCGATCGCCGCCGCCCCGCCGGCTCCCGTTCCGATGCCCCCTCCGGCCCCGCTCGTCCAGGCGCCGGCGCCCGCGCTGCCGGTGCCCGTACCCGAGAAGGCCCCGGTCAAGCGCAAGGAGAAGGCCCCGGCCCGGCGCTCGGAGCCGAAGGCGCCGAAAATGGCGCCGCTGCGCCCGCAGAAACTCAAGTTCAGCGACCGCGACCCGTCGATCGAGCTGGCGATCAGCGAGATCGCCGGGCATCTGACCTTCACCCAGGGCACCGTCACGGCGTGGTACCACCTGCCCGAGGTGCGCTGGGCGTTCCGCCCGGACGCCGAGCGGGAGGCGCTGCTCAGCGCGATCTCCGAGCAGTACGCCGGCCTGGCCGGCTTCCGGCTGCACCTGCGGCGGACCACCCGGCCGTTCCCGGCCGACGAGTGGGCGCGCACGGTCGACTCGTTCACCAGCCGGCCGCTGCCCGACGTGCAGGGCGCCACGTCCTGGTCGGACCACGTGGTCGGGGCGCAGCGGCACCTGCTCTCGATGAGCCACGCCGAGGGGCAGACGTACCTCGGGGTCACCTTCGCGCGACGGTCGCTCGGCGACACCTTCTCCGAGCGGATCCTGCGCGTCTTCGGCCGCGGGACGTCCGAGAACGAGCGGCGCAAGCTGGGTCGTACCGTCGAGCAGTTCGACGAGGTGCTGAACGCGTTCGGGATGCGCGGGCGGCGGGTCACCCCGCAGGAGCTGGAGTGGCTGCTGTTCCGCTCGGTGGCGCTCTGCATGGCGCCGCCCGGGCTGCTCTCCCCGGTCTCCAACGGCCACTGGGAGACCGGCGACCTGCTCGCACTCACCGAGCAGGTGGAGCGCTACCGCACGCCGTACGGATCCACGGTCAAGCTGGTCAACCGGATGACCGGCGAGGAGCGCCACGTCGCGGTCCTCTCGGTCGGCCGGATGGAGCCGCTGGAGATCCCCGAGAAACACGAGCCGTGGCTGCACTTCCACGAGCGGCTGCCGTGGCCGATGGAGCTCTCCTCGCGGATCGACATCCTCGGCTCGGGCAGCTCGTTCAAGAACCTCGAGCACCGGCTCCGGATGATCCGCTCGCAGCAGCTGGACTACGCCGAGCACGGCATCGACGCCCCGCCCGAGCTGGAGCGCCTGGCCAAACGCGCGCTGGTGATCGGCGACGAGATGACCACCGGCCTGCCCACCGACTCGGCCCGGGCGCACGGCTGGCACCGGATCGCGGTCGGCGGCGCCAACCGCGAGGAGTGCCTGGAGCGCGCCCGCCGGCTGATCCAGCTCTACTCCCGGGAGCTGCGGATCTCCCTGCAGCACCCGAAGAACCAGGACCAGCTGGCCCGCGAGTTCATCCCGGGCGAGCCGATCGCCAACACCGGCTACGTCCGGCGGATGCCGGTCAAGCTGCTCGCCGCGGCGCTGCCGCAGGCCGCCTCCACGGTTGGTGACCGGCGCGGCGACCTGATCGGGCGGACCGCCGGCACCTGCCGCCGGCCGGTCTTCCTCGACCTGCACTTCCCGATGGAGGTGCGGGAGCGGTCCGGGCTCGGCGTCTTCGTGGCCGAGCCGGGCGGTGGCAAGTCGACGCTGATGGGCGCACTCGGCTACCTGAACGCGCGCCGTGGCGTGCAGGTGACCCTGCTCGACCCGTCCGGGCCGCTCGCCCGGCTGTGCCAGATGCCGGAGCTGCGGCCGTACTCGCGGGTGCTGAACCTGACCGGCTCCGAGCAGGGCACGCTGGCGCCGTACGCGCTGATCCCGACCCCGATCCGCTCCGAGTTCTCCACCGGCGCGGCCGGCGACCGGGAGTACGAGATCGCCGTCTCCAACGCCCGGGCCGAGCGCCGCATGCTGGTCCAGGACATCTGCTCGATGCTGGTGCCGCCGCAGGTGGCCAAGGAGGCGTCCACCGCGACGCTGCTGCGGCACGCCGTCCGGCAGGTCCCGGCCGAGGAGACCTCCACCCTCGACGACGTGGTCACCACCCTGCAGGGCCTGGACGACGACGAGGGCCGGGAGCTGGCCAACCTGCTGCTGGACACCGCGGAGATGCCGCTCGCGCTGCTCTTCTTCGGCCGGCCGCCGCAGCACCTGCTCGGCGCCGACGCCGCGCTCACCGTGATCACCATGGCCGGCCTCCGTCTCCCCGACCTGAAAATCGAGCGGGAGTACTGGTCGGCCGAGGAGTCGCTGGCGCTGCCGATGCTGCACACCGCGCACCGGCTGGCGGTCCGGCGCTGCTACGGCGGCTCGATGTCGTCCCGCAAGATGGTCGGACTCGACGAGGCGCACTTCATGGAGGGCTGGCGCTCCGGCCGCTCGTTCCTGGTCCGGCTCGCCCGCGACTCCCGGAAATGGAACCTGGCCGCGCTGGTCGCCTCGCAGAACCCGCGCGACATCCTCGGCCTGGACGTGCAAAACCTGGTCTCCACGGTCTTCGTCGGGCGGATCGCCGAGGACCAGGAGATCGCTTCGGAGGCGTTGCGGTTGCTGCGGGTCCCGGTCCATGACGGGTACGAGGCGACGCTCGCCTCGCTGTCCCAGGTGGACACGTCGTCGCAGAGCCGGTTGGGCTTCCGCGAGTTCGTGATGCGGGACGTGGACGGGCGGGTCCAGAAGGTTCGCGTCGACGTCTCGTACGTCGAAGGGTTGTTGGAACACCTGGACACGACGCCTGGGACGGCGCAGCCCGCGGTGGTGCCCCTCCCGTCCGACCTGGAGGTTTGAGATGGTGCGGCGAGGGTTGGCGCTGTTCTCCACCTTGGTCGTGATGGTGGTGGCGTCGATCGCTTGGGCGGTGGCCGCCCCCTCGGGAGCGATTGCAGCGCCAGCCAAGGCCCCCGGCGAGGCGTGCAGCGTAGAGGAATGGAAGGCCAACGTTGACGAGTGCCTCAACCGCCTTACTAAAGCCATCGGCGACAAAGCAACCTGCGAAAAGGCCCCCATCCCCAGCACACCGGATTCCGGCCTAGCCGGGTGGTTCGCAGAGAAGCCGGAGGCGTCGGCTAAGACAGGCCGCACAGGCATGTACAGCCAATACGGATACGCCGGCTACAACTTCCCCAATTACGACCAAGAAGGTGGATGCGCCGCTGCCTTCACTGAAGCCGACTCGCGAGCCGAATCAGCTATCGCGAACGGTGAATTCATGTTCGCAACGTCAGTTATCGGAGCGTCGAATGCACTCCGAGAGCGCGCATGGGATCCAAAATCACTCTGGGGATGGGCCGACACATTAGTTGACCAGGCAACCCAAGCAGTCTACGAGAAGGTATTCAAGGTATTCGGCGTAATCACTCTTGCGATTGTTGGCCTCTACCTAATATGGCGGTCTCGCCAGGCCGATATGGGAGCAGCAACGACCACCGCTGGCTGGGCCATCTTGGTCATGGTTGGCGTTACGGCAATTGCCGCTTGGCCTGTCCGTTCGGCCAACTTAGCTGACCAGAGCCTGGTTACTTCACTAAGCGTCATCCACGGCGCACTAGACCCACAGCCTAAAAGCAACCCGGCCAACGCCTGCAAACTAGGCGAGCCGGATGCATGTGTGGATAATCGGCCACCGGCAGTCCGCGCAAGCGACACAGTGACCGAGACCATGCTATACCGAAATTGGCTGCGAGGCATTCTCGGATCGGCAGACAGCGAAACCGCCCAGAAATATGGCTATGCGCTCTACAGAGCCCACGCTTTCCAGTGGGAAGAGGTAGAGGACATTCGGGCAAACCCTCAAACGCGGAACGCTGCAATTGAGCGCAAGAAGGCTCAGTGGAAGGTAATCTCCGCGCAGATTAATATCGAGGATCCGGAAGCCTATGATTACCTTCAAGGCAAGAACGGGACAGAGCGGATCGGCTCTGGGTTTATTGCAGCTCTTGCCGCACTGATGTTCGCAATGTTCGACCTCACGGCATCGATTCTTGTGTTGCTAGGGTTTCTCGTATTCCGCTGGGCAGTCATTGCGGCCCCCATCCTCGGCACAATCGGACTTCTGCGGCCTGCAGGCTCGGGAATCCGCCGACTGGGAAATGCCGTCGTTGCCGCGATCTTCAATATCGCAATTTTCGGCACTGGCGCCGCCATCTATCTTTTCGCGGTCGATCTGATCATGAACACGGCAACATTACCAGGATGGCTGCAAGTAGTTCTGGTATGGCTATGCGGTGTTGTCGGCTGGCTCCTCCTCCGGCCATATCGCCGAATCACTCAACTCGGCGGCAAGGACGGCACCGCAGCAATCGTCTCCGCTGGCTCTTGGCACCGTCGCTTCTTCCGCGACATGCGTGAGGCCGCAAAGCTTGAAGTAGCTGAGGGGGGAGGAACTCGCGAGCCAGTGATCGGCAAGGACGGGCGTGTGGTCCTCGTCGAACAACGAAATATGCGTCCAGAAGCTAGGCTTGAGGACCCAGCGCACGCAACTTCTCCTCGCGCCGAAGTGACCAGTTCTCCGACTGGCGATCAATCTCAGCCGGCGCCTTCAGCACGTCCGGATGGCAAAGAAATCGCGAGAAGCGATAAGCCTGCTATAGAGACGGCCACTCGGCCCGCGCCAACTCGGACACGGCGTGGCTCCGAATGGACCGAGCCCGACGTGGCCGAGCGTCCAACGTCATATGCGATCTATCGGCCAGAGACGGGCGTCACCACGGAGGAACCGGCGACGCCGCGGGTGCGCTCCGAGGCAAGGTGATCGCGTGTCTGGAATAATTGCGCGCGGACTCAACGCGCTCTTCCGCTCACGATGGGGCGTGGCAGTTGTCCTTGCTGCCATTGTGCTGGCGGTGGTCGGTGTCGGTCGGCTCTTTTCTGATGGGGAGCCGTCATCCCCTTCCCTCGTGCAGAGCACAGCGACCCCAGCAATCAGCATAGATCCGTCCGAAGACGACAGTGTCGTTTCATCCGAAGCGCCGCCCACACCGAAGACCATTCCTGGGCGTGCTCAACCGGAAGCGGTGGCCTACGCGTTCGCATCAGCCTGGGTAAGTCATACCGGTGTCAGCTCTCAGAAGTGGCTTGATCGGCTTCTCCCGAACGCCACCTCGGATCTTGCTGATCAACTTCGTGGGGTTGACCCGGCTGGTGTGCCGGCGAACCGGGTGGTCGGCCGGCCCACCGTTGCAGCGGTGAATGACACCCTGGTCAACGCGGTAGTGACGATGAATTCCGGCAGGCTTAGTCTCCGGCTGGTGGCACCGGACGGTCACTGGTTAGTTGACGGCATCGACTGGGAAGCGGCATGACTCTCCGGCGGCCCCGCAAGGTTGTGCTCCTGATAGCCCTGGTGACAACGCTGGCGCTGTTGTGCTGTGGCGGCACTGTCACGGTGATTCTGTTCAGCGGGCTCAACGACAAGGACGAACAGGCCGACCTGAGTGCAGCTGCCTTCGGGTGTGGCGAGGGCGGGCCGATCGATCCGAACGCCAAGCTGCCCAACATCGATGACTACGGCGCTCAACAGGTTCGCAATGCGGCCATCATCATCAACACCGGCGCGAAGATGAAGCTGCCACCGCGTGCTTGGGTGATCGCGGTAGCCACCGCCATGCAGGAGTCCCGGCTGGTCAACCTAGGCGACCTTGGCGCTCGGAACGACCACGACTCACTCGGCCTGTTCCAGCAGCGGCCCAGTTCCGGTTGGGGTACGCCGGCACAGGTACGAGACCCGGTCTATGCAAGCACGAAGTTCTACGAGAAGCTCAAGAAGATCCCGGGCTGGGACAAGAAGGCACTGACCCGTGCGGCCCAGGCTGTGCAGATCAGCGCATATCCGGATGCCTACGCCAAGCACGAGCAGGCGGCCACTCAGATGGTCAACAAGCTCGCTCACGGGGCAGCGAACGCTGTCGGGAACTCGGTCTCGATGGTCTGCGCTGCGGGTGGACAGATCGCCGCGTCCGGGTGGACTGATCCGGTGCACGCGGAGGTCGGTTCCGCATTCCGTAGTCCGGAACGACCCAACCACCAGGGCGTCGACCTGATCGCTTCCCGGTACACGCCGATCGTGGCCGCGGCCAGTGGCATCGTGTCGATGGTCAAGTGCGACGAAGACTTCAGGGGTAGGAAGACCTGCAACGTCGATGGCTATCCGGGCAAGGGTGGCTGTGGGTGGATGGTCGAGATCCAGCACGCCGGCAATGTGATGACCCGGTACTGTCACATGGTGCAGCGGCCCTTCGTTCAAAAGAATCAGAAGGTGGAAGCCGGCCAAGTTCTCGGCAAGGTCGGCACCAGCGGGAACTCATCCGGCCCGCACCTTCATTTCGAAGTTCACTTGAACAACGACCGTTCAAGTTCCGGAGCAATCAATCCTGTTTCGTTCATGCAGCAGCACGGCGCACCCCTGGGCGACGCAGGATGATGAGCGAACCGGCACCGGATCCTTTCTTCGGCCAGGACAACTGGTCACTTGAACCACCTCGTCCGATCGTTCCCGTTCCGGCCACTATGAGCGGAAGAATGCGCGGGCGCCGAGTACTCACCGGTCTTCCGGGCTTGGGTTGGCGCGGCGATCTTCGGGCTGACGAAAAAGTTATCCAAGGAAGCCGGACCTACGTGCCCATAATGCCAGAGTCCGAGTGGTATCGAGCAGAGTCGGAAAGAACCGAGGTTTTCGCTGCCCTCGTGGCAATTGACAGAGTATGGGTGGAAGAATTGGGCGTTTCGGGACTAGGAAGTCTGAGCGCACATGACAAGCCACAACCGGTGTCGCTCGACGAGCCTCCCCGGCGCTTCCCCACATCTGCGGAGCGTGCGACATCCTTGACCGGACGTCGCGCGGTCCGTCTTCTGGAGGATGGTGGCGAACAGCGGGACTTGCGTGCCACCACAGAGCTATACATCAGCGAGAATGGCGATACCTGCGCACGAGTGGCTAACGAGAGCGATTGGTACCGCTGGGCGTGGAGCGGAAAATTCCCTCAAACTCTTGAAGTTGCAGCCAACTTACTTTGGCTCGAGTAACTATGAGGCCGCACTGGCTGAACAGACTCTCCAACCACCGCTATCAACCAACTCGAACACCCATGGCTTGAAGGTTCTCTCAGAACCATCAGATATCGTGCGAACTATCTCAGCAGTCGCAGTAGCACGGTCCCCTGAAGTCTTTACATCTAGGTCTTGCCAGGTAATAACAACTTGTATCGAGTACTTCTTCTCAACGCTTTCTACTTCGTCTCGAAATGAGGCGAGCCGACTAATATCGAGCCCCTCCTTGCAGGTGTAAAGCGCAGCCTCTTGGTCATTTCGATCAGTTAGGTACGCTCCCAGGAAATTGAAAATTACAACACTCGGGTCAGTGCGTTCAATCTTGGTGGCATTGTCGTAGAGGGAGACGATAACCCCGACGCCGCCTAGGCATAGAACGGCCAAAATTCCGGCCCCTAAGGCCAGCCACAACCGTGTGCGGCGGCTCCTGAAGCGGCCACTCCGCACAGGCAACACAGACGGGCCGGTGCTCGGAGGGGAGATGGCCGGGCCGGGGGTGTCGGGTGGAGCCGCGGGGATTGCCGGCGATGTGGGGCCGGGGTGTGGTTCGGGGGTGTGCGGCTGCATACCTACGACACTAATTCGTCTCAGAGGGCTCAACACTGCAGGGCGAGGGCCAATCATGCTCGAACCATGCGGTCCGCTGGGACGTACCGATCAACGTGGGCACGCTCCGCTGCACCGATCAACGCCCGTTTCGCACAGGCTCCGCTACGCCCTACCAATCAACGCTGCCACGCTCCACTTGGCCATACCAGCCGCCGCTGGCACGCTGCGGCACGCCGTACCGACCACACGCTGGCACGCTCCGCTGTGACGTATCGATCAACGCTGGCGTGCTCCACCGCCCGACACGAGCCAACACTGGCATGCTCCACCACGCGGCACTAGCCAACGCGGGCACGCTCCACTGGGTCATACCGGCCACCACTGGCCTGCTCCACCGCCCAGCACCAGCCAACGCGAGCACGCTCCACTGGGTCACACCGGCCACCACTGGCGTGCTCCACCGCCCAGCACCAGCCAACGCGGGCACGCCCCGCCACGCCACACCGGCCCACGCTGACACGCCCCGCCGCGCCACACCGGCCCACGCTGACACGCCCCGCCACGCCACACCGGCCCACGCTGACACGCCCCGCCACGCCACACCGGCCCACGCTGACACGCCCTGCCACGCCACACCGGCCCGACGCTGGCACGCTTCGGGACGCCCACCCACCAACGCCCGGCACCGTTCGGTGTGCTGTGCCAGGCGGCGGCCGATCCTGATAGGACACATTTGGCGGGCATCCTGGGAGGGGGACTCGGGGACCGCATTGCGGGTAGTGCGGCTGGTCTGGGATAGGTTTTATGCGCGCGACAGGAGGTGACGGCAGTGGCGGATTCGGCTCTGCGGGTCCGGCAGGCCGCTGCCCTGCACCGGCAAGCGGTGGCGACGGCGGACGCGGCCGCCGCCGCGCTGGAGGCGTATGCGCCCAGCGTTGCCGATCCGCGGGAGCAGCATCGGCTGGCCGAGCAGTTGCGGGTCGCGGCGGCGCAGGTGGCGCCCGGGTGGCTCGGGGCTCCGCTGGACGCTTTGACGCCCAAGGCCCCGCTCGGCGGTGGGCAGCCTCCGCAGTTTGTCCGGCTCGGGGTGGCGCAGCCGCTCGACGACGTGCGGTTCCCGGCGATCGTGCCGCTGCTCGGGACCGGGCACCTCACCGTCGACGCCAGTGCCACCGATCCTCGGGTATTCGGCCTGCTCAGGGCGCTGCTGCTGCGGCTGTTCGCGGCGGCGCCGGCCGGGTCGCTGCTGGTCCGGGCGGTGGACGGGGTCGGTGGTGGCGCGGTCTTCCAGCCGTTCGAGGAGCTGGCCGACGCCGGGCTGATGTCCCCGCCGGCCACCGACCGCCACGGGCTGCGCGACGTGCTGTCCGAGGCGGAGAAGTGGCTCAGGCCCGCGCGCGGCGAGAAGAGCGGCGGCAGACGACGGCGGGACCGGGTGCTGCTGGTGGTGATCGCCAGCCTGCCCGAGCTGACCGAGGGCGAGGAGCTGCGCCGGATCGCCGCGCTGGCCCAGCAGGGGCCGGATTCCGGGCTGCACCTGATCGTGGCCGGCTGGCCGCCGCCGCCGTTGACCGCGGAGACCACGCAGGCTCCGCTGCCGCGCACCACGGCCGTCTCGGTGCGTAACCCGTTCGCGGTGGTCGGTGACCCGCCCGGGGGATCTTTCGGCGCCACCCCGGACACCCCGTGGCTGAACGCGCCGGTCTTCCTGGACGAGGAGCCGCCGCCACACCTGATCGACGCGGTCTGCCAGGAGCTGGCCGCGCACACCGCCGCGGCGTCCCGGGTGACGCTGGCCGATCTGCTGCCGGAGCCGACCGAGGAGCTGTGGTCGGCGGACGCGTCGGGCGGGGTGGAGACCGTCGTCGGCCATCACGGAGACGTACCGTTAATTCTTCGTTTCAATGATCTGACCCCGCACTGGATGGTCGGCGGGCGGTCCGGGGCCGGCAAGACCGCCTTCCTGATCAACGTGCTCTATGGGCTGGGTGCCCGCTACTCCCCCGACGAGCTGTCGCTCTACCTGCTCGATTTCAAGGAGGGCGTGTCCTTCGCCGAGTTTGTGCCGACCCAGCGGGACCGGACCTGGCTGCCGCACGCCCGAGCCGTCGGCGTCGAGTCCGACCGGGAGTACGGGCTGGCCGTCCTCCGCGAGCTGGACGCCGAGATGGGCCGCCGCTCGATGGCCTACAAGCGGGCCGGCGTGTCCCGCTTCGCCGACCTGCGCGCGGTGGCGGCAGAGGAGGGCCGGGGCCGCCCGCTGCCCCGGGTTCTGTGCGTCATCGACGAGTTCCAGGTGCTGCTGGCCGGCAACGACCCGACCGCCGCCGAGGCGGTGGGCCTGCTCGAGTCGCTCGCCCGCAAGGGCCGGTCGTACGGGATTCATCTGGTCCTGGCGAGTCAGACGGTGCTGGGCGTCGAGGCGCTCTACGCCAAACGCGATTCGATCTTCGGACAGTTCCCGGTGCGGATCGCGCTGCCGGGCGGCGGTGACGTGCTGGAGCCGACCAACGACTCGGCGGCCGGCCTGCCGCTGGGCAGCGCGGTGGTGAACACGGCCGGCGGTTTGGGCGGCCCGCGCGGCGCCACCCGCGGCCACGAGCGGGTGGTCCGCTTCCCCGACCCGCACGCCGACCAGGAGCTGCTCAGCGACCTGCGGCACAAGCTGTGGGGCGCCCGCGACCCGGAGTCGATCCCGCCGCGGATCTTCGCCGGTTACGCGCACCAGCATCTGGCCGACGACCCGTCCTACCGGGCCGCGCTGGCCGGTCGCGCCGGCCGGCCGACCGCGCTGGTCGGCCGGATCATCGACGTGAGCCTGTCCACCGCGACCTTCCCGCTGGATTCCTCGCCGGGGCGGCACCTGGCGATCCTGGGCTCGCAGGCGGCCGGTTCCGAGGTGCTGGACGCGGCGGCCCGCAGCGTGGCGGCCTGCCACGCGCCGCGGACCGCCCGGTTCGTGATCGCCTCGCTGGTCGCCGAGGGGGACGCGCTGGCCGCCGCGCTGGCCGCGGAGATCAGCCACCGGCAGGAGGTGGTCGTGGTGGACGCCGCCGGGCTCGCCGCCGAGCTGGCCGCCGACCAGCCGGGCTACCGCGTGGTGTTCGGCATGGACGCCGCCCCGCCGGGCAGCCTGAGCGGGCTGCGTCAGCTGTTGCGCGAGGGGCCGAGCCGGGGCGCGCACCTGCTGTCCTGGTGGCGCGGGGTGCGCCGGTTCGGCGAGGAGACCGGCGGCAGCATGGGCCGGGAGGACGTGGCCGGCCTGCTCTTCCTGAACGTTCCGCAGTCGGATGTCACGCTGCTGCTGGGCCGCCCGGTCGACTGGCAGCCCCGGCCGAACCGGGCGCTGCTGCACGACCGGCACACCGACCGCACCGTGACGGTGGTCCCCTTCGTCCGGCCGGAGGGCGCGAACCCATGACCGAGCAGGCAGAACAGAGCGGCGTCGTGCCGGCCCAGGCGTCCCCGCCGACCGGCGGGCCGTGGGCCGCCTATCTGGCGGCCGCCCGGGATCTGGACACGGTGCGGCGCGCGGCGAGTTCGGTGGCCGGCGAGCAGGCCGCGACCATCAACGCCGCCCGCCAGGAGCTCACTTCGGTACGCGCCCGTCTCGCCCCGCAGCAGGCCCGCCTGGTCCGCGACTTCGGCGTGCCACCGGCCGACCTGGTGCCGCTGGAGGGTGAGCGGGCCAGCGCCCTGGCCGCGGTCACCGGCGGCCCGGGCGCGGTGCTGTCCGCGCTGCGGCAGGCCCGGGTCACCGCGGATGCCGCCGATCACGCC
The DNA here is from genome assembly GCF_014205225.1 of Actinoplanes octamycinicus. Taxonomy (NCBI): domain Bacteria; kingdom Bacillati; phylum Actinomycetota; class Actinomycetes; order Micromonosporales; family Micromonosporaceae; genus Actinoplanes; species Actinoplanes octamycinicus. The sequence continues at coordinate 1,434,893 of NZ_JACHNB010000001.1, forward strand.
TTCATCGGCCCGGCGCCGGTCGGCCCGTCCCGCCCCTGGGCGCGGAACCTGCTGGTCTACGGCCCGTTCGCGGCCGCCGTGCTGCTCGTGCAGATCATCCTCTACCTGGTGGCGCCGAGCGGTTCGCTGCCCACCTACACGCTGCTGTGCGGGCTGAGCATGCCGCTGCTCGCGTTCGGCTTGGGCTTCGCCACGATCGGCTTCGTCTGGGGCCCGGACGCCGAGAAGGCCGGGACGACCGTGGACCGCACCCCGGTCGTCGGCGTCGTCACCTGCCTCACACCGGTGCTGCTCACCTGCATGGGCGTCGGCCTGCAAGCCATCTTCAACTGAAGCGGAGAGATCATGGCCAACGTCGAGGAAGTCAAGGTCAGCCTCGCCGCCTCGGTGGACGGCGCGGAGCGCGCGGTCGCCGGCATCCAGGCGGTCGCCGACCAGCTGGACCAGTCGCTGGCCCTGCTGCGCCTGACCGCGGTCGGCTCGTTCCACCCGACCACCGCGGCCGCCATCTCCCAGCTGGAGCAGGCCCGCACCCGGCTCGACGAGGCCACCCAGCTCACCCGCGCCGCCATCGAGTCCGCCAACCAGTTCCGCGGCATGATCTGATCCGGTGCCGACAGCGTGCTGATGCCGCCGCCGTTGCCAGCATCCAAGATCAAATTCAGAATCCTGACTCGGATCCGCGCTGATCACTGATCGTCGCTCCCGCCAGGGACCCTTCCGGCCTGAGCTGGCCGCTGGCGCGTCCAGAACGCTCAGCCCGCAAGGGCGACGTCCGCGGGTGGTAACGACGAGCCAGATCAAAACCCACTGAGCTGCTGGTCACCGCCACGCCCCCGCTCAAGGTCCCCGGCTGGCTCCCATGGGTGTCTCAACGCGGTTGAGACACCCATGGAAGCCAGCCAAGGGAACGGGACGCGGCCGGGACAGTGACCACCGGCGGGCGCCGCGGCAAGCCGATGGCCGGGACCCGCCCCGGGCAGGCGCCCCGGACTGGACTTTCGCACCCGGCGGCCGCCGCAGCCCGGAATTTCGCACCACGGCGCGTGCTGCGGGCCGGCTTTGCACCATGGCGGGTGCCGCAGGCCGGGCTTTGCACCATGGCGGGTGCCGCAGGCCGGGCTTTGCATCACGGCGGGTGCCGCGGGCCGGGCTTTGCACCACGGCGGGTGCCGCGGGCCGGGCTTTGCACCACGGCGGGGGCTGCGGCCGGGCTTTGCATCACGCGGGTGCGGGCGGGGGTTTTGCACAGTGGCGGGTGTGCGGGGAGCGGTCGGACGTCGCGGGGGCGGGCCGGACCGCTCGACTGACTACCGCGCGTTTATGAGAGCCATCGCTTCGGCTCGGACTTTGCCGTCGGTTTGGAAGGCGCCACGGACCGCTGACGTCACGGTGCGGGCGCCGACCTTGCGGATCCCGCGCATCTCCATGCACAGGTGCTCGCACTCCAGGACCACTATCACGCCGCGCGCGCCCAGCTGCTTCATCAGCAGGTCGGCGATCTGCGAGGTGAGCCGCTCCTGGACCTGCGGGCGGCGGGCGTAGACCTCGACCAGGCGGGCCAGCTTGGACAGGCCGGTGATCCGGCCGTCGGTGCCCGGGACGTAGCCGATGTGCGCGACGCCCTTGAACGGCAGCAGGTGGTGCTCGCACATGCTCTGCACCTCGATGTCGCGGACCAGCACGAGCTCCTCGTGGTCCGCCTCGAAGGTGGTGGTGAGCACGGTCGCCGGGTCCACCCGGAGGCCGGCGAACAGCTCCGCATAGGCACGGGCGACCCGGGCGGGGGTCCGCGCCAGGCCGTCCCGGTCCGGGTCCTCACCGATCGCGATGAGGATCTCCCGGACCGCTTTCTCGATCCGCCCGAGGTCGACGGCCTGCTCGACGGGTGTACCCGTGAGCTTGCCGTCGACCAGCCGGGCGGCGAGGTAGTCGAGTTCGTCTCGCGTGTTGATCAGTTGCTGCCTTCCGCGGCGCCGTTGGCGTTCGGCCCGACGGCGAGCTGACCGTCCGACTCGGCCTGTGCCTTCAGCTTGTCCCGCTCGGCCGGGGTGAGCACCGGCGGAGCCTCGGACGGCAGGCGCTTGCCGAACCCGTTGAACGGCGACATCGGCGGACGCTTCGCCACCCGGGCGCAGATCCGGTCCATGTCCTCGCGGGTGATCGTCTCTTTCTCGATCAGCTCGAGGACCATGCTGTCCAGCACGTCGCGGTACTCGACCAGGATCTCCCAGGCCTCGTCGTGGGCCAGCTCGATCAGGGCACGCACCTCGGCGTCGATGTCGGCGGCGACCGCGTCCGAGTAGTCCCGCTCGTGGCCCATGTTGCGGCCCAGGAACGGCTCGTCGTTGCTGGTGCCGTACTTCACCGCGCCGAGCTTGGAGCTCATGCCGTACTGCGTGACCATGGCGCGGGCCAGGCCGGTCGCCTTCTCGATGTCGTTGCCGGCGCCGGTGGTGGGCTCGTGGAAGACGAGCTCCTCGGCGGCCCGGCCACCCAGCGCGTACGCCAGGGTGTCGATCATCTCGGCGCGGGTCTGGGTGTACTTGTCCTCGGTCGGCAGGACCAGGGTGTGACCCAGCGACCGGCCGCGCGGCAGGATCGTCACCTTGTGCACCGGCGCGGAGTGCGGCAGCGCGTAGGCGACCAGCGCGTGCCCACCCTCGTGGTACGCGGTGATCTTCTTCTCGTTGTCGCTCATCGCCCGGGTGCGGCGCTCGGGGCCGGCGATGACCCGGTCGATCGCCTCCTCGAGGAAGTCGTTCGAGATGGCCCGCTTCTCGTTGCGCGCGGTCAGCAGGGCGGCCTCGTTGATCACGTTGGCCAGGTCGGCGCCGGAGAAACCGGGCGTGCGACGGGCCACCGAGTCGAGGTCGACGTCCGGCGTGAACGGCTTGCCCTTGGCGTGCACCCGCAGGATCGCCTTGCGGCCCTCCATGTCCGGGTTGTCCACCGGGATCTGCCGGTCGAACCGGCCCGGGCGCAGCAGCGCCGGGTCGAGGATGTCCGGCCGGTTGGTGGCCGCGATCAGGATCACGCCGCCCTTGGTGTCGAAGCCGTCCATCTCGACGAGCAGCTGGTTGAGCGTCTGCTCGCGCTCGTCGTGACCGCCACCCATGCCGGCGCCACGGTGCCGGCCGACCGCGTCGATCTCGTCCACGAAGACGATCGCCGGCGCGTTCGACTTGGCCTGCTCGAAGAGGTCGCGGACCCGGCTGGCGCCGACACCGACGAACATCTCCACGAAGTCCGAGCCGGAGATGGAGTAGAACGGCACCCCGGCCTCGCCGGCCACCGCGCGGGCCAGCAGCGTCTTACCGGTACCGGGCTGGCCGAAGAGCAGCACGCCCTTCGGGATCTTGGCGCCCAGGGCCTGGTACTTCGCCGGGTTCTGCAGGAAGTCCTTGATCTCCTGGAGCTCCTCGACCGCCTCGTCGGCGCCCGCCACGTCGGCGAACGTCGTCTTCGGCGTGTCCTTGGTGATCATCTTCGCCTTGGACTTGCCGAAGTTCAGCACCCGCGAGCCGCCACCCTGCATCTGCGACATGAACAGCAGCAGCAGGACCACCAGAATGGCGATCGGCAGCAGGTTGATCAGCAGGCTGAGGAGGATGTTGTCGCCGGAGACGGTGCTGTTGATCGTCCCGGTGATCCGGCCGGCCGCCTTGGCCGCCAGGACGTCATCCCAGACATCGCTGGTGACCTCGTACGGATATTGGGTTTCGATCTTGTCCGTGGACTTGCCGTTGAACTGCTCGGCGTCCTTGAGATCGATCTGGAGCGTCTGCTCCTTGTCCTTCTGGACGACCTTCTCGATGCCGGGCTGGTTCAGACGCTCAAGCGCGACCGAAGTATCAACTCGCTGGTAGCTCGGACCACTGGTGAAGATCGAGCTCAGCGCGACTACGCCGATGATCACCAGAATGATCCAGACCACCGGGCGGCGGAAGAAACGCGTACGTTCCATACTGTTGTCGGGCGCCAAGCGCCCGGACCCTCCTGATCGGCGTCCTGGTCACCTCAACGTCGCCGCCCACCGGCGGCCGCCGGATCAATTCCCCGCTTGGCGTCGGTGAATCACTCCCGGCCCCTCCGGCGCTCGTGACACCGCGCCATCGGTCACTCGACCGTACACCGTGGGCACGGTTTGCGAACCCGTGAGGCCGGAGGGCGAACTCCACGTAACCCCCCGCAATCCAGCGCGTTTCAGCAATAAAACAGGCGATAACCACCATTACTGAGAACACGCTGAGAAAAGCGGTTCAGCTACGGGCGTAGACCTCCGGCTTCAGCACCCCCACGTACGGCAACTCGCGGTAACGCTCCGCGAAGTCCAGTCCGTAACCGACCACGAACTCGTTCGGGATGTCGAAGCCCACGTAGCGGACCGGCACCTGCACCTTCACCGCGTCCGGCTTGCGGAACAGGGCGACCACCTCGACGCTGGCCGGCTGCCGCGACTCGAGGTATTTCATCAGCCAGGACAGGGTCAGCCCGGAGTCCACGATGTCCTCGACCACCAGCACGTGCCGGCCGGCGATGTCCCGGTCCAGGTCCTTCAGGATCCGCACCACGCCGGACGAGGTGGTGCCCTGCCCGTAGGAGGAGACCGCCATGAACTCCATCTCGGTGGACGGTCCGTGCCGGCCCAGCGAGCGGGCGAAGTCGGCCATGAACATGACCGCGCCCTTCAGCACGCAGACCAGGAGGATGCCGTCGGTGGCGTCAGCGTGATCCACCGAGACCTGCTTCGCCAATTCGTCGATCTTCTCGCGGATCTGCTCCTCCGAGATGATCACGTGGTCGATGTCGGCGTCGTACCAAGAGCCATCAGCCATGTGCCTAAGCCTGCCGCATCAAGGTTACCGATGGCGAAACGGGGCCGGATTCCGATCCGGCGACCTCACTTGATATGGGTCGGAACCACCCGAACGAGGTCACTCCCCCGCCGCGCCACCGCGATCCCGGCGGGCAGGAACGCCGGCCCCTGCCCGCGCCAGCCGGTCACCAGCGCGTCCAGGGCGGTCACATGCGGGTACGCCAGCGCGCCGCCGGGCGCCCCCAGCTCCCGCGCCCACCGGTGCAGCACCCGGCCGCGGATCGCGGCGGGCAACCCGGCCAGCGCCGGCACCGACAGCCCGGCCGCCGACCGGGCCTGCTCCAGGGCCGCGACGGCCAGCTCGTCCAGCGCCGCGTTGTCCGCGGCGACCAGCGCGGCGGTCCGGGCCAGGTTGCCCACCACGGCCGGACCCAGCGCACCGACCAGGGTGGGCAGCGCGGTGCCACGGACCCGGGAGCGGGCGTACGCCGGGTCGGTGTTGTGCGGGTCCTCCCAGGGCGCCAGCCCGAGCGCGGCGCACGCCTTGCGGGTGTCCGCGCGGGCCACGTCGAGCAGCGGCCGGCGGAACACCCCGCGCCGCTCCGGCATCCCGGCCAGCCCGCGCGGCCCGGCGCCCCGGGCCAGCGCCAGCAGCACCGTCTCGGCCTGGTCGTCGCGGGTGTGCCCGAGCAGCACCGCGGCCGCGCCCAGCTCGCCGGCGGCCGACTCCAGCGCCGTGTAGCGCGCGCTCCGGGCGGCCGCCTCCGGACCGCCGGGCAGCCCGGCGACCGTGACGGTGGCGACCCGCACCGGGTCGAAGCCGGCGTCCCGGGCCCAGGCGGCCACCGACCGGGCCCGCCGGTCCGACCCCTCCTGCAGGCCGTGGTCCACGGTGACCAGCCCGACCCGGGCGGTGGTGAACCGGGCCGCCGCGGCCAGCGACAGCGAGTCGGCGCCGCCCGAGCAGGCGACCAGCACGAGCGCGTCGGCCGGCAGGTCGGCCAGGCCGCGCCGGACCGCCGTGCGGATCGCGGCGACCGGGGCCGGGATCCGGGCCACGGTCAGTCGAGCGCCGGGCGCGGGCCGTGGACCCGGGCCACCCAGGCGTCCGGGTCGCCCAGCTCGTCCAGCGCCGGCAGGGTCAGCGGGGACTCGAAGATCTTGTTGAAGGCATCCATCCCGACCCGCTCGACCACGCCGTGCACGAACTTGCGGCCCTCCGCGTACTGCCGCATCTTGACCTCGATGCCGAGCAGCCGGCGGATGGTTTTCTCCAGCGGGTTGCCGGTCTCCCGGCGGCGGTTGAACTTGGCCCGGATCGACTCGACGGACGGGATCACCTCCGGCCCGACCCCGTCCATCACGAACTCGGCGTGCCCCTCCAGCAGGGTCATCAGCGCGGTGAGCCGGTCCAGCACGGCTTTCTGCCCGGGGGTCTGCACGATGTCCAGCACCGAGGCCCGGCTCTCCGGATCGCGCAGCGCGTCGGAGAGGCTGGCGACGCCACGGCGCATCCGCTCCAGCATGTGCTCGCCGCCCTGCGAGGCGTCGACGAAGGCCTGCACCTGGCCGAGGAAGTAGCCGCGCATCCAGGGGACCGCGGTGAACTGGGTGAGGTGGGTCACCTCGTGCAGGCAGACCCAGAGCCGGAAGTCCCGCGGGTCGGCGCCGATCTTGCGCTCCACCTCGACGATGTTCGGCGCGTTCAGCAGGAGCTGGCCGGGGTCGGCGGAGAACACCTCGTATTGACCGAGGACCCGGCCGGAGAGGTAGGCCAGGATGGTGCCGGCCTGCACGCCGGTCACCCGGGAGCCGATCGCCTCGGCGAACGCGCCCGGCTGCCGGTCGCCGGCCAGCTTGGTGACCAGCGGGGTGATCACCTGCCGGAGGCCGGCGATGTTCACCTTCGCCCAGTCGCGGCGGTCGACCACCCGCACCGGGGCGGCCTCGGTCTGCGGGTGCAAGCCGGTGTACGCCGCCACGTGCCCGGCCGCCTCGTCGGTCAGCACCCGCAGCTCGGACACCACCTGAGCGGCCTCGTCGTAGGAGACCGCCGGGCCGGATTTCGACAGCGCGCCCGCGGTCGCGGCGGCCAGATCCCAATCAACGAACTGCGCCATGGAGCTGACAGTACCCGCGTGATTCCAGAGCGCACTCCGGTGAAACCCCGAGCCTGCCCGGGCGGCGGATCAGGCGCAGCCGCAGGCGACCAGCTTGGCCACCACCTTGTCGAGCGCCGACTTGGCCGCGCCGGCGTCCGAGGTGGCGCTCGCCATCAGGGCGAACGCCAGCACCCGCCCGTCCTTGGTGACCAGCACCCCGGCCAGCGTGTTCACCCCGCTCAGCGTGCCGGTCTTGGCCCGCACCACGCCCTGCGCGGTCCGGTTCGGGCTGGGCGTGACGAACCGGGTCCGCAGCGTGCCGGACCAGCCGGCCACCGGCAGGCCGTCGAACATCGCGGACAGCTCCGGCCGGGTGCCGTTGGCCGCCAGCGACAGGGTCTGCACCAGCAGCGCCGGGCTGATCCCGTTGTTCCGGGACAGGCCGCTGGCGTCGTAGAGGTCCGCCTCGTCGCCGTTCAGCCCCAGGTCGCGGAGCTTCTGGATCATCGCCTCGGCGGTGCCGTCGAAGCTCGCCTCGGCGCCGGCCGCCAGCGGGACCTGCCGGCCGATCGCCTCGGCCAGGGTGTTGTCGCTCTGCTGCAGCATCCAGTCGAGGATCTGCACCAGCGGCGGCGACTCCACCCGGCCCAGCTCCCGGCCGGGGGTCAGGCCGGCCGCCGGGGCGGAGGCCGCGGCCGAGGCCGGCGCGGAGGCGGCCGCGGCGGCCGGCGCCTTGCCCTTGCCGACCCGCTCGGACGGGACGTCCAGCAGGTTCGCGAAGGCCCGGCCGGCGGCCAGCGCCGGGTCGGAGAAGCGCGGGTCGCCGCCGTGCTCGTTGTGCACCGGGGTGATCCGGCCGGCGTTGGTCATCAGCGCCTGGATCCGGGACACCTGGCCGAGCGGCGAGATGTCCTCGGAGTCCCAGCCCTTGGCCGTCTCCGGGCCGCTGAACAGCGAGATGTCCACGGTCACCCGGGTGATCGGGGTACCGCCCATCGCCTTGCGCACCTGCGCGGCCAGCCGGTCCAGCCGGGCCGCGCCGGGGAACTGCGCCTTGGCGTTGATCGCCAGGGTCGGGTCGCCGCCCCCGATGATCACCACCTCGCCGGGCCGGCCGCCGGCCACCGCCCGGGTGGCCAGCCGGTAGGCCGGGCCGCGGGCGGCCAGCGCGGTCACCGCGGTGAGCAGCTTGGTGGTCGACGCCGGGGTGGTCGGCACCTCGGCGTCCCGGGAGTAGAGCAGTTCCTGCGAGGCGACGTCGACCACCGAGGCGTGCACCCGGTCACCCAGCGCGGCCGAGCCGACCAGCGGATCGAGGGCCGCCTTGACCGCCGGCGCGCTCGGCGGCTCGCCCTGCGCCGCGACGGCGGCCAGCACCGGGGTCGGCTTCGGGTCGGGGGTGATCGCCGGGCGGGTGGGCGCCGGGGACTCGGCGCTGAGCCAGCCGTCGATCGGACCGGGCCGGACGACGAGCCCGACGACGGCGAGCGCGACCAGGACGACGACGGTTGCCGCGGCGGCCACGACCTTCGTACCGAAAAATCGGCTCTTGTCGGCCGGGAGCGGGCCGGGGTCGGCGCCGCCGGACGCGCCGGACGGGGTGGCCGAGGAGGCGCCGGACGGCGCGGGCGAGGCCGGGCGGGCGGTGTTGAGCGGGACCGAGGCTTTTCCGTACGCACCCGTGCCGCCCACCGCCGGGTTCAGCGCGGTCGGCTGCTGATCCTGGGGAACCGCGGGCCGGCCGGGGTCGCCGGGTGGCACACTGGCCCAGCCGGACTGCCATTTACCGGCATCCGGGCGGTTTGACCCGTCCGACACGCCGTCGTGGCCCGAACCGTTCTGTGAATCTTGCCTCGTCACACGCCCCTCCTCGCCCGTGGCGTCAGACTTAGGGGAGACTAGCGACATCCGGCACACCGTCGCGCGCGGATCCTGCGGGCCCTGCTTCCACCCCCCGCTTCCCCGCCCGGCGGACCGGTCTATTCAAGCGGGCAAGCAAAAGGGGAGCGAAATAATGGATTTCGACGTTCTGGTTGAGATCCCCAAGGGGCAGCGCAACAAGTACGAGGTGGACCACAAGACCGGGCGAATCCGCCTGGACCGGACCCTCTTCACCGCGACACAGTATCCCGCCGACTACGGCTACATCGAGGGCACCCTGGGCCAGGACGGCGACCCGCTGGACGCCCTGGTGCTGATCCAGGAGCCGACCTTCCCCGGCTGCCTGGTCCGGGCCCGCGCGATCGGCATGTACCGGATGACCGACGAGAAGGGCCGCGACGACAAGGTGCTCTGCGTGCCCTACGAGGACCCGCGCCAGGAGCACCTGCGGGACATCCACCACCTGGGCGAGTTCGACCGGATGGAGATCCAGCACTTCTTCACGGTCTACAAGGACCTGGAGCCGGGCAAGTCGGTCGAGGGCGCGACCTGGGTGGGCCGGGTCGAGGCCGAGGCCGAGATCAAGGCGTCGTTCGCTCGCGCCGAGGCCGAAGAGGCCGAGGGAGAGCACTGACCGCTCGCTTCCCACGCACCGCTGACGACCGCACCTGCGGGGCTCCGGCCCCGCAGGTGCGGTCGTATCAGAACGCGATGCCGCTGACCGCCTCGTAGAGCCCGGCCACCGCGCAGGCCAGCGGGATGACCGCCACCGTGGCCAGCACGTCCAGCACGTCGGCGACCCGGGCCGGCGACCGGGACGGCGGCAGCGCCGGCCAGGCCACCCCGGCCAGGGCCAGCAGCACGCAGCCCAGGGCGGCCACCGGCAGCGCCCCCGGACCGGCCGCGCCGAGCAGATCCACGCCGAGCGCCAGCGCGGCGGCCAGTCCGCCGGCGAGCAGCGGCAGCCGCTGCCGCCGGGCCCGGAACAGCCGGGACCGCAGCAGCAGCGCGACCGCCCCGGCGCCGAGCAGCGCCCGGGCCGCCGGGGTGTCGATCCGGGCCAGCGCCACGGCCGCCCCGGCCACCAGCACCGCGTGCCCGGCCAGCAGGCCGGTCAGCAACTCGTCGGTCCGGTCCACAGCGGCCAGCACCGCGACCCGGTCCGGGCGGCGGCGGATCGCCTCCAGCGCCGGATCGTCCGGGACGTCGACCGGCGGCCGCGGCAGCCGGCCCACGCGGATGGCGAGCGCCGGGAGCAGCGCGACCCCGCAGACCAGCACGGCCAGCAGCACGGCCGGGCCGGTGAACGCGGCCACCGCGCCGAGCGTCCCGGCCGTCGCGCCGGCGGCGAACACCGGGACCCCGGTGGCCACCCCGAACCCGCCGGCGGCCGCGGCGAGCAGCAGCGCCACCGAGCCGGCCAGCAGCGCCCCGCCCGGGTCGGCCGGACCGGCCAGCACCGCGCCGCCGACGCCCGCGTAGGCCAGGGCGAAGCCGCCGAGCAGCACGGCCGCCCGGCCCGCGCCGAACGCCCGGGACGCGGTGGCCGCGGCCAGCAGGAGCAGGACGGCCAGGCCGAGCCCGGCGCCACCGGCCACACCCCGCCACAGGACAGCCAGCCCGGCGGTCAGCGCGATCGCCGCGAGGACCAGGGCGGCGACCCGGGTGGTGGCCGGGCTCCACACCCCGCCGCGCTGCCGTGCGGCCTCGGCGACCGCCTCGGCCACGTCGTCGTACTCCAGCTCGGGCCACTCGTCGTCGGCCGGGCAGAGATGCAGCACCTCGCCGTCGCGCACGCCCTGCGGGTGCAGCCCGCGGCCGGTCTCCAGGATGCCCCCGCCGGCCCGGCGCAGCACCCAGCCGCCGTGCCGCTCGCCCACGTCGGCGAGGTCCTCGCCGGCGTGCTGCAGCACCTCGGGCAGCAGCTCGGCCAGCGGCACGTGCTCGGGCAGCGCCACGTCCACCCGGCGTCGCGGCGCGCTGATCGTGACACGGGCCAGACCGGTGTCCACCAGGCCCCTCTCGGTTGTCCACAGGAGACTCGTCGGTACTGCGGGATCGACGTCAATGTATCTAGCATGAGCCGGTCGGGCGACGGGAGGCGGCACGCGGATGGGCACCGTGACGATCAGGCGGGCCGAGCGGCGGCCGGGGCCGGAGATCCCGTCCGGCGACCTGCCGGTCGAGCCGCCGCCGGAGGTGCCGCCGGCCACCGCCGGGCGCTGGCGGCAGGCGCTGATGGTGCTGCCGATGCTGGGCGGCACGGTGGCGATGGCGATGCTGATGGGCCAGGGTCGCGGCGGGCCCTATTCGTACGTGATCGGTGGCCTGTTCGGCATCTCCTCGATCGCCATGCTGGCCACCTCGTTCGGGTCGGCGGGCGGGCCGCGGCGGGCCGAGTCGGCCGCCGCCCGCCGGGCCTACCTGCGGCATCTGGCCGGGCTGCGCCGCCGGGTCCGGGAGACCGCGCGCCGGCAGCGGGCCGGCCTGCTCTACCGGCATCCCGACCCGGAGCGGCTCTGGTCCACGGTGGGCAGCCACCGGCTCTGGGAGCGCCGGCCGGAGGATCCGGACTTCGGCGTGGTCCGGGTCGGGCTCGGGCCGCAGACCCTGGCCACCCCGCTGCTGCCGCCGGAGACCCGGCCGCTGCCCGAGCTGGAGCCGGCCACCGCGGGGGCGCTGCGCCGCTTCCTGGACACCTGGTCGGTGGTGCCGGACCTGCCGGTCGCCCTGTCGCTGCGCGGCTTCACCCGGGTGCACCTGCGCGGCGGCGAGCCGGCCCGGGCGCTGGTCCGGGCCGCGCTGATCCAGCTCGCCGTCTTCCACGCGCCGGACGACCTGCTGATCGCGGTCTGCGCCGGTCCGGCGCGGCGGCCGGGGTGGGAGTGGCTGAAATGGCTGCCGCACGCCCTGCACCCGCACCGCCAGGACGCGCTCGGCCCGGTCCGGCTGGTCGCCGGCGACAGCGCCGAGCTGGACCGGCTGCTCGGTGACGTGCTCGCCGGCCGGCCCCGGTTCCAGCCCGGCGAGCTGCCCGGGCCGGGCCCGCACGTGGTGATCGTCCGGGACGGCGCCGAGCCGCTGCCCGCCGGCGACAGCCTGGACGCGGTCACCGTGCTGGACCTGGACACCCCGCCGCCCCGGCTGCTCGACCGGGCGGCCGTGGTGCTCGAGGTGGACCCGGCCGGCGCGCTGCTGACCGGCACCCGGGACCTGGCGGCGGAGGCCGGCCGGGCGGACGGCCTGCCGGTCAGCACCGCCGAGGCGATCGCCCGGCGGCTGGCCCCGCTGCGGCTGGCCGGCCCGGCCGACCCGGACGGCGCACCGGCCCCGGCCGAGACCGGGTTCGCCGAGCTGCTCGGCATCGGCGACCCGGAGAGCTTCGTCCCGGCCCGCGGCTGGCGGCCCCGGCCGGTTCGGGACCGGCTGCGGGTGCCGATCGGGACCACCGCCGACGGGCTGCCGGTCGAGCTGGACCTCAAGGAGCCGGCACAGGACGGGATGGGCCCGCACGGGCTGCTGATCGGCGCCACCGGCTCGGGCAAGTCGGAGCTGCTGCGCACCCTGGTGCTGGCGCTGGCCGGCACGCACTCCTCCGAGTCGCTGAACTTCGTGCTGATCGACTTCAAGGGCGGGGCCACGTTCGCCTCGCTGGACCGGCTGCCGCACACCGCGGCGCTGATCACCAACCTGCAGGACGAGCTGCCGCTGGTCGACCGGATGGCGGACGCGCTGGACGGCGAGCTGATCCGGCGGCAGGAGCTGCTGCGCCGGGCCGGCAACTACGCCGGGCTGCCCGACTACGAGCGGGCCCGGGAGGCCGGGGCGACGCTGCCCCCGCTGCCGTCGCTGTTCGTGGTCTGCGACGAGTTCGCCGAGATGCTCCAGCAGAAACCCGAGTTCATCGACCTGTTCCTGCAGATCGGGCGGCTCGGCCGGTCACTCGGGGTGCATCTGCTGCTGGCCAGTCAGCGGCTGGAGGAGGGACGGCTGCGCGGGCTGGACACCCACCTGTCGTACCGGATCGGGTTGAAGACGTTCAGCGGGATGGAGTCGCGGGCGGTGCTCGGGGTGCCGGACGCCGCCGAGCTGCCCGGCACCCCCGGGCACGGTTACCTGAAGTGCGGGGGCGGGCCGCTGATCCGGTTCCGCGGGTCGTACGTGTCGGGCCGGCTGCCCCGGGCCGGCCGCCCGCCCGGCGAGGCGCCCGGGCGGGTCACGCCGTACACCACCCGGACCGTGGCGGCGTCCGCCCCGATCGTCCGGCCGGAGCCCGCGCCGGACGGCCCCACCCTGCTCAGCGTGCTGGTCGACCGGCTGGCCGGGCAGGGGCCGCCGGCCCACCGGGTGTGGCTGCCGCCGCTCGACGCCGCGGCCACCCTGGACGACCTGCTCGGCCCGCCGGCGCTGATCGCGGACCGCGGGCTGAGCTGCGCCAACCCGGCACTGCACGGCGCCCTGCAGGTGCCGGTCGCGCTGCTGGACAAGCCGCGCGAGCAGCTGCGCGACGTGCTCTGGCTGCAGCTGGGCGGGGCGGCCGGGCACGTGGCGGTGGTCGGCGGCACGCTCAGCGGCAAGTCGGCGGCGCTGCGGGCGCTGGTCTGCGGGCTGGCGCTGACCCACACCCCGGCCGAGGCGCAGGTGTACTGCCTGGACTTCGGCGGCGGGTCGCTGGGCGGGCTGCGCGGGCTCCCGCACGTGGGCGGGGTGTTCGGGCGGCTGGAGGCGGAGGGCGTACGCCGGACCGCCGGCGAGATGGTGGCCCTGCTGACCGAGCGGGAGCGCACCGCGTGGCAGCGGGGCGCCGGGGCGGACGTCTTCCTGGTGGTGGACGGCTGGAGCACGGTGCGCACCGACTTCGAGGAGCTGGAGCCGGTGCTGACCGACCTGGCCACCCGGGGGCTCTCCTACGGCATCCACCTGGTGGCCGCCGCCTCCCGCTGGATGGACTTCCGGCCGGCGGTCCGCGACCTCTTCGGGTCCCGGGTGGAGTTGCGGCTCGGCGACCCGTCCGATTCGTTCGTCGGCCGCCGGGCCGCCCTCGCGGTCCCGGAACAGCAGCCCGGCCGCGGCGTGACCGAGGACCCGGCCGGCCCCGGCCGATTCCTGCACCTGCTCACCGCCCGGCCCGAGGTGCGCTCGCTGGGCGACACCGCCGAGCTGGTCAAGGCGGTGGCGGCGGCCTGGTCCGGGCCGGGCGCGCCGCCGGTGCGGCTGCTGCCACCGGTCGTGCCGTGGAGCGGGATCGCCGGCGCCGGCGAAGGGCTGCGCCTGCCGATCGGCATCGCCGAGTCGGATCTGCAGCCGGTGACCGTCGACTTCGCCACCGATCCGCACTTCCTGCTGCTCGGCGACGCCGAGTGCGGCAAGTCGTCGTTCCTGCGCGCCCTGGCCCTGTCGGTGACCGGGCGGTTCGCCCCGGAGCAGGCCCGGATCATCCTGGTCGACTACCGGCGCAGCCTGATCGACCTGCCGGAGACCGACCACCGGATCGGCTACGGCATGCAGACCCAGCCCACCCTGGACCTGATCCAGTCGGTCGCCGGATACATGCGGAACCGGCTGCCCGGCCCGGAGGTCACCGCGCGACAGCTGCGCGAGCGCTCCTGGTGGACCGGCCCGGAGCTGTTCGTCCTGGTCGACGACTACGACCTGGTGGTGGCCGGCCCGGTCAACCCGCTGGCCCCGCTGCTCGAGTTCCTCCCGCAGGCCCGGGACATCGGTCTGCACCTGGTGCTCACCCGGCGGGCCGGCGGTGCGAGCCGGGCGCTCTACGAGCCGGTCCTGCAGCGGCTGCGCGAGCTGTCCGCGCCCGGACTGGTGATGTCCGGGCCGGCCGAGGAGGGTGCGTTGATCGGCACCGTCCGGCCGGAACGGATGCCGCCGGGGCGTGGTCGGCTGATCACTCGTCGTGACGGAATTCGGCTGATTCAGCTGGGCTTTCCGGAATCCGGGCCGATGACAGACGCCAGGTGCGATTAGGCACCGCGGACCGCAGCGACACGCCGTGGTTTCGGAGTAATCTCCCCCCATCGACTGACCATCATCAGAATGGCGACGCCGACCCGTGACCAGAGTGAGCGCAACCTTCCGGCCGTACCGGTCGTGGTCTCGTGCACGCCAACTCGGGGCCGCGGTCCTGGCCGGCGTCCTCGCGCTGGCCCCGGCGGCCGCGCCCGCGCTGGCCGAGCCGGGCGTGACCGACGAGATGTTCGAGCCGATCACCGACCCGGCGGCCGGCGCGGACACCGTGCGGGCCGACGAGTGGCAGCTGCAGACCCTCGACCTGGCCGACGCGTGGACCTACGCGGACGGCAGCGGGATCACCGTCGCGGTGATCGACTCCGGGGTCGACGCCCGCCACCCCGACCTGGCCGGCCAGGTGCTGCCCGGGCTCGACCTGGTGGACGGCAAGGGCAACGGCGACACCGACGCGGTCGGCCACGGCACCACGGTGTCCGGGATCATCGCCGGGCGCGGCGACGACACCGTCGGCGTGGTCGGCATCGCGCCGAAAGCCAAGATCCTCCCGATCCGGGTGCTCGACGCGGACAACCGCTACGACGACGCCCTGATCGTGGCGAAAGGGTTGCGCTGGGCGGTCGACCACGGCGCCCGGGTGGTCAACCTCTCGCTCGGCGGCAGCGCGAACAGTCCCGCCCTGGCCGCCGCCCTGGACTACGCGTTCGCCAAGGACGTCGTGGTGGTCGCCTGCACCGGCAACGTCAGCGCGAACTCCAGCGCCCGCGGGGTGTGGTATCCGGCCCGCGAGCCCGGCGTGATCGCGGTGGCCGGCGTCGAGCGCAACGGCACCGACCTGTGGACCGGCTCGATCACCGGCAAGGAGACCGTGGTCGCCGCGCCCGCCACCGAGCTGGTCGGGGCGAAACCGGGCGGCTACTGGCGGGTTCAGGGCACCAGCTTCGCCGCGCCGATGGTGTCCGGCACCGCCGCGCTGATCCGCTCCCGCTGGCCGGACATGCCGGCCGGCGAGGTGGTCAACCGGATCATCAAGACCGCCAAGGACCGCGGCGCCCCGGGCCGCGACGACATGTTCGGCTTCGGCCTGATCGACCCGACCGGCGCGCTCACCGCGACCGTGCCCGCGGTGACCACCAACCCGCTGGACACCACCCCGCCGGCCGGTGTCGCCCGGTTCGGCAGCGCCCCGGCCTCGGGCGAGGCACAGTCCGCCCCGAGCGACGCCGCCCAGCGCCCGGACACCGCCGCCGACCCGGGCACCAACGCGGGCGGCTGGGCCGCGCCGGCCCCCGCCGAGCCGTCCGGCGGGCATCCGGGCCGGTGGCTGGCGATCGCGCTCTTCGCGCTGTCCGCGATCGCCGGCGCCTTCACGATCCGCCGCTTCGCCAGCACCGCGGGCTGACCGCGAGGCCGCCGGGTCCGCTCCGGCTGGCGATCCGCCATTTCCGGTACGCCCTGAGCGCCCCCGCGCCCGCTGGCCCCGCGCCCGCGCTCGGGGCAATGCTGACTCCGCGCTCGGCGAACCGGCCGAGTGACAACGGGTGTGTCCGGGACGAAGGCGCGGCGGAGGCTGTCGCGCCGGCGTGAGCACGGGGCGAGCAGCAGGCTGCGGGCGGAGACGGGGAGAGCGAGCACGAGGCAGGCGGTCACGGGGCGAGCAGCAGGCGGCGGGCGGACACCGGAACGGCACGTCAGCCGCCGGACGGGACGCTCCGACCGTACCGAAAGCGAAGGAAGCGGACCCGGAACCAGGCAGCGGTCAGGCGCACTCGCCGGTTTTGACGCCCTCGGTGCGCTCGCGGCCCAGCTTCGCGACCGGGGCCGCCTCGGCGGCGGTCAGGGCGAAGCCGACATTCTTGTCGTCGGCCGCGGCCGCGAAGATCACGCCGAGCACGTCGCCGGTCGGGGAGATCAGCGGGCCGCCCGAGTTGCCGCTGCGGACCAGCGACTTGATCGTGTAGATCTCCCGGGTCACGTCGCCCGCCTCGTAGATGTCCGGGCCGGTGATGTCCCCGACGTCGCGCACCCGGGCCGACTGGGCGTTGTACGGCCCGTCCTGCGGATAGCCCAGCACGATCGCGCTCGCCCCGCTGGCCGCCGCCTTCGTCACGAACGACATGACCGGCGCCTTCAAACCGGGGACCCGGATCACCGCGAGGTCGCGTTTCGGGTCGTAGACCACCACGGTGCCCTCCAGCTGCCCGCGCGACGTCTCCACCACCACCTCGCGGGTACCGGCCACCACGTGCGCGTTGGTCATCACCCGCTCGTCGGCGTAGACGAACCCGGTGCCCTCGATCCGCCGGGAGCAGCTGGGCGCCGCGCCGAGCACCTTGAGCACGGATTTCTTCGAGGTCTGCACGATCCGCGAATTTCGCAGGGCGGGGTCGGGCTCGGCGACCTCCTTGGCCTCGGTGCGGGCCAGACCGCCGAACACGTCCGGGAAGCCGCTGGTGTCCAGGGTGTCGCGGAGCGCCGAGGAGAGCGCCTGTGCCTGGTCCGGCATCAGCCCGTTGATGCCGCCCAGGATGGTGCTGCTGCGGACCGCCTTGTTGATCGCCGGGAACGGGGTCGACCCCATCGGCACGGCCACCAGCCAGGCGGCGAGCAGCACCGCGACCACCGAGACGACCGCGCCGCCGGCGTCGTCGAGGTGCTGCAGCGGCCGGTTGAAGATGGCCCGGCGCAGGCTGGTGCCGAGCCAGCCGGCCAGGGTCTGGCCGAGCACGGCGAGAGCGAGGATCACGGCGAGCGCGACGATCAGCCGGACCGTGCCGTCAGCGAACTGTTTCGCCAGCAGCGGGCCGAGTTGCAGCCCGATCAGCACCCCGCTGAAGAAGCCGCCGAGCGACAGCGCGCCGATCACGAATCCCTGCCGATAGCCGCTGATCGCGAACAGCAGCATCAGCACGATCAGGATGACATCGACCACGGGCACTCACTCAACATAGAAGTCAGGCGCACGTCACGGCACCACCTCGTCGGGTGCGCCGCCGCGCGCCGCCGGCACCGGGGCGGCGGCGTCCGGCAGCTCCACGACGCGTCCCGGCTCCCACGGTCGCGTCCAGCCCGCCATGTCCAGCAGCACTGAGATCACCCCCGCGGTGAAACCCCAGACGAGCATGCCGCGGACCTGGAAGGCCGGTCCGATCCAGCCGCTGGGGTGTCGCACCCGGATACGGTTCGCGGGGTCGGCGAGTTCACTGATCGGCAGCCGGGCGACGTGCGCCACCTCGGTGACCTGCCGCGGCCGGACCGGGTGCGGCTGCCGCCACCAGGCCAGCACCGGGGTGACCGAGAACCGGCTGACCGGGATCCACAGCTCGGGCAGCAGAGCGAGCGGCTCGGCGCTGGCCGCGACCAGCCCGACCTCCTCGTCCGCCTCGCGCAGCGCGGTGGCGACCGCGTCGGCGTCCTCCGGGTCGGTGGCGCCGCCCGGAAAGGCCGGCTGGCCGGCGTGGTTGCGCATGGTCGCGGCCCGCTGCAGGACCAGCAGGTCGGGGCCGCCCGGGGTGTCCGCGGCCGGCGGGCTCTCGCCGAGCAGCACCAGCACCGCGCTGGACCGCCCGTTGCTGCCGGCCGGCTGGCGCAGCGTGCTGAAGTCCTCGGTCCGGCACCGGCCGGCCCGGGTCAGCAGCGGCTCGAACCAGGACGGGAGGTCCGCCGGCCGGTCCAGCAGCACGCCCCGGCTCATCGCGGAACCGTCACACCGGTGTGCTCGGCCACCAGGTCGGACAGCTCGGCGGCGTCCATCGGCAGCCGGTGCAGGTAGAACTTGCCGGTGGCGTCGACGAAGACCGTATTGGGCAGGTTGACCGCGCCGAGGGCGGCGACCAGTTTCTGCTCCGGGTCGAACAGGGTGGGCAGGCTGACCCCGTGGTCGGCGCCGAACGAGGCGGCCGCGTCCCGGGTGTCCCCGGTGTCCACACCGAGCACGGTGAGCTTGCCCGCGGTCTTGTCGGCGAGCTGCTGGATGACCGGGAGCTCGGTGCGGCACGGGCCGCAGAACGACGACCAGATGTTGATCACCGCGGGGCCGCGCAGCCCGGCCAGCCGGACCGGGGCGCCGCCGGTGAAGCAGTCGAGCGTGATGTCCGGCAGGCGGCTGCCGGTGCTGTCGGCGGGGGCGGCGCAGGCCGCGAACGGGGACGGGGTGTCGTCATCGGTGCCGCTCCCGGCGGCGGCGGTGCACCCGGCGAGCAGCATCAGGGCCGCCACGGCCGGCAGAAAAGCCCGGGTCACGGCACCTCCGGAGCGAGCGGTCCGTCGAGCGGCTCGTCGGAGGCCAGCGGCTCCTCCGGGGCGAGCACCGCGGCGGCCGGCACCAGCTCCGGGTCGACGCCGGCGGCGACCGCCAGCTCCCGGGCCCGCGGGCCCTTGAGCAGCTTGGCCGCCGGGGCCGCCTCGGTCGGCCCGGTCCCGAACGACGGGCAGAGCGTGGCCAGCGCGCACGCCCCGCAGGCCGGCTTGCGCGCGTGGCAGACCCGCCGCCCGTGGAAGATCACCCGGTGCGACAGCATGGTCCAGTCGCGTTTCTCGATCAGGTCGGCCACCAGGAACTCGATCTTGACCGGATCGTCCTCCTGGACCCACCCGAATCGATTGGTGAGCCGGCGGAAATGGGTGTCCACGGTGATCCCGGGGACGTCGAACGCGTTGCCCAGGATGACGTTCGCCGTCTTCCGCCCGATCCCGGGCAGCTTGACCAGCTGATCCAGCTTGCCGGGCAGCCGGCCGTCGTGGTCGGCGAGCAGCGCCTGACCCAGCTTGATCAGCGAATCGGTCTTGGCCCGGAAGAACCCGGTGGGCCGGAGCATCTCCTCCATCTCGGCCCGGTCGGCGGCGGCGTAATCGGCGGCGGTCCGGAATTTCTGGAACAGCCGGGGAGTCACCTGATTGACCCGGACGTCGGTGGTCTGCGCCGAGAGGATGGTCGCCACGGCGAGCTCCAGCGGCGTGCTGAAGTCGAGCTCGCAGTGCGCGTCCGGATGGGTGTCGGCGAGCAGCCGGGCCATCTTGCGGGCCCGGCGTTTCCGGCCGATCGGCGTCTCCCCCGCGAAGCGTCTCATCGACCGCGCCAGCACGGCAGTCCCGGAGTCGGCGGGCGCGCTGCGGGGTGGGGTCACCGGTAAAGAGTACGTCGGCCGGTCCGCCCCGTCGGTCACGCGGCGGGCTTGATCGTCCCGTCGTCGCCGATCCTCGCGCCGGTCTCCGGGAAGTCCGCCTTGCTCAGGCTGCTGACCAGGTCCCGGCCGTGCTCACCGGCGCTGTCCCGGGTGGGCAGCCCGTTGCCGTTGAGATAGGTGGAGACGAACTTGCCGGCCACGTACTTCCCGTCCCCGGTGAGGGTGACCCGGAGGATCCCGGCGTACTTCAGGATGCCGTCCTTGGACAGCGTGCGGCCGCCGCCGGCGAAGTTGCCCAGGCTGTAGGCGATCAGCTTGCCCCGGTAGAACTCCATGCCCCGGACCACGTGCGGCCCGTGCCCGATCACCAGGTCGGCGCCGGCGTCGATGACGGTGTGGCTGAACTTGATCGGGTCGCCCCGGTTCTCCCCGAAGAACGTCTCGGTCCCCGGCTTCACATGGTTCTTCTCCGCGCCCTCGGCGCCCATGTGCACCTGCACCACGACCAGGTCGGCCTGCTCCTTGGCCCGCTTGATCACGGCGCGCGAGTGGGGCAGGTCGGTCAGCTTGTTGGCCCCGTCGTAGGAGGAGAAGCCGACCACCGCGACCTTGACGCCCTTCACCTCGACCACGGTGATCTGGTCCAGGGCGCCGGTGTGCTCCAGCCCGGCGCCCTCCAGCGCCTCGATGGTGTTCCGGTTGCCCGCCGCGCCGAAGTCCTTGGCGTGGTTGTTGGCCAGGTTGAGCAGCTGGAAGCCGCCGTCCTTGAGGTGCTTCGCGTAGGACGGCGGGGAGCGGAAGGCGAAGCAGTTGGCGCTCGGCGGCGAGCCGCACTTGGAGGTGCCGGTGTCGTTGGTGAGCGGCTGCTCCAGGTTGCCCATCACCAGGTCGGCGGCCAGGCTCTTGCGGACCGCGTCGAAGAAGCCGGCGCCGTTGCGCGGCGGCAGCCCGCCCGGCGCGCTGGACATCATGATGTCGCCGGTCGCGGAGAGGGTGATCGACGGGACCTCGGCGGACTCGGTCCGGTCGGCCGGCGCGCCGGAGCCGGCCGCGGCGGCAGCCGGCGCGGTGGTGGCCGGCGGGGTCCAGGCCGGGTCGTCGCCGTCCCCGCGATTGGCCAGGGCGACGCCGCCGAGGCCGGCCCCGGCCGCCGCGGCGGCCACAAGCACAACATTCAAGACAATCCGCCCAGAACGGCGCTGGCGATCGGACCGGGGGTGCGAATTCATCGACCGGGACGATACCGTCGGCTCGCAAGCGGGAGCGACCGACGAAAGTGCCGTCCCGAATTGCCCGGACCGTTGAATTGTCTCCGGCGGTCCAGGCGAATCTGGTTACCGTCCAGTATCTGGATCAAGGGGTGGCCGCCCGTTTCCCGCCCGCGTGCGCCTAGACTGATCGAGCGCAGACGTTGCGCGTTTCGGAGGTGCGGCGATGGATGAGGTACTGGCGCGCAGCGGAATCTTCCAGGGCGTTGACCCGGAAGCCGCGGAGGCGCTCGCCAAGGAGATGGACACGATCGAGGTCCGCAAGGGCGACGTGGTCTTCAACGAGGGCGAGGCCGGCGACAGCCTGTATATCGTTCTGTCCGGGAAGATCAAGCTCGGTCGCCGGGCCGCTGACGGCCGGCAGAACCTCGTCTCGATCATGGGCCCGTCGGACATGCTCGGTGAGCTGTCCCTGTTCGACCCGGGACCGCGCACCGCGACGGCCACCGCGGTGACCGACAGCCGGCTGGCCCGGCTGAAGAAGTCGTCGCTGCGCCCGTGGCTGAACAACCGGCCGGAGATCGCCGAGCAGCTGCTCCGGGTGCTGGCCCGCCGGCTGCGGCGCACCAACGACGCGCTGGCCGACCTGATCTTCACCGACGTCCCCGGCCGGGTGGCGAAAAACCTGCTGCAGATGGCCGGCCGGTTCGGCACCCGGGACGGCGGGGTGCTGCGTGTCACCCACGACCTCACCCAGGAGGAGCTGGCCCAGCTGGTCGGCGCGTCCCGCGAGACGGTGAACAAGGCACTCGCCGACTTCGCCTCCCGCGCCTGGCTGCGACTGGACGGCAAGAGCGTGATCATCCTCGATCCGGAACGGCTCGCCCGGCGCGCTCGCGTCTGACATACCGCCACATCACGGCATAGGGGCTGTCCTGGTGGACAGCCCCTCAAACGTGCTTGATCCACTCTTTCCAGTGACCGGGCGTTAACACCCGGATCCGTGTCGCGCCGACACAGCCGCTCGTTACGGAGGTGGCCGAGAGGCACCGGCGTGA
This sequence comes from Actinoplanes octamycinicus, assembly GCF_014205225.1. NCBI lineage: Bacteria > Bacillati > Actinomycetota > Actinomycetes > Micromonosporales > Micromonosporaceae > Actinoplanes > Actinoplanes octamycinicus. The sequence goes on from NZ_JACHNB010000001.1 coordinate 1,457,069, forward strand.
CAGGGAAGGGCGCGGCATTGAACGCAGGTAGGGGCGTAGCGGGCAGCGGGGTCTCCACATGACCGTGCTCGATACCACGCTGGACCCGCGCGACCCGGCCTACCTGGAGGGGCGCAGCACCACTCTGCAGTGGCTCGCCGCGCTGGAGGGCGCCCTCGACGAGGCGCGTGCCGGCGGCGGCGAGAAATGGGTGACCCGGCATCACGCGCGCGGCAAACTGCTGCCCCGGGAACGCATCGAGATGCTGCTCGACCAGGACAGCCCGTTCCTGGAGCTGTCCGCGGTGGCGGCCTGGGGCTCGGAGTTCCCGGTCGGCGCCAGCGTGGTGACCGGCATCGGCGTGGTCGAGGGCGTCGAGTGCGTGGTGATCGCCAACGACCCCACGGTGGACGGCGGGGCGGTCAACCCGTACACCGCCGACAAGATCCGCCGGGCCGCCCGGATCGCCTCGGAGAACCGGCTCCCGCTGGTCAACCTGGTCGAGTCGGCCGGCGAGGCGGCACCGGCCGGAAGCATCGCCCGGGAGCTGAGCCGGCTCACCGCGGACCGGGTGCCGACCGTCTGCGTGGTCTTCGGGACCACCAGCGGCGACGCGGCGTACCTGCCGGCGCTCTCCGACTACACGATCGTGGTACGCGGCCACGCCAAGGTGATGACCATCCACCCGCAGCGGTCCGGGGTCGAGGTGCGCGCCACCCCGGTGGTGCCGGCCGGTCCGCCCGGGCCCGCCGACCAGCTGGCCGAGGACGAGCGGGACGGGCTGCGGCTGGCCCGCCAGTGCGTACGCCGGTTCAACTGGCGCAAGCAGGGCTCCCGGCCCCGGACGGTCCGCCCACCGGCCCCCCGGTACGACTCCGAGGCGCTGCTCAGCCTGGCCGCCGCCGACCCGGCCGGCTTCGACCCGCGCGAGGTGCTGGCCCGGATCCTGGACGACTCGGACTTCGACGAGTTCAAGCCGGGCCAGGGCGGCGTGCTGGTGGCCGGCTGGGGTGAGCTGCACGGCTACCCGGTCGGCGTGCTGGCCGGCCCGCGCGGCATCTGGCTCTCCCCGGCCGAATCCCAGAAGGCGGTGCACTTCCTCCAGCTGGCCAACGCCACCGCCACCCCGGTGATCTTCATCCGGCATCCCGGAGAGACGCAGAAGAGCGACGACGCCGACATCCGCCACGACGCCCCGCTGGTGCACGCCGTGGCCAAGTCCACCGTGCCGCACCTGGTCCTCACCATCGGCCCGGAGCCCGGCGGCACGCCGGCCCGCGCCGACGAACCCCGATTCCAGTTCAGCTGGCCGCGTCCCCCGGCGGAACCCGCCGCGGCCGACGACGGCGTCATCGACCCCCGCGACACCCGTACGGTCCTCGGCCTCTGCCTCTCCGCAGTGCACAGCGCCGCCGTGGCAGGTGCCGAACACGTCGGCGTGTTCCGACCTTGAAAGGTAGACCCGTGATCCGACGACTCTTGGTGGCCGACCGTGGTGAGATCGCCCGCCGGGTGTTCGCCACCTGTCGCCTGGTCGGCATCGAGACGGTCGCCGTCTACTCGGACGTCGACACCGACGCCCCGCACGTCAACGAGGCCGACTACGCCGTCCACCTGGAAGGCAACACCCCGGCCACCACCTATCTGGAACAGCACGCGCTGATCGCCGCGGCCAAACGGGCCGGCGCCAACGCGGTGCACCCGGGCAACGGGGTGCTCGCCGAGGACCCGGAGTTCGCCGCCGCGGTGGTCGACGCCGGGATGATCTGGGTCGGGCCGCCGGCCGCGACGCTGCGCACCCTGCACCGCAAGACCGAGACGAAGAAGCTGGTCGCCGAGGCGAAGGTGCCGGTGCTGCCGAGCTTCACCGACCCGGACACGGTGCCCGGGTTCCCGGTCCTGATCAAACCGGATGCCGGCATCGGGGGCGCCGGGATGCGGGTGGTCCGGGACGCGGCGACGCTGGCCGAGGCGGTCGCCTCCACCCGGCGCGAGGTGGACGGCGACGTGTTCTGCGAGCCGTACGTGCCGAACGTGCGGCACATCGAGGTCCCGATCCTGGCCGACGCGATGGGCGCGGTGGTGCCGTTCGGCGAGCGCGAGTGCTCGGTGCAGCGGAGGTACCAGAAGATCGTCGAGGAGACCCCGTCCCCGGCCGTGGACGCCGCGCTGCGCGAAGACCTGTGCCGGGCGGCGATCGTCGCGGTCCGGGCGCTCGGGTTCGTCGGCGCCGGCGCGGTCGAGTTCCTGCTCGACGCCGACGGCGACTTCTGGTTCCTGGAACTCACCCCGACCCTGCAGACCGATCACGCGGTCACCGAGTGCACCTCCGGCTACGACCTGGTCCGGCTGCAACTGCTGGTAGCCGAGGGCGGCAGCCTGCCGATGCCCGGCCCGCCGCCGATCCGCGGGCACGCCATCGAGGTGCGGATCTGCGCGGAGGACCCGGCGTACGCCTGGCTGCCCAGCGCCGGCACGCTGCACCGGTTCGCGGTGCCCGACGTGGCCGGCTCGTTCCGCCCGCTCCCGCAGCCCGGCCTGCGCCTGGACTCCGGCGTCGCGGACGGCTCGGTGACCGGCATGCACCACGACCCGATGCTGGCCAAGCTGATCGCCTGGGCGCCGTCCCGGCAGGAGGCGGCCCGGATGCTCGCCTCGGCGCTGGCCCGGGCCCAGCTGCACGGCGTGGTGACCAACCGCGACCTGCTGGTCCGCACGCTGCGGCACCACTCGTTCCGGGCCGGCGACATCGACACCGGGTTCCTCGACCGGCACCCGGAGGTGTTCGCCCCGCTGCTCTCCTCGGTGGACGCGGTCCGGCTGTCCTGCCTGGCCTCGGCGCTCGCCGGGGCGGCCGACCGCAGGGCCAGCGCGCCGGTGCTCAGCTCGCTGCCGTCCGGCTGGCGCAACGTCCCGTCCGGCTCGCAGACCGCGGTCTACGACGGCCCGACCGGTCCGGTCGAGGTCGGCTACCGGATGAACCGGCACGGCGAACTGGCCGGCTGGTGGGTCCGCTCGGTCGACCCGGAAGAGCTCGACCTGGCCGGACTCGGTCAGGAACCGGTCGACGAACACCCGCCGATCGTGGTCGTCTCGGCCCGCCGCGACCGCGTGGTCCTCAACGTGCAGGGCATCCGCCTCGCGGTCCTGGTACACCGGGTCGGCGACGTCTCCTACGTCGACAGCCCCGAAGGATCGGTCACACTGCGTGAGATCTCCCGCTTCCCGCTCCCCGCTCCGGAGGCCGCCGAAAGCTCCCTGATCGCCCCGCTGCCCGGCGCGGTCCGCCGCGTCCTGGTCGTCCCGGGCCAGCGAGTCCGGGCTGGAGAATTGCTGCTCACCCTGGAGGCGATGAAGCTGGAACACCCGGTCCACGCCCCGTCGGCCGGCGTGGTCGCGTCCCTCCCGGTCCACCCGGGCGCCGAGGTCGACACGGGTGAGCTCTTAGCAGTCCTAGACCCGGAGTAACTTTCGGTACGAGGGTCAGCCCGGTCCCCGGAAACACCAGCCCGGTCCCGAGTCCACATCACGCGGACTCCGAGCTGTGGCCGGGGCCCGCCCCGCGTCTCGCGGTCCGCTCCACGCCGACCGCGAGACGCGCCGCACCCCAGGCACGTTGCATGCGCGTCACCGACCGCTTCCCCCACGGCCGCAAGATCCGCCGCCCTCCAGGCCACTCGCCACTCCCCGCCCACCCAGGGGGCCTGCCCGAAGACAGTGTCGCGCGAATAGGCGGCCGCGCGGTGAAAGGCTGTGGATGGCGCGCTGATGTGGATAACCCGCAACCGCGTCGGCAGTTGACGGTGCCCCGATCTCGGCTGGGCCTCAGGGGTGTCTGAGCGGGGCTGAGACACCCCTGAGGCCCAGCCGAGGACAGCGAGTCGCGGCAAGGCCCGGACCAGAGCGGACCTCGCGACCGGCACGAAGCGCACGGGAGGCGCACAGCGGACCGGGAGCACAGCGGACCTCGCGACCGGCACGAAGCGGACCGGTGACACGCCAGAAGCGTGCCGGGAGCACAGCGGTCTCGCGGCTCTCGCCGGGCGGACCGGGAGGCGCGGGGCGGACCCCAGCCACAGCTCGGAGTCCGCGTGGCGTGCTCTCGGGACTCCGCTGTCGCTTTCGGGGACCGAGTCGACCCTCGTACCGGAAAAGGGTTCCGACACCGCGGACAGCAACAGGAAAGCGGTCTGACCAGCGAACCCGTGCTCGGCTCGGCGACTACCAGCTGAACCACTTCGTGAAGAAGCCGCTCTTGCGGGTGTGGACGGTCGGGGTCTCGTCGGACTGGGTCGGTGTGGTGGGGGCGATCGGGCGCGGGCGCGGCGGCAGGTACGTCGACGAGGAGCGGTAGACGGTCGGGGACGGGGCCGGCGCGTTCGGGTCCAGGTGCAGGTTGCTGAGCAGGTGGTGCAGCTCCTGGGCGGTGGGGCGGCCGCGCGGGTCGCTGTGCATGCCGCGGCGGAGCACGTCGGTGAGGGCGCGCGGGACGCCGGGGAGGTCCGGGATCGGCTCGTCGAACAGGTTCATCAGGGTGATCAGGCTGGGGCTGCGGTCGCTCTGCCAGCGGGGCGGGCGACCGTACATGACCGCGTAGAGGGTGGCGCAGAGCGAGTAGACGTCGGCGGCGCCGGACGGGCTCTCGTGCCGGAACATCTCCGGGGGCGCGTAGGCCGGGGTGAGCACCTCGAGGGTCACCGACGAGTCGCGCATCTCGCCCAGCACGGCCAGCCCGAAGTCGGCCAGCACCGCCTGGTTGAACTGGGAGTACAGGATGTTCGCCGGTTTCACGTCGCGGTGCAGCACCCCGTTGGCGTGGGTGTGCACCAGCGCGTCGGCGATCTTGACCCCGACGTCCCGGGTCTCGGCCGGGCTGAGCGGCTTGACCCGCATCCGGTCGAGGTAGGACCCGTCGCACAGCTCCATGATCAGGTAGGGGTGCTGGTCGACCGTGACGCCCACGTCGAACAGGTCGACCACGTGCGGGTGCGAGGACATCCGGCCGGCGGCCCGCGCCTCGCGGAGGAACCGGGCCTGGTCCCGCGCGTTGTCGAGGGTCCGGTTCTCCATCTTGATGGCGACCTCGCGGCCGACGGAGTCCTGGGTGGCCCGGTAGACGGTGGCATAGCCACCACGGGCCATGACCGACAAGCCGGACATGCCCGGGACATAGGGCACGGGCAGGGCGCCAGGCGGTGTCTCCGTCACGGCTTAGAAAATACGCCAGGCATCGGGAAGATCATCCCGGCATGTCAGACGCGTAGGCGACAGTTTCCGCGGGAGCGGGTTCGACCCCGGTCACCGCCAGGGTGTCGCGCAGCTCCTCGGCGGCGGCCCGCTCGCTCGCCTGCTCGGTGGAGTGCGCCAGCCGCACCGCCTCCTCGGCCGCCGCGCGGGCCTCCGCGCACCGGTCCGCGGCGGCCAGCACCCGGGCCCGGACCATGGCCGCGACCACGCCGCTGCGCACGTCCTCGGCGGCCACGTCGCGGGACCGCTCGATCCAGGTCAACGCGGACTCCACCCGCCCCTCGGCGAGCAGCGCCGAGGCGTAGGAGGCCAGCGCGTGCCGCCGGGAGAAGAGCAGCGACGGCGACGAGGTGTCGCTGGCGATCGGCGCCAGCAGCCCGATCGCGGTGCTCGCGTCGCCCGCCCGGGTCCGCGCCTCGGCGAGCAGCACCCGCGGCCCGACCTGGGCCGGGGCCAGCGCGTTGTGCGGCTCGACCGCGGTCATCACCCGCCGGGCGTCGGCCTCGGCGGTGGCCAGGTCGCCCCGCTGCAGCGCGACGAACCCGTGCAGCGTGCCGGCCATCCCGAGGAGCAGCGGGTGCCCGGTCTTGTCGGCGAACCAGAGCGCGTCGCCGAGCAGGTCGGCGGCGTGGTCGAACTCGCCCAGCCCGCGGGCGATCGCGCCGCGCACCACCATCGCCAGCCCGCAGCCCCAGTCGTCGGCGACCTCCTGGAACTCCCGGTACGCCCGGCGGGCCTGGCTGTCCGCCGCGCCCAGGTCGCCCAGCTCGGCCGCCGCGTAGGCCTCGACCACCCGCAGCGTGCCGACCGCCCAGCCCTCGCCGACCCGGTCGCCGAACGGCAGGAAGATCCGGGCCAGCCGGCGCGCCTCCTGCAGCCGGCCGGCCAGCAGCCGGGCGAACGCCGTGGTGCCGCGCAGCCAGGACCGGCCGACCGGGTCGCCGAGCTCGGCGAAGAGCCGCGCGGCCCGGCCCAGCACCGCGTCGGTGCCGGCGAAGTCGCCCCGGGTGGTGGTCACCCAGGCCAGGTTCTGCAGCGCCCAGGCCTGGCCGTGCCGGTCGCCGGCGGCCAGGGTGACCTGGTAGGCCGCGGCGAACCGGCTGCTCGCCTGGCTCAGCTTGCCGTTCAGGAAGTCGGCCATGCCGAGCCGGCGCATCGCGTTCGCCCGCTCCGGCAGCAGCTGCGCCTCGGTGGCCACCTCCAGGGCCTCCTGCCAGGCGGCCACCGCGCGGCTGCCGTCGCCGAGCGCCTCGTAGGCCCGGCCGGCCACGATCATCGCCTCGGCCCGGCACACCGGGTCGTCCACCGCCCGATCGGTGATCTTCTGCCCGTACGCCAGCGCCTCCTCGGCCCGGCCCAGCCGCAGCAGCGCCCGGGCCAGCACCAGCTGGTCGGGCAGCGGCAGCTCGCCGCCGGCCAGCACGGTGGCCCGCTCGGCGTACTCGATCGCGGCGGCCGGCTCGATGTTGGCCAGCGCGCGCCGGGCCATCCGGCCGAGCGCGGCCACGGCCAGCCCGGCCACCTCCCGGACCGCGGCGTCCGGGCGCAGCCGGACCGCGTCGGCCAGCTCGATCGCCGCCTCGGCGTGCGCGGCCACGAACGCGTCCCGCTCGTTGGCCGACAGGCTCAGCCGGGTGGCGCCGTCCGGATAGTCGCGGACCGTCTCCGGCGCCGCCCAGGTCGCCAGGTAGGCGTGCCGCTCGGCGAGGTCGGCCTTGCCGATCCCGGCGTACGCCGCCTCGCGCATCAGCGGGGTGGTGAACTGGTACCCACCCCGGCTGCGGTGGATCATGCGGCGTTGCAGCAGCTCGTCGACGGCCCGCTCGAGCTCGGCGGCCGGGTCGGCGTCGCCCGCCGCCTCGGCCAGCGGACGCCGCTCGTGCAGCGCCTCGAGCACCCCGCCGGGCACCGTGGTACCGGCCACCGAGGCGTCCCGCAGCACCGCGCGCGGCTCGGCGGAGAGCGCGTCGATCCGGGCGGCGAGCACCGCGGCCAGGTCCCGGGAGAGCAGCCGGCGGCCCAGCGAACCGGCCGCGAGCTGCCACTTGCCGGCCGCGTTGGCGCCCACCGCCGGGGTCAGCGCGCCCCGCTCCATCAGCAGGGTGACCATCTCGGCCAGGTAGAACGGATTGCCCTGAGCGGTGGCGAGCAGCCGGTCGATGTCCGGCTGCGGCAGCTTCCCGCCGTTCAGGTACGAGGTGAGCAGCCGGCCCGCGTCCGCCCCGCGCAACGGCGGCAGGGTGTGCACCTCGGCGTCGGCCAGATGGGTCAGCCCGCCCCCGCGGACCAGCTCCGGCCGGCCGAGCAGCAGCACCACCACCGGGCCCTCCAGCCGGGACACCGTGCTGCTCAGCGCGTCGACCGTGGTGGCGGTGGCGTCGTGCAGGTCGTCGACGATCACCATCAGCGGGATGGTGGCGGCCATCGCGGTCAGCAGGTCGGCCACCGCGATCGAGATCGCCTCGGCGTCCACCCGCTTGGCGCTCGGCGGCCAGTCGGCGGGCGCGGCCGGGCCGCCCGGGTTGACCGGGGCCTCGCCGTAGCCGAGCAGGACCAGCAGGCGGTCGGTGTCCAGCGTCACGCCGAGCCGCTGGCCGACCTTGCGCAGCCGCTCCTCGACCACCGTCCGCCCGACCGTGCTGACCACGTCCTTGGGCAGGCCGGCGGCCTTGCGGACCAGGTCGGCCAGGGGCGCGTAGCGGCGCCGCTCACCGAACGCGCGGCAGCGCACCCGCAGGACCCGGGCGCCGCCCGCCTCGTAGCCCGCGGCCAGCCGTTTCACCTCGCCGGCGAAGCGCGACTTGCCGATCCCGGCCTCCGCGGTCATCACCAGCACCCGGGGCGTGCCCGAGTCGATCGCCTCGGCCAGCCGGCCGGAGACCCGGCCCAGCTCGGCCTCCCGGCCCACGAACGGCGCCTCGTCGCCCAGGCCGGACCGGGTGCCCGGGGCGTCGTGCAGGCCGAGCAGCTCGTAGGTCGGCACCGGCTCGCGTTTGCCCTTGAGCCGCAGCGGGCGCAGCTGCCGCCAGGAGGCGACGTGCCGGGTGCCGTTGCTGGTGCGCTCGCCGGCGTAGACCGCGCCGACCGCGGCCGCGTCGGCCAGCCGGGCGGCGGTGTTCACCGTGTCGCCGATGACCGTGTATTCGATGCCGGCCTGCATGCCGGCGACCACCTCGCCGGTGTTCAGCCCGACCCGCAGGCCGAGCGGGGCGCCGCCGCCACGCTCGTCGTCGAGCACCCGGCGGACCGCCCGCTGCATGCTCAGCGCCGCCCGGACCGCCCGCTCGGCGTCGTCCTCGTGCGCCACCGGGGCGCCGAAGACCGCCATGATCCCGTCGCCGGTCAGCTTGTCGACGTGCCCGCCGAACGTCTTGACCGCGCCGGCCAGCGCGGCCAGCACCCGGTCGGTGACCGCGCCGACCCGCTCCGGGTCGAGGTCCTCGGACCAGGAGGTGAAGTCGGAGAGGTCGCCGAAGAGCACGGTGACGATCCGGCGCTCGGCGGCCGGCAACGCGGCGGCCGCGGGCAGCGCGGAGCCGCAGTGATGGCAGAAGCGGGCACCGGGGACGGCGACGGTGCCGCACACGGGGCAGGTCACAGCCGGTCCAAACCGTCGGCCCCTGCCGCTGATTCCCGCTCCAGGTGGTCGATCTGGGCGGCCGCCGACCACTCGGCGGCGAACCGCACCCGCGGATCGATGTCCGGGTAGACCAGGTCGACCACCGCCGCCGGGGTCCGCGCGCCGGCCGCCATCGCGGCGCTGACCTGCGCGAGCCGCTCCATCCGGTGGCTCAGATATTCCTCGGCCAGGGCCGCGGTGTCGGCCCGGGCCGGTCCGTGGCCGGGGAGCATCAAGACTTTCTCGTACGCCCGGAGCAGTCGCAGACTCGACAGGTAGGAGCCCAGGTCCCCGTCCGGCGCGGCCACCACCGTGGTGCCGCGGCCCAGGATCGTGTCCCCGGTGAACATCACCCGCTCGCTCCCGCACTCGACGAGAAAGCACACCGAGTCGCCGGTGTGCCCCGGAGTCTCCAGGACGTGTATTGCCAGCCCGTCGCGATCCGGAGTCACACCCGAGTCGAACGGCTCACCGTGCTCCCGGCCGGCGGCCCGCACCGGGACGCCGCCGAGCAGCTCGGCGAGCCGCCCGGCGCCCTCCACGTGATCGTGATGACCGTGCGTGATCAGGATCGACCGGTAGGGGCCCTGCTCGGCGATCGCGCGCAGGTGCCCCTCGTCCAGCGGTCCGGGATCGATCACCGTGGCGAACTCCGCCCCGGGAGCCCGCAGGATCCACGTGTTCGTCCCGTCGAGCGTCATCGGTCCCGGGTTGGGAGCACGTAGCAGCGACACCCAACCCGGCAGCCGGTCGACCTCGGCCGACGCGGGCTCAGCACCCCCCATGCCGAGAATCGTACGTCGGGAATCCAGGGTGAGCCGAGACACGATGTCCGTTCCGGTCACCTTGGGTGATCAAACCCGGCCGAACCCGCCCAACCTCACGCCACCTCGGCGATGACCTCGACTTCCACCGGGGCGCCGAGGGGCAGCTCGGCCACCCCGACCGCGCTCCGGGCGTGCCGCCCCTGCTCGCCGAGCACCTCGCCGAACAGGTTGGAGGCGCCGTTGACCACGGCCGGCTGGCCGGTGAAGCCCGCGGCCGAGGCCACGAACCCGGACACCTTGACGATCTTGACGAGCCGGCCCAGGCCGACCAGCGCGTCGATCGCGGCCAGCGCGTTCAGGGCACAGATCTTGGCGAGCTCGGTGGCCTCCTCGACGGAGACCTCGGCGCCCACCTTGCCGGTCTGCGGCAGCTTGCCGTCGACCATCGGCAGCTGGCCGGAGACGTAGACGTAGTTGCCGGACTGCACGGCCGGCACGTAGGACGCGATCGGCGCCACCACGGACGGCAGGGTCAGGCCCAGCTCGGCCAGTTTCGCGTACGCGTCGACGCCGCCCTCGCCGGCGATCGGCGTGGTCACGACTTCGGCCGCTTCATGTAGGCGACGAGTTGCTCGGGGTTGGGACCCGGCACTACCTGGACCAGCTCCCAGCCGTCCTCGCCCCAGTTGTCGAGGATCTGCTTGGTCGCGTGTACCAGCAGGGGCACGGTCACGTACTCCCACTTCTGCATGGCTCGGACACTCCTTAGTCGGGTACCGGCACAGCTTAGGGCCCGGTGTACCGGCTGGTTGGCTAGGCTGAGCGGGATTACGTACGGAAAGCTCTCAAGCCATCGCGGAGGGTGACGTGACCCAGTTCCCGGGCCATCCGGATCCGCCGCCGTCGCCCGATCCGGAGCCGCCGACCCCGATCCCGCCGGCCGAACCGATCCCGGTGCCGGAGCCGCCGCACACCGGGCGGCACGCGCACCCGGATCCCGCTCATGATCTGACCATGGAGCAGCCGGCCGTGCCGGCGGCGGGCTGGCACCAGCCGCCGGCGCACGGCCCGTGGCACGCCCGGCACGAGAAACCCGGCGAGTGGCAGTACTCCCCGCCCGAGCACCTGGCCTGGGAGCACTCCCCGCCGGCCGCGGTGCAGCCGCCCGAGCCGGAGCCGATCTGGGTGAGCCGGCCCACCGACACCGAGACCTGGCAGCTGCCGCGGCGCCCCGGAGCGGCCGCCTCGCGCCGCTCCTCGCTCTTCGTCTCGCTGGCGCTGGCCGCCACGCTGGCGCTCTGCGGCGGCGGGGCGGTCTCCGCCTATCTGCTCTACCGGGACGCCGACAACCCCGGTTCGCCCGACCCGGCCACCGCGGTGAACCGGTTCCTCACCGCGGTCTACACCCAGCAGGACGCCGGCGCCGCCGAGGACCTGGTGTGCCGTAAGTCTCGGGACCAGAACCGGCTGGCCGACCGGGTGCAGCAGATCCGCAGCTACGCCGACGGCTACCAGGGCGCCGTGTTCCGCTGGGACGACCCCGCGGTGACCAGCGCCGACGAGGGCGAGGCCGAGGTCGGCGTGCGGGTGGTGATGTCCACCGAGGACGAGAAGACGGCCGCCCAGGATCTGGAGTTCACCGTGGTGCGCAAGAGCGGCTGGCTGGTCTGTGACGTCTCCGGCTGACCGTGCTGCCCGCGCGAGGGGAAAACCCGGGCAACCCCGTTTTTGAGACGCCGTAACGTGGAAGACATGGGTGAGCATCACGGCAACTGGCCGGAGCGACTGCACATCGTGACCGGCAAGGGCGGGACCGGCAAGACGAGCGTCGCCGCCGCCCTGGCGCTGGGTCTGGCCGCCGGTGGCCGCCGCACCCTGCTGGTCGAGGTGGAGGGCCGGCAGGGCATCGCCCAGCTGTTCGGCATCGACCCGCTGCCCTACGCGGAGCGCCGGATCACCACCACCACCGGGGGCGGCGAGGTCCGCGCCCTGCCGGTGGACCCCGAGGAGGCCCTCCTCGAGTACCTGGACATGTTCTACAAGCTCGGCGCGGCCGGCCGGGCGCTGCGCAAGGTCGGCGCCATCGACTTCGCCACCACGATCGCCCCGGGGCTGCGCGACGTGTTGCTCACCGGCAAGGTCAAGGAGGCCACCACCCGCTCCGCGGACGGCCGCCGGGTCTACGACGCGGTGATCCTGGACGCCCCGCCCACCGGCCGGATCGGCCGCTTCCTCAACGTCACCGCGGAGACCGCCAAGCTGGCCAAGATGGGCCCGATCAAGACCCAGAGCGACGGGGTCGCCTCGCTGCTGCGCTCGCCGATGACCGCCGTGCACGTGGTCACCCTGCTGGAGGAGATGCCGGTGCAGGAGACCCTGGACGCGGTCGAGGAACTGCGCGGGCTGGGCATCCCGCCCGGCCGGATCATCCTGAACGGGACCCGGCCGCCGCTGCTGGCCGGCGGCAAGGTGACCAAGGCGGAGCTCAAGCGGGGCCTGGTCGCGGCCGGGCTGCCGGCCGCCCCGGCCACGGTCAGCCAGCTGGCCGCCGAGGCGCAGGCCCACCTGACCCGGCGCGAGCTGGAGGAGTCGCTGCGGCACGACCTGACCGAGCGCGGCCGCCCGATGGTCGAGCTGCCCCAGTTGCCCGACGGGGTGGACCGGGCCGGGCTGGACGTGCTGGCCGCCCGGTTGATGAGTGTTTGATTCTCCAGCGTCCGATCTCCAGGCCTTACTCTGAAGTGGTGGCTGATGTGACCGCTGCACGGCTCGACGTCGACGCCCTGCTCGCCGATCCGGCGATCCGGATCGTGGTGTGCTGCGGCTCCGGTGGCGTCGGCAAGACCACCACGGCCGCGGCGCTCGGCCTGCGGGCCGCCGAGGTGCACGGCCGCCGCACCGTGGTGCTGACCATCGACCCGGCCCGCCGGCTGGCCCAGTCGATGGGCCTCACCGAGCTGGACAACACCCCACGCCAGGTCAAGGGCATCGACGCCGGGGCGTCCGGCGGCGAGCTGCACGCCATGATGCTGGACATGAAGCGCACCTTCGACGAGGTGGTCGAGCAGCACACCACGCCGAAACGCGCCGCGGAGATCTTCGCCAACCCGTTCTACCAGGCGATGAGCTCGACCTTCGCCGGCACCCAGGAGTACATGGCGATGGAGAAGCTGGGCCAGCTGCGGTCCGGCGACCAGTGGGACCTGATCGTGGTGGACACCCCGCCGTCCCGGTCCGCGCTCGACTTCCTGGACGCGCCGGCCCGGCTCTCCCGGTTCCTCGACGGCCGGATGCTGCGGATGCTGCTGGCCCCGGCGCGGGCCGGCGGCAAGAGCATGTTCAGCCTGGTCACCGCGTCGTTCGGGCTGTTCTCCCGGGTGGTGCAGAAAATCCTCGGCGCGCAGCTGCTCACCGATCTGTCCGGCTTCGTGGCGGCGCTGGACTCGATGTTCGGCGGGTTCCGGCAGCGCGCCGATCAGACGTACCGGATCCTGCAGGACCCGCAGACCGCGTTCCTGCTGGTCGCCGCGCCGGAGAAGGACGCGATCCGGGAGGCCGCCTACTTCGCCGAGCGGCTGGTCACCGAGCGGATGCCGCTGAGCGGCCTGGTGCTGAACCGGATGCACCAGACCGAGCCGGCCGGGCTGTCCGCCGAGGAGAGCGAGGCCGCCGCGGACCGCCTGGCCACGGCCGGCGACCAGCCGGTCACCGCGGACGCGCTGCGGATCCACGCCGCGCTGCTGCGGCAGAGCGAGCGGGAGATCCGGGTCGCGGCCGGTTTCACCGAGGCCTTCCCGCAGGTGCCGACGACCGCGGTGGCAGCGCAGCCCGCCGACGTCCACGACGTCGACGGGCTGCGAACGATCGGCGCACTGCTCGCCTGACGAGCGGTGCTCGCCTGATCAGCGGGTGGAGACCAGCACCTTGTCGGCGCCTTTCTCCTTCAGAGCGGCCTCGAACATCTTCCGCCAGCTCGCCACGTGCGGGTGGCGGCGCAGCAGGGCCCGCCGCTCCCGTTCTGTCATGCCTCCCCAGACGCCGAACTCGATCCGGTTGTCCAGGGCGTCGGCGAGGCATTCGTAGCGGACCGGGCAGCTGCGGCAGATCCTCTTCGCCACGTTCTGCTCGGCGCCCTGCACGAACAACGCGTCAGGGTCGCCACTCTGACACGCCGCCATGCTGGGCCAGTCGCTGATCATCCCCATTGGTAAACGTCCCCCCTTGCTTTCACCCCCGGACGTCGGCGCGGCAGCCCATGTCCCCCATTGCCACGCAGACGTCATGCGAGATGTCTCGCCGGACCATCATGCTCTGTAGTTGGGTGATTACGCAACGTTGTCCCTCAAATACGTATAGCCCGGGAGTTCCGGGCAAAGCGGCCGAGGAACCGTGGCCGATCGGGGGTATCTTTGGTGCAGATGTGGGAAATCACCCCGCCGACTCGGGTGACAAGTCACACTCGGAGAGGGCAAGGGCAGCCTTCTCGACGGGCGGTCGCGTGCACGGTTCGCGTATCCTGCCTCGGGTGACCTCCTGGATGCGCAGACGCGATCACAACATATTCACGAACGCGACATCGCTGCTTGTCTGTGGCCTGCTGGCCGGTGTGGTGGTGGCCGCGGCCGCCTTCCCCGCGGCGGCGATGTCCGGTCTTGCCGCCAAGGCGGGTGGCGAGACGTTCGCGAATCTGCCCAGTGAGCTCAAGGACTTCAGCTCGCCGCAGCTCACCCGGGTCTACGCCGCTGACGGGCGGACCCCGCTGTCGACGTTCTACGACGAGTTCCGCAGCGATGTCCCGCTCAAGGACATCTCGAAGAACATGCAGAACGCGATCATCGCCGCCGAGGACCGCAAGTTCTACGAGCACAACGGCGTCGACCTCAAGGGCGTGGCGCGCGCCTTCGTCAGCAACAACCAGGGTGGCGCGCAGCAGGGCGCCTCGACCCTGACGATGCAGTACGTGCGGATGTCGCTGGCCTATTCGGCGACCAACCCGCAGGAGGTGATCAACGCCACCAAGGACACCCCGAAGCGCAAGATCACCGAGATGAAGTACGCGCTGCAGGTCGAGAAGCAGCTCTCCAAGGAGCAGATCCTGGAGCGCTACCTGAACATCGCGCCCTTCGGCAACCAGGCCTACGGCGTCTACGCGGCCAGCCAGGTCTACTTCAACAAGAAGCCGAAGGACCTGAGCATCGCCGAGGCGGCCATGCTGGCCGGCATGGTCAAGGCCCCGACCAGCTTCAACCCGACCACCAAGACCGGTCACGAGCAGATCCTGGCCCGGCGCAACAACTACATCGTCCCGGGCATGGTCGCGATGAAGGCGATCAGCCAGGCGGACGCCGACAAGGCCGTCAAGGTGGCGATCCCGACCAAGGTGAAGCCGATCGGCAACGGCTGCGTCTCGGTGTCGAAGAACAACTGGGGCTTCTTCTGCGACTACTTCTACCGCTGGTGGATGAGCCAGGAGGCGTTCGGCGCGACCACCTATGACCGGGAGCGGCGGCTGAAGAGCGGCGGCTACAAGGTGATCACCTCCCTGGACCTGGACGGCCAGAAGGCGGCCCGCGCGCGGATTTCCGACAAGGCGTCCGACAACGACCGCAACGCGCTGCTGCTGGCCGGCATCGAGCCGGGCACCGGCAAGGTGCGGATCCTGGCCGCCAACCGGAAGTACGCGCTGGACGACCCGGACCACCCGACCAACAAGATCTCCTCGGACCCGAAGAAGGCGAAGAAGAAGATCCGCGGGTCGTACCCGAAGACCACCAACCCGCTGCTCAGCGGTGGTGGCGACATCAAGGGTTACCAGGCCGGCTCGGTGTTCAAGATGTTCACCATGGTCGCCGCCCTGGAGTCGGGCCTGCCGCTGAGCTTCCCGATCAACACCAAGCCGACGTACCACTCGAAGTACAAGGCCGGTTACGGTACGCCGTCGTCCTGCCCCGGTTCGGACGACTGGTGCCCGAGCAACGCCAGCAAGAAGGAGGCCGGCGTCTTCAACATGTGGACCGGCTTCGGCGCCTCGGTGAACACCTACTTCGTCCCGCTCGAGGAGAAGGTCGGCGCGCAGAACGTGGTGGCCGTGGCCAAGCGGTTCGGCGTCCAGTTCCGCGAGAAGAACGACGCGGACATGGCCAACGACGAGGACCGGGCGGCCGGCTGGGGTGCGTTCACCCTGGGCGTCATGCAGTCCACCCCGCTGGACATGGCGAACGCGTACGCGACGCTGGCCGGCGACGGCAAGTACTGCGAGCCGACCCCGATCGAGCAGATCACCACCAAGGACGGCGAGAAGATCGACGTCGGCAAGCCGCACTGCATCCAGGCCACCACCAAGGACGTGGCCCGGGCGGCGCTGGACGCGACCCGCTGCCCGGTCGGCGACTCGGCCCAGATGGGCGGCTGCGGCGGCCACGCCACCGCGCCGGACACCCGCGGCATCGTCGGTCACCCGGTCTTCGGCAAGACCGGCACCACCGACAACAGCCGGACCGCCTCGCTGATCGTCGGCACCACCAAGCTGGTCGTCGCCGGTTACCTGGTGAACCCGGACTGGCAGGACCACAAGGACCAGATGGAGCACTACCCGGTCAACAAGGCGGTCCAGTGGACGCTGCACGACTACATGAAGGGCAAGCCCAAGGTCCAGTTCAAGACCACGTCGAACGACAAGATCTCGGTCGGTGACCTGCGCAACGTCCCGGACGTGACCTGCGACTCGCTCTCCGCCGCCCAGGACCGGATCTCCGGCGCCGGCTTCGAGCCGGTGATCGGCGGCAAGGTCGAGTCGGACTGCCCGGAGGGCACCGCCGCCGGCACCGCGGTGTCCCGCACCGTCAAGGGCGGGGCCGTCGAGATCCAGGTCAGCAGCGGCAAGAAGGAAGCCCAGCCCGGCACGGAGGAGACCAAGAAACCCAAGCCGGGCCGACGATAGTCAGCCACGACGGAACGGGCGGGAGAGCATGCTCTCCCGCCCGTTTCGCGTATCCGTCCGGAACGCCGGCCTCAGCCGAGCCGGCGCCGCACCTCGGCCGCCACCCGGCCGCCCTCGGCCCGGCCCGCGACCGCGGCCTGGGCCGCCTTCATCGCCGGGCCCATCTGCGCCTTGCCGGTGAACCCGCCGGCCGCCAGCGCCTGCCCGACGATCTCGGCGATCTCCGCGTCGGTGAGCTGTTTCGGCAGGTAACGGTCGAGGACCTCGCCCTCGGCCGTCTCCTTCGCCGCCTGGTCGGCCCGGCCGGCGCCGGCGAACGCGGTGGCCGCCTCGCGACGCTTCTTCGCCTCCTTGGTCAGCACCGCCAGCACCTCGTCGTCGGAGAGCTCGCGGGCCTCGTCACCGGCCACCTCGGCGGTCCGCACCGCGGACAGCGCCATCCGCAGGGTGGAGGTGGTCAGCTCGTCCCGGGACTTCATCGCGGCGTGCAGGTCATCGTTCAGGCGGTCTTTCAGCGTTCCCATGGACGGAGAAACTACCCTTGCCGTCATGCGTAAGCGCTCCCTTATTTCCGCCGCCGCCGCGCTGGCCGCCGTCGGCGGCGCGACGTTCGCCTATGCCTCGCTCATCGAGCGGAACCTGTTCACCCTCCGCCGCTTCGACGTGCCGGTGCTGGACCCGGACGCGGAACCGCTGCGCATCCTGCATCTGTCCGATCTGCACATGATGCCGGACCAGCGGCGCAAGCAGGACTGGGTGGCCGGGCTGATCGGCACCGACCCGGACCTGGTGATCGTCACCGGGGACAACATGGCCTCGCCGCACGCGATCCCGGGCGTCCTGCGCGCCCTGGAGCCGCTGCTCGACCTGCCCGGCGCGTTCGTCTTCGGCTCCAACGACTACCGCGGCCCGGTCTGGAAGAACCCGCTGCAGTACCTGATGCCCGACCGGGAGTACGTGCAGGGCGTCGATCTGCCCGCCGACGACCTGCGGGCCGCGTTCACCGACGCCGGCTGGGCCGACCTGAACAACGCCCGGACCGTCCTCAAAGCCGGCGGCCGTTCGATCGAGCTGGCCGGGGTGGACGACCCGCACGTCGAGCGGGACGACTACGCCGCGGTGGCCGGGCCGATCAGCCCGGGTGCCGACCTGCACCTCGGGGTCACCCACACGCCGGCCTCCCGGGTGCTGGACGCGATGGCGGCGGACGGCTTCGAGCTGCTGCTGGCCGGGCACACGCACGGCGGGCAGGTGTGCGTGCCCGGTTACGGCGCGCTGACCACCAACTGCGACCTGCCCACCCGGATGGCGAAGGGGCTGCACCGGTGGCCGGGCTCGGACGCCTGGCTGCACGTCTCGGCCGGGATGGGCACCCACCCGACGGCGCCGATCCGCTTCGCCTGCCGGCCGGAGGCGTCGGTGCTGACCCTGATCCCGCGCTGACCCACTTTCGTCCATCCCAGCGCTGAGCTGGGGAAACGCTGCGAGGGGAGCCCGGATTTCGGGCCTGCGCGACGGTCCGCTAGTATTCTTCTCGCAGCAACGGGGTGTGGCGCAGTTTGGTAGCGCGCTACGTTCGGGACGTAGAGGCCGTGGGTTCAAATCCCGCCACCCCGACCAGTTGCCGACAGGCCCGGTCTCCGGAAACGGATACCGGGCCTGTCGCATGTGCGCCCTATAGTTCCGCCGGTGACCTTCTTCATCGACGAGAGCACCCGGGAGAACCGCAAGTTCTTCTGCGACTGCTGCGGCACCGTCGCCGACCGGACGTGGGCCCATCTCAACGAGGGCGAGGCGACCGTGGCGGTCTACTTCGCCAGCTGCTACCACCACACCAACGGCGTGCACGAGACGTGGATCGACGCGATCCTCGGGACCTGGGGTGACGGGCCGACGGACGATCATGTGACGTTCGGCTGCCGGGTCGGGCCGACCGCTGTCTCCCCGATGCCGGGGGCCACGCTGGTGGACGGGGGTTCGGTCGCGCCGGACAGTTCGATCTTCGGGCAGAAACTGAGCCGCGCGGAGGGCTTGGCGCATCCGCGGCTTCCGGAGTTCTGGCGGATGGTCGACACGATCCTGGAGAGGGACGGCTTGGTGCGGACGCACCTTTACGGGCGCTGAGGATCTCCTCCCGGCCACCGGCTCCTTGCGGCCACCGGCTCCTCTCGGCCGCTGGCTCCTTGCGGCCACCGGCTCCTCCCGACCGCTGGCTCCTTGCGGCCACCGGCTCCTTGCGGCCAATGAAAGATCAGGAAGGCTGATTCCGGCCGCTGAGCGGGCGCAGGAGACGTCTGCCGGGCCCGGCGGGCACCCGAGGGTGGGGCGGCGAAGCGAAGCGGGACTCAGGCGAAATTCAGACGGCGGACCACGAGCGGCCGTAGCGCGACTTGAAACGGCGGACCGCGGGCGGCCGTGGCGCGATTTCAAACGGCGGACCGCGGGCGGTCGTGGCGCAGGATCAGACGGCGAACTGCGGGCGGACCGGGACGCCGGCCACCGCCGGCCCCACCGGGCGGGGCGCCATCTGCTGCGGCACGCAGTAGGGCCCCAGCATCGTCTCCACCACCGGCGCGATCGTCTGCCGCTCGCCGAGCTGCATCAACCGGGTGGCCCGGGCCAGCGACCCGGTCTCGCCGTCGCGAAAGCCTTCGCGGTATCCGCGCTCGTACCGTTCCCCACGGCCGAAGGCCCGGCCGAGCGCGAAACACGTCGATCCGGCCAGGGCGAGCAGGAAGAGCATGGCGAAGGGTGTCACAGCGATGTTCCTTCCGGGCACAAGCCGCTAATTAGGCGAAAACTACCCCAAACAGACATAGAATGCCGTATTGCGGAGATCAAGTACGCCAACGGGTGACGATCACGTAGCCGCGCGTCGCGGCATCGAGCAATCCGGACGAGAGCCGGGGTGCCCGCACGCGCCCGGACCGCCGCCTGACAAGCTGGGACCTTGTGACTGACTCCAGCGACCTCGCCCGCCAGGTGCGCACCGTGAGCCGCCTGACCGGCGAATTCACCCTGCGTTCCGGCCGTATCGCCAACGAATACTTCGACAAGTACCAGTTCGAGGCCGACCCGGTCCTGCTCGACCAGCTCGCCGAGCGGCTCGCCGTGCTGATCCCGGAGGGCACCGAGGTGCTGGCCGGCCTCGAGATGGGCGGCATCGCCGTGGTCACCGCGCTGGCCCGGCACGCCGGCCTGCCCACCGCCTTCGTCCGCAAGGAGGCGAAGAAGTACGGCACCGCCCGCCTCGCCGAGGGCGCCGAGGTGGCCGGCCGCCGCGTGCTGGTCGTCGAGGACGTGGTCACCTCCGGCGGCCAGGTGGTCATCTCCACCGGCGAGCTGCGCAAACTCGGCGCGCACGTGGACCACGCGCTCTGCGTGATCGACCGCCAGGAGGGCGGCACCCAGGCCCTCGCCGACGCCGGCATCACCCTGCGCGCCCTGCTCACCAGGGCGGATCTGGACGCAGCCGCCTCCTGACGCCATCCCGGCGTGGCGAGCGCTCCACAAACGCTCGCCACGCCGGACCCCGGTCAGGGCAGGGCGGCGCGCAGCACGTGGATCGCGCGGGCGAGCGTCTCCCGCAGCACGGCCAGCTCGCGGGCTGTCCACACCGGCTGATACTCCTCCAGCCCGAACAGCCACGGCGCCTGGTTCGCCATCAACTTGTCGTAGCAGGTGTCCCGCAGCCCGCCCCGCTCGACGAACCGCTGCCCGGTGGACCGGGCCACGTCGATGCCGATGGTCCACAGGTTGAGCGCACTCTCGGCCGGAACGGCGAGGCGCTTGCCGCGTACCCAATCCTGAGCCGGCCCCAGATCAGCCGCGACCGGGCCGTCGTCGTCCGCTTCGGAGTCCGGCCCGCACCCGCCCTCGCCGCAGCCACACCCAGCGCCGTCGGCGGCACAGGCGGCGTCGGGCGCACAGACGCCCGGCCCGGAGGCCGGCGCGGAGGCGGACGTAGCGGACACGAGCTCGGAGACAACCGACGCCGGCGCAAGCGCGGGCGTGGAGGTGGCCGGCGGGACGGCCTTGAGGGACAGGACCGGGAAGGTCGCCTGGCAGGCGGCGGCCGACTCGAAGGTCAGCACGCGGCCGGCGCGGATCGCGACGCGGTCCTCGCCGTCCAGGTCCGGGCCCCACCAGAGCCAGCGCTCGACGCCGTCGAAGACGATGCCCGCGGGCTCACCGAACAGCGGCCCGGAGTCGAAGCGGGGCGACACGGTGCGGCCCGGTCCGATCAGCGTGGCGGTCAAGGGGGCCTCCTGGTGGCACGAAAAGCAGCGAGAACGAGGAACAGCGAGTAAATAGCGGGCCGGACAACCGCCGGAACGACAACAGCGGGCCGAGGAACAGCGGGAGGAGCGCCGCGCGGTCAGGGAGCGGGGACGGTCACTTGCTGAGCTCCGCGGCGAGCAGTTCGGCGGTCTGGACCGTGTTCAGGGCGGCACCCTTGCGCATGTTGTCGCCGGTCACGAAGAAATCCAGGGCGCGCGGGTCGTCCATGGCGCGGCGGATCCGGCCGACCCAGGACGGGTCGGTGCCGACCGCGTCGATCGGCATCGGGAACTCGCCGGCGTCCGGGTCGTCGACCAGGATCACGCCGGGTGCGTTGCGCAGCACCTGACGGGCGCCGTCCGCGGTCACCTCGGCGCCGAAGACCGCGTGCACGGCGACCGAGTGGCCGGTCACCACCGGGACGCGGACGCAGGTCGCGGAGACCTTGAGGGCCGGCAGGCCGAGGATCTTGCGGCTCTCGTTGCGGAGTTTCAGCTCCTCGGAGGACCAGCCGAGCGGGCCGGCCACCCCGGACCAGGGCACCACGTTGAGCGCCAGCGGGGCCGGGAACGGGCCGAGGTCGTCGCCGACCGCCTGCCGCACGTTGCCCGGGCGGGAGCCGAGCAGCCGGTCGCCGGCCACCTTGGTGAGCTGGTCGTGCAGGGTGTCCACGCCGACCTGGCCGACCCCGGAGGCGGCCTGGTAGGAGGCCAGGACCAGCTCACGGAGGCCGTACTCGTAGTGCAGCGGGGCGACCGCCATGATCATCGCGGCGACCGTGCAGTTGGCGCTGGACACGATGCCACGCGGGCGGTGGCCGAGCACCTCGTCGTTGACCTCGGGCACCACCAGCGGGACGTCCGGCTCCATCCGGAAGACCGCGGAGTTGTCGACGACGATCGCGCCCCGGGACACCGCGATCGGCGCCCAGTGCGCCGCCACGTCGTCGGGGACGTCGAACATCGCCACGTGCACGCCGTCGAACGCCTCGGCGGTCAGGTCCCGGACCGGCAGCGTCTCACCGCGGCAGACCAGCGATTTGCCCGCCGAGCGGGACGAGGCGATCAACCGGATCTCGCCCCAGACGTCACGCCGGGACGAGAGCAGGTCGAGCATGACGGTCCCGACGGAACCGGTGGCCCCGACGACGGCGAGGGTGGGCCGCGCCATCGGACGGCTTACCGGCCGGTCCCGCCGTAGACGACGGCCTCCTCCGAGCCGCCCAGCTCGAACTGGTCGTGCACGGCGCGGACGGCGGTGTCCAGGTCGGTGTCCCGGCAGACGACCGAGACGCGGATCTCCGAGGTGGAGATCATCTCGATGTTGACGCCGGCCTCACCGATGCAGGCGAAGAACGAGGCCGCGACACCCGGGTGCGAGCGCATGCCGGCGCCGATCAGCGACACCTTGCCCACGTGGTCGTCGAAGAGCAGGCTCTTGAACTTGACCTGATCCTTGATCTTGTCGAGGGCGGTCATCGCGGTGGGGCCGTCGGCTTTCGGCAGCGTGAACGAGATGTCGGTGCGGCCGGTGCCCTCGGTCGAGATGTTCTGCACGATCATGTCGATGTTGATCTCGGCCTGCGCGACGGTCTCGAAGATCCGGCCGGCCGAACCGGGCTCGTCGGGCACCCCGACGATCGTGATCTTGGCCTCGCTGCGCTCGTGCGCGACCCCGGTGATCAGTGCTTGCTCCACGTCAGGGTCCTCCATCGATCCGGTGACGAGCGTGCCTTCTTTGTTCGAGTACGAAGAGCGTACGTGGATCGGCACCTTGAACCGGCGCGCGTACTCCACGCATCGCAACATCAGCACCTTCGCCCCGCCGGCGGCCAGCTCGAGCATCTCCTCGTAGGTGATCTTCTTGATGTGCTGGGCGTCCGGGACGATCCGCGGGTCGGCGGTGAAGACGCCGTCCACGTCGGTGTAGATCTCGCAGACGTCGGCGTGCAGCGCCGCCGCCAGCGCGACCGCGGTGGTGTCCGAGCCGCCGCGGCCGAGGGTGGTGATGTCCTTGGTGTCCTGCGACACGCCCTGGAAGCCGGCGACGATGGCGATGGCGCCCTCGTCCAGCGCGGTCCGCAGGCGGCCGGGGGTGACGTCGATGATCCGGGCCTTGCCGTGCGTCGAGGTGGTCAGCACGCCGGCCTGCGAGCCGGTGTAGGACCGGGCCTCGTAGCCCAGGTTGTGGATCGCCATGGCGAGCAGCGCCATCGAGATCCGCTCGCCGGAGGTGAGCAGCATGTCCAGCTCACGGCCGGGCGGCAACGGGCTCACCTGGTTGGCCAGGTCCATCAGCTCGTCGGTGGTGTCGCCCATCGCGGAGACGACCACGACCACGTCGTGCCCGGCTTTGCGGGCGGCCACGATGCGCTCGGCCACGCGCTTGATGCGCTCGGCGTTCGCCACCGACGAGCCACCGTATTTCTGCACGACAAGAGCCACGGCCAACCAATCCTCTCAGGGCAATCGCCACCACCCTAGCCGCGCGGGGCGGCGGCCTCGACAGACGATCCCAGAATCCGGCCGTTCCGGCGCGACACGCCGGGCCGCTGCGACCGGCGTGTCGCCTGCGGCGGGCGGTATGGGGCGAGAATGACGCCGTGCACCTTCCCTCCGGATCCGGACGCGGCCGGGCCGCGATCATCGCCGCCCTGCTGGCCCTCGGCCTGGCCGGGTGCGGCGGTGGCGGCACGCCGGACCCCGCGCCGCCGGCCTCCTCGGCGGCCACCCCGGCC
Source organism: Actinoplanes octamycinicus (assembly GCF_014205225.1). Classification (NCBI taxonomy): domain Bacteria; kingdom Bacillati; phylum Actinomycetota; class Actinomycetes; order Micromonosporales; family Micromonosporaceae; genus Actinoplanes; species Actinoplanes octamycinicus. The sequence continues at coordinate 1,480,639 of NZ_JACHNB010000001.1, forward strand.
GGCCCGGACGCCCGCACCCAGTTCGCCGGCCTGGCCGCCAGCGCGCTGGACCGGCGGTACGCCGCGCTCTACACGTTCACCGGCGACGACGGCGTCCCGCGCAACGTGGTCGCCAAGGTGGCCACCGACGGCAGCTGGCGGGTGGACATCGCGAACGGCGCGCTGGGCGGCACCGCGGACGTCTCGATCGTGCACAACATGAACGGCGTCTATCAGTGCTCGGTCTCGATGACCGGCGCCCCGATCAACGCCGGCTGCGTGCACGTGGCGGCCAAGGGCGAGAAGGTGCCGCGTCGCTACGACCCGCAGGTGCAGCGGTTGTTCCGGCAGTGGCTGACGGTCTTCACCGACCGGGACTCGGCGCTGTCGGTGGCCGCGGTGAAGCCGCTGGACGGCGCGCAGGGCGGCGCCTGCTACTCGGTCGACTCGACCTCCGCCTCGCTGGACGCGCCGGTCGACATCGGCGTCTACTGCTATGCGGGGGACGGGCTGCTGACCGCGGCCCGGGTCGGCTTCGGCACGCTGAAGCTGGTCAAGCAGGTCGGCGCGCCGGCCACCGTGGAGTTCCCGGGCCCGGAGGTGGGCGGCGAGCCGATGACGATGTCCGGGTCCGCGGGCGGGTCCGACCCGTCGGCCGGGCCGTCGGCGGCGGGCTGACCGGCCTTTCCCACGATCCGGTCGTTCGGATGGCCGCCCGGAAGTTGATCACGTAACGTGGTGGGCGACATGTGGCAGGTGATCCTCCTCCTTCGCTGCCGCGACGAGGCCCCATTCCAGGCCGGCACCTCGTCGCGGAGTTGATGCACGCCGCCTGCTCGACTTCATTGCGACAGGAGCAGTCACATGTCCCACCCCTTTGAGACGCAGCGTCCGAGCGCCATGCCGTTCCAGCGCTACGAGTCGTACCAGAAGCAGTTCTCCATCTCGCTGCCCGATCGGCAATGGCCGGCCCAGGTGGTGGCGAAAGCCCCTCGCTGGTGCGCGGTCGACCTGCGCGACGGCAACCAGGCGCTGATCGATCCGATGTCCCCGGAGCGCAAGCGGCGGATGTTCATGCTGCTGGTGAAGATGGGTTACAAGGAGATCGAGGTCGGCTTCCCGGCGGCCAGCCAGACCGACTTCGACTTCGTCCGCCAGCTGATCGAGCAGGACCTGATCCCGGACGACGTCACCATCCAGGTGCTGGTGCAGTGCCGCGAGCACCTGATCGACCGGACCTTCGAGTCGATCCGCGGCGCCAAGCGCGCCATCGTGCACTTCTACAACTCGACCTCGGTGCTCCAGCGCCGGGTGGTCTTCGGCCTGGACAAGGACGGGATCACCGACATCGCGACGCAGGGCGCCCGGCTCTGCCAGAAGTACGCGGAGATCCACACCCCGGACACCGAGATCTTCTACGAGTACTCGCCGGAGTCCTACACCGGCACCGAGCTGGAGTACGCGCTGGAGATCTGCTCCGCGGTGATCGACGTGATCGACCCCACCCCGGCCCGGCCGCTGATCATCAACCTGCCGGCCACCGTCGAGATGGCCACGCCGAACGTCTACGCCGACTCGATCGAGTGGATGCACCGCAACCTGCCCCGCCGGGACAGCGTGATCCTGAGCCTGCACCCGCACAACGACCGCGGCACCGCGGTGGCCGCCGCCGAGCTGGGCCTGCTGGCCGGCGCCGACCGGATCGAGGGCTGCCTGTTCGGCAACGGCGAGCGGACCGGCAACGTCGACCTGGTCACCCTGGGGCTGAACCTGTTCTCCCAGGGCATCGACCCGCAGGTGGACTTCTCGAACATCGACGAGATCAAGCGCACCGTCGAGTACTGCAACCAGCTGCCGGTGCACGAGCGCCACCCGTACGCGGGCGACCTGGTCTACACCGCGTTCTCCGGCTCGCACCAGGACGCGATCAAGAAGGGCTTCACCGCGCTGCAGGCCGACGCGGACGCCACCGGCACCGAGATCGACGCCTTCACCTGGGGCGTCCCCTACCTGCCGATCGACCCGAAGGACGTGGGCCGCACCTACGAGGCGGTCATCCGGGTCAACTCGCAGTCCGGCAAGGGCGGCGTGGCGTACATCATGAAGGAGGAGCACAAGCTCGACCTGCCGCGGCGGCTGCAGATCGAGTTCTCCGGCGTGGTGCAGCACCACACCGACGAGGCGGGTGGCGAGGTCGGCCCGCAGGCGATGTGGGACATCTTCGCCGCGGAATACCTGGTCGAGCACCAGCTGGCCACCAAGTTCAAGGTGGAGAGCTACAGCACCGCCACGGTGGACGGCAAGGTGGAGATCGACGTCGAGGTGCACCACCGCGGCGTGCGGCGCCCGCTGACCGGGGTCGGCAACGGCCCGATCGACGCTTTCACCCAGGCGGTCGAGCCGCTGGGGATCAAGGCGCGGGTGCTGGACTACCAGGAGCACGCGCTGACCTCGGGCGGCGACGCGCAGGCCGCGGCGTACGTCGAGGTCGAGGTCGGCGACCGGGCGTTCTGGGGCGTCGGCATCGACGCCAACATCGTCAGCGCCTCGATCAAGGCCGTGACCAGCGCTATCAACCGCGCTCGATGATTCACTCCGTCGTGTGCCGCTCGACGGGCGGCACACGACGGACCCGCTTACGCTGAGCGAGTGCCCCCACGTAACTTGCTTCCCCTGCTCCTCACCGCCACCCTGCTCACCGGCTGCCAGACCGTCGACGCCGGATCACCCACCGCCACTCCCGCGACGACGAAGACGACCACCAAGGCGACTGGCAACGTGCGGCAGCAACTCGACAAGCTGACCGTCGTCACCAAGACCGGCTCGATGGCCGGCTACAAGCGCGAGCAATTCCCGCACTGGGACAGCACCGGCAAGAACTGCGACACCCGGGACTCGGTCCTGGAGCGGGACGGCAGCAAGGTCAAGGTGTCCGGCTGCAACGTCGTGGCCGGCACCTGGAAGAGCTTCTACGACGGCAAGGTGCTGGACTCGCCGACCAAGGTGGACATCGACCACACCGTGCCGCTGGCCAACGCCTGGCGCTCCGGGGCGAACAAGTGGACCATCGAGAAGCGCGAGGCGTTCGCCAACGACCTGGACCGCCCGCAACTGCTCGCGGTCTCGGCCACCTCGAACCGGTCGAAGGGCGACCAGGACCCGTCGCAGTGGAAGCCGCCGGCCAGGGACGCCTGGTGCGAGTACGCGACGGACTGGGTCACGGTGAAGAGCTACTACAAGCTGACCGTGACGCAGAAGGAGAAGGACGCCCTCGACGACATGTTGGGAACCTGCTGATGACCAAGAAGAAGCCCGCCGAGCCCGCGGCCGCGCCCGAGCCGGCCGCGCCCGAGCCGGCTCCTGAGACTGCCCCGGCCGCGCCGGCTCCGGATGCGGCCGCGGCCGCGCCGGCTCCCGATGCGGCCCCGGCCGCGTCGACCAAGACCACCGACTTCGTGCCCGGCCCGGGCGGGGTGATGACCGACGAGGTCGGTGTCGTGACCGGCGACCTGACGCTGCGCAGCGAGCTGGCCGGCGATCAGCTCACCCTGCGGGTGCAGTACAAGGACGCCGAGGAGTGGTACACCGTCACCGGCGGCAAGGCCAAGCTCGCCGACCCGTCCGATCTGGACGCTGTGCACCAGATCGTCATCGGCCTTTTGGACCGTCCCGAAGCCGAGTGACACCCGGGTGAACGACTGGTGGATATCCTTCCCCTTCAATTGATCCACGGGGGAAGGATTCACCATGGCACCTGCCCGGAGATGGCGCGTCGGCGCTGTCGCACTCTCCGCCACCCTGCTCAGCACCGCCGCGGCCCTGGCCGGCGGCACCCCGGCCGAGGCCGCCACCAGCGGCAAGGCGTCGGTGAGCCGGTCGCTGGTCACGTTCACGGCGGCGTCCGGCAAGGCGAACCGGGTGGTGATCACCCGGTCCGGCAAGACGGTCACCATCGACGACAAGTACCCGATCAAAGCCGGCAAGGGCTGCAAGGCGGTCCGCGGCGACCGCACCAAGGTCCGCTGCACCAGCAAATACACGCCGTTCCTGTCGGTCACCCTGGGCAGCAAGGGCGACCGGCTCTCCAACAAGACCAACCTGCAGCTGTTCGCGTACGGCAACAGCGGCGACGACGTGCTCTACAGCGGCGGCGGCCAGGACGTCCTCCGGGGCGGCTCCGGCAACGACCGGATCCTGGCCGGCGGCGGCAACGACGACGTGCGCGGCGACACCGGCAACGACCAGCTCTTCGGTGAGGCCGGGCGGGACCTGCTGCAGGGCGACCTGGGCGACGACGTGCTGGCCGGTGGCGCCGGCGACGACGTGCTGCGCGGCGAGCTGGAGGGCACCGACGTCTCGCCGAGCCGGTTCGGCGCGGACACCTTCTGGGGCGGGACCGGGCGGGACTCGGTCTCCTACATCACCCACCACGGCGTCACGGTCGACCTGGACGGCGGCCGCGGCGACGACGGCTCGCCGGGCGAGCACGACACGGTGGGCTCGGACGTGGAGATCGTCTGGGGTTCGCCGGAGAACGACACGCTGATCGGCAACGGCGCGGCCAACCTGCTCGACGGCGCGGACGGCGACGACACCATCCGCGGCGGCGCCGGCGACGACACCCTGGACGGCGGGGCCGGCCTGGACAGCCTCTTCGGCGAGGCCGGCGACGACAGCCTGAACGGCTTCGACCCGAGTCTGCCGGTCGACCAGCGGGTCGACCAGCTGGACGGCGGCAGCAACGTCACCGCGGCCGGCGACCTGTGCCGGGGCACCGAGATCGACGTGCGGACCGACTGCGAGCGCTAGGACCTGCACACTTCCTTCACACGCGGGACGGCGGACCGGCGCCGGACCGCCCTATGCTCGGGCCACTGATGATCATGTGGTTCCTGCGGGATGGCGGTTCGGCGAGCGGTGGGACGGACCAGGATCGGGCTGCTGCTCGGGGTGGCGGCGCTGCTGCTGACCGGGATGACCGGGTCGGCGGGGCGCCGTCCGCCGCCGTCCGGGACGACGCTGAGCAGCGTGATCCCGGCGCCGGCGGAGGTCGTACCGGCGCCGTCCGCTCCTTTCGAGCTGACCGCGAGCACCGTGATCACCGCGACCGGAGCGGCCCGGCCGGTCGCGGACCGGCTCGCCGCGGCCCTGCGCCCGGCCACCGGCTTTCCGCTGCCGGTGCGGGCGGCCGGGAGCGGCGGCATCGACCTGCGGCTCAACGCCACGGCCGACCCCTGGATCGGTGACGAGGGCTATCGGCTGGAGGTCGGCGACGCGGGCGTGGCGCTGCGCGCCAATCGCCCGGCCGGGCTCTTCGCCGGTGTGCAGACGGTGCGGCAGCTGCTCCCTCCGGCGATCGAAGCGATGTCGGTACGCCGTGAGCGCTGGACCATCCCGGCCGGCGTGATCCGCGACCGCCCCCGGTACGCCTACCGTGGCGCGATGCTCGACCTGGCCCGGCACTTCCACCCGCCGGCCGACGTGAAGCGCTTCATCGACGAGATCAGCCGCTTCAAAATCAACTACCTGCATCTGCACCTCGCCGACGACCAGGGCTGGCGGATCGAGATCGACGGCTGGCCGCGGCTCACCACGGTCGGCGGCGGCCCGGGCACCGGGGTCCGCGGGATCGGCGGCGGATTCCTGACCCAGGACGACTACCGCGACCTGGTGCGGTACGCCGCCGACCGGTTCGTCACGATCGTCCCGGAGATCGACATGCCCGGGCACGTGAACGCGGCCCAGGTCGCCTACCCCGAGCTGACCTGCGACGGGGTGGCGCCGCGGCCGCGGATCGACATCCGGGTCGGCTACAGCTCGCTGTGCACCGGGAAGGAGGTCACCTACCGGTTCGCCGAGGACGTGATCCGGCAGCTGGCCGCCCTCACCCCGGGCCCCTACCTGCACATCGGCGGGGACGAGGCGATGTCCACCGCGCACCCCGACTACGTCGCGTTCGAGCAGCGGGTGCTGCCGCTGGTAGCCAGGTACGGCAAGACGGCGTACGGATGGCACGAGATCGCCGCCGCGCCCGCCGCGACCGGCGCGGTGATCCAGTACTGGGCGGTCACCCGGGACCGCCCCGAGGTGGCGGCGGCCGCCGCGGCCGGGGCGAAGGTGGTCCTGTCCCCGGCCGACCGGGCCTACCTCGACATGCAGTACGACCTGCTCACCCCGGGCGGCCTGCACTGGGCCGGGACGATCGAGGTGCGGACCGCCTACGACTGGGATCCGGGCAGCTGGGCGCGCGGCGTGCCGGCGAGCGCGGTGCTCGGCGTGGAGGCGCCGCTCTGGTCGGAGACGCTGCGTGACTACGGCGAGGTGGAGTTCCAGGCGTTCCCCCGGCTCGCCGCGATCGCCGAGCTGGCCTGGTCACCGTGGTCCACCCACGACTGGATCTCGTTCCGCGACCGGCTGGGCGCCTACGGCGAACGCTGGACCCGGCGCGGCGTGCACTTCTACCGCTCCCCCCAGATCCGCTGGTCCTGACCTCGGATCCTTGCCGACCGGCCGCCGGGAACGACTCCGTCCGATCACGACGACGTGCCGATGAACGTCGGCGGACGTGACGTCACCTCGCGGGACGGCGGTTCCGGTGTGCCGACGATGCGCGGAAGGCCGCCCCACCGGAATCACGGCGGGGCGGCCTTCACGTCGTACCCGAAACGGGTCTTGATCGGGGAACTGGTCAGGCCGGGGTCTCGGCCGGTTTGCGGCCGGCCACCGCCTCGTCCTCGACCACCGGGAAGTGGCAGGCGGTCAGGTGCGTCTGCGGGTCGTCGAGCCGCTGCACCAGCGGCGGCTCCTCGGTCGCGCAGATGTCCTGCGCCTTCCAGCAGCGGGTGCGGAACCGGCAGCCGGACGGCGGGTTGATCGGGCTCGGCACGTCGCCGGTGAGCAGCACCCGGTTGCGCTGGGCGCGGTCACGGCGGACCGGGTCCGGCACCGGGACCGCGGACATCAGGGCGACCGTGTACGGGTGCCGCGGGTTCTTGTAGAGGTCGTCGCGGTGCGCGATCTCCATGACCTTGCCCAGGTACATCACGGCGACCCGGTCGGAGATGTGCCGGACCACCGACAGGTCGTGCGCGATGAACACGTAGGTCAGGTCGAACTCGGACTGCAGGTCCTCCAGCAGGTTGACCACCTGCGCCTGGATCGACACGTCGAGCGCGGAGACCGGCTCGTCGGCGATGATCAGTTTCGGCCGGAGGGCGAGCGCCCGGGCGATGCCGATGCGCTGCCGCTGGCCGCCGGAGAACTCGTGCGGGTACCGGTTGTAGTGCTCCGGGTTGAGGCCGACCAGCTCCAGCAGGTCCTGCACGGCTTTCTTGACCCCCTGCGGGGTCGGGATGCTCTGGATCTGCAGCGGCGCCGCGATGATCGAGCCGACCGTGTGCCGCGGGTTCAGCGACGAGTACGGGTCCTGGAAGATCATCTGGACGTCGCGGCGCAGCGGCCGCATCTGGGTCACCGACTTGTGGCTGATGTCCTCACCCTCGAAGACGATCTTGCCACCGGTCGGCTCCAGGATCCGGGTGAAGAGCCGCCCGGCCGTCGACTTGCCGCAACCGGACTCGCCGACCAGGCCCAGCGTCTCGCCGGCCTGCACGGTCAGGTCGATGCCGTCCACCGCGCGGACCGCGCCGACCTGCCGCTTGAACAACCCCTTCGTGATCGGGAAGTGCTTCTGCAGCCCGGTCACCTCGAGCAGGTTCTCGCTCATCGTTCTCTCTCTTCCCCGCTCAGAGGTTGGGTGCCACTTCTTCCTTGAACAACCTGGTGCGTTCCTCGGCAGGCAGGTGGCAGGCGACCGCGTGCGCCCCGCCCGTCAGCACCGGCGTCTCGGTGAACGACCGGTTGCCGTTGCGGCCCGCGTACGGGCAGCGCGGGTGGAAGGCGCAGCCGTCGGGCAGGTTGATCAGGCTGGGCGGCGAGCCCTTGACCGGGGTGAGCCGGTCCCGGACGTCCCGGTCCAGGCGCGGCATCGAGCCGAGCAGACCCCAGGTGTACGGGTGCTGCGGCCGCTGGAACAGGTCGATCGTCGGACCGCGCTCGATGATCTTCCCGCCGTACATCACCAGGACGTCGTCGGCCAGCTCGGCCACCACGCCCAGGTCGTGGGTGATCATGATGACCGCCGAGCCGAACTCCTCCTGCAGGTCCCGGATCAGGTCCAGGATCTGCGCCTGGACGGTCACGTCCAGGGCCGTGGTGGGCTCGTCGGCGATCAGCAGCTTCGGGTCGTTGACCAGCGCCATCGCGATCATCGCGCGCTGCCGCATACCCCCGGAGAACTGGTGGGCGTAGTCCTCGAAGCGGCGCGCCGGCTGCGGGATGCCGACCCGGGCCAGCATGTCGATGGCGCGCTCGCGGGCCACCTTCTTGTTCACCCCGGGGTGGTGCACCCGGTACGCCTCGACGATCTGCGCCCCGACCGTGAAGTACGGGTGCATCGCGCTCAGCGGGTCCTGGAAGATCATCGACATCTTGCCGCCGCGCAGCGCCCGCACGTCCTCGTTGGTGGCGGTGACCAGCTCCTGGTCGTCGAGCCAGATCTGGCCGCTGACCTTGGCGTTGCTGCGGGTGCGGTGCAGGCCGAGCAGGGCCAGCGAGGTGACGCTCTTGCCGGAACCGGACTCGCCGACGATGCCGAGCGTCTTGCCGGCCTCCAGCGAGAAGTTCGACTCGGTGACCGCCTGGACGATGCCGTCGTCCGTCTCGAAACGGACGGTGAGGTCTTTGACCTCGAGGAATGGGCGTGACATGCGCTCTCCCTCAGCCCAGCCGCACGCGCGGGTCGATGATGCCGTAGACCAGGTCCACGATCAGGTTGGCGAAGACGATGAAGAACGCGGCGATCAGTGTGACGCCCAGGATGACCGGCAGGTCGTTGCCGCGGATCGCCTGGAGCGCCTGGTAGCCCAGGCCGCGCAGGTTGAAGACGGCCTCGGTGAGCACCGCACCGCCGAGCAGCGCGCCCAGGTCCAGACCGAAGATCGTGACGATCGGGGTCAGGCCGGACCGCAGGCCGTGCTTGCCGATGACGGACCGCTCCGGCAGGCCCTTCGCCCGGGCCGTGCGGATGTAGTCCTCGCCGAGGGTCTCGAGCATGTTCGCCCGGGTGAGCCGGGCGTAGGTGGCCGCGAAGAGGAACGCCAGCGTGATCCAGGGCAGCAGCATCTGCACGAACCAGTCGCTGGGACTCTCGGTGAACGGCACATATTGGCCCTGTGGCAGCCAGCCCAGGGTGTAGACGAACACCGAGGTGGCGAGCAGACCGGTGAAGTAGACCGGTAGCGAGACGCCGGCCAGGGCGACTGTCATCGCCGCCCGGTCGACCACGCTGCCTCTTCGGAGCGCCGAGATGACGCCGGTGCTGATCCCGCCGATGAGCCAGAGGACCGCGGCGCCGAGCGCCAGCGACAGGGTCACCGGCAGGTCGCTCATCAGCAGCGGGGTCACCTCCTGCTCGGTCTTGAACGAGTAACCGAGGCACGGGGCCGGGCAGTGCGTGACCTCGCTGCCGGTGACGTAGTCACGGCCAGCCACGATGCCTTTGAGGAACTTGCCGTACTGCACCAGGATCGGGTCGTCGAGACCCATCTTGGTACGGATGCCCTCGATCGACGCGGCGTCGGCGGTCTTGCCGATGTAGAGCAACGCCGGATCGCTGCCGGTGATCTTCGGCACCATGAAGAAGACGCCGAAGGTCACGAACGTGACCACGAGCAGCGTGATGACGGCGTTGATCAGCCGCCGGATGAGGTATGCCAGCACGACGTTCGGCCGAAGGACGGGCGGGCACCGGTTGCGAGAACCAGTGCCCGCCCGCCGTGGGCGGCCTTCACCAACCCTTCGAATTACCCGTTGCTATTAGGGCGGACGGCGCTGTTACTTGCCGTCGCTGACGCCGAGGGCCTGGAAGTCGATCATGCCGAAGGCCTCGTGCACGTAGGCGTTCGTGAGCCGCGGGTTGCGGTAGTTGAGCGCCTTGTCGACCACGAACGGCAGGTAGTACGCGCCCTCCATGATCTTGTGGTTGATCTGGTTGTAGAGCTCCGCGGCCTTCGCCGGGTCGGTCTCACCAGCAGCCTGGTCGAACAGGCCGTCGATCGCCGGGTCCTTGATCTCGGACAGGTTGTAGTTGCCGTTCTTCGGGATGAAGCGGCTGTCCGCCAGCGGCTGCATGTAGCCGGCACCGGTCGGGTAGTCCGCGCCCCAACCGCCGATGATGATGCCGTAGCCCTTGGCCTTCACGTTGTCCGGAGCACCGGTGATGGAGGCCTGCTGGGCACCGTCGTACTGCTCGATCTTGGCGTTGATCTTGGCGGCCTTGAGGGCGGCCTGCAGCGCCTCGGCGGTCTTGACCTCGGCCGGCTTGTTGTTACGCACCGCGATGGTCACGTCGAAGCCGTTCGGCTTGCCACACGCGGCGAGGGCCTTGGTGGCCTCCTCGACCTGCGGCTTGCCCTGGAGGCGGTTGAACGGGTCGTACTTGGCGTCCGAGCCGGCGATGTTCGGCGGCAGCATGCTGGTGCCGATGTCGCCACCCGCGATCGGGCCGCCACGCGCGGTCTGCAGCGAGGTCGGGTCGGCGGCGTAGATGACCGCCTTGCGGCACTCGATGTTGTCCAGCGGGGCCACCGAGGTGGCCAGGCCCGCGTACCGGAGGAAGCCGGTGGTCGGGGTGTCCGCGTTCGCCTTCAGGGTCGGGTCCTGGAGGATCTTGGTACGCGCGGTCGCCTGCACACCGGTCTGGCCGGCGTCGAGGTCGACGGTGCCGGCCATCAGCCGGTTGTCCATGTCCTCGGCGTTCGTGGTGACCGTGAAGTTGATCTGGTCCGGCAGCGCCTTGCGGATCGGGTCGGTCGCCGGGTCCCAGTTCGGGTTGCGCACCCAGGTCGCGCCCTTACCGGGCTGGATGCTGCCTTCCTTGAACATGTACGGGCCGGAGGAGGCCGGCGCCGTGGTGTACTGCGCGCCCTTGTCCCGCTTCTGCGGCACCGGGCCGGAACCCGGCATGGCGAGCAGGTAGATGAAGTCGGAGGTCGGCTTCGCCAGGGTGAAGACGATCGTCGAGTCGTCCGGCGTCTGGACCGACTTCAGACCCAGCTTGTTCGGGTCGGTGTCCTTGTACGGGCCCTTGTACTCGCCCTTGGGGTCGAGGATGCCGGGCAGGTAGACCGGGCCGCCGGAGATGACGTCCGAGGCCCAGACCCGCTCGATGCCGTACTTGATGTCCTTCGACGTGATCGGGGAACCGTCGTCGAACTTGATGCCGCTGCGCAGCTTGAAGGTGTAGGTCTTCTTGTCCGCGCTGATCTCCGGCATCGCCTGCGCGAGGTCGGGCTGCAGCTCGAGGCCGGCCTTGCCCGGCGAAGCGGCGTAGTCGACCAGCTTGCGGGTGTAGAGCCGGTTCAGGTTCCACACGAACGCGTAGTAGGCGCGGGCCGGGTCCCAGAAGTCGGCGTCCTGCGCGCTCCACAGGTTCAGCGTGCCGCCCTTGGTGGTGGACGGGTTCACCACGTCGGTGATCGCGGCGTTGTAGGCGGACTTGCCGCCGGTGGAACCGCCACCGCTCTTGTTGTCATCCTTCGAACCGCCGCACGCGGCGGTCGTCAGGCCGAGCGCGAGCGCGACGCCGGCGGCCGCGATCGCCCTAGTCTTCCTGGACACCTGTACTCCTACCTCCTCGAACAGCGAAACCAAATGGATCCGCCGAAATTTGCGATGTTCCAACTGCCGCTGTGTCAGCGGGCCTTCGGATCGAGCGCGTCACGCAGGCCATCACCGAAGAGGTTGAAGGCCAGCACCGTGATGAAGATCGCGGTACCCGGGATGATCATGTACATCGGACTGATGGAATAGGTGGCCACCGCGTCCGACAACATGCCGCCCCAGGACGGGTTGGGTGGCGGAATACCGACGCCGAGGAAGCTGAGCGCCGCCTCGGTGAGGATGTTCGTCGGGATGATCAAAGTGGCGTAGACCAGGATCGGGGCGGCCAGGTTCGGCAGCATCTCCCGGAACAGGATCCGCGGCGAGCGCGCGCCGATGCTGCGCGCCGCCTCGACGAACTCGCGCTCACGCAGCGAGAGCGTCTGACCGCGGACGATCCGGCCGATGTACGGCCAGCCGAAGAACCCGATGATGCCGATCAGGATGAGCATCGCCGACACCCGGCTGTTCATCCCGAAGATCGAGTCGGGCAGCACCGAGACCAGCGCGATCGAGAACAGCAGCTGCGGGAAGGCGAGCAGGAAGTCCATCACCCGGCTGATGAACGCGTCGACCCAGCCGCCGAAGAAGCCGGCCGCGGTGCCGAACAGGACGCCGAGCACGGTGGAGACGAAGGCGGAGAGGAACGCAACGGTCAGCGAGGTCTGCGCGCCGTAGACGATCCGGCTGAACACGTCCCGGCCGCTGGTCGGCTCCACACCCAGGATGAAGTCGGAGCTGATCCCACCGAACGGCTTGATCGGGGTGCCGAAGGTGGCGTCGATCTGGTCCTGGTGGAACTCGTCGATCGGATAACCGAAAAGCTTCGTCAGCACGGGCGCGAGGATCGCCACGACGATCAGGAAGAGGACGACGAAGCCGCCGCCCATCGCCACCTTGTCCCGCTTCAGGCGGCGCCACGCGATCTGCTTCAGCGACCGGCCCGCGATCGCCTTCTCGGCGGGGCCTCGCACCTCAGCCGCGTCGGCTGTCGGCGCCTGCATCTCGTCGGAGATGGGCGCTTCTGGGCCAAGCGACATATTGTTCGCCGGTCCTCTCCCGGCCACCACGGGGCAGAGGAGTCCACAGCCACCGGCGCGCGTGCACGGAAGTCCCACGGCCCGGAGACGATGGCCCACGCTGCCCGCGGTAAACCGATCGGTTATCGCATGCCTCGAGTGCCGGCCCTCGTCGCACCGGCCGAGATCAGGCCGGAACCACGAAGGCACTCGACGGCGGTGGTGGCCGCCGTCGAGAGGAACATTCACCTAATGCGGAGCCTCGGTCAAGCTCACCGACCGCACGCGGATGCTTCCGTGTCTCCCTCGTGATGTCACCGTGACCTAGACGCCGAACAAACGGAAGGTACCGCGTAAGGGGCCCGCAAGTAGCTAATCCGGGCCAAACAGCTTGCATGCCGTTACGCCAGTGTTACCGCAGGTAAATTCAGATCGCGCGGCGACCCTCGAACGCCCTACCCAGCGTGATCTCGTCCGCGTACTCCAGGTCACCGCCGACCGGCAGACCGCTGGCCAGCCGGGTCACCGCGATCCCCATCGGTTTCACCAGCAGCGCCAGATAGGTCGCGGTCGCCTCGCCCTCGGTGTTCGGGTCGGTCGCCAGGATCAGCTCCTTGACCTCACCGGTGCCCAGCCGCATCAGCAACTCGCGGATCTTGAGGTTGTCCGGCCCGATCCCCTCCAGCGGATTGATCGCCCCGCCGAGAACGTGGTACCGGCCGCGGAACTCGCCGGTACGCTCGATCGCGACGACATCCTTCGGCTCCTCGACCACGCACAGCACCTCGTTGGTGCGGCGCGGGTCGCGGCAGACGCGGCACTGCTCCGACTCGGCCACGTTGAAACAGGTGGTGCAGAACCGGACCAGTTCCTTCACCTTGCGCAGCGCCGTGGCCAGCCGGTTCACGTCGGCCGGATCGGCGGACAGGACGTGGAAGGCGATGCGCTGCGCCGACTTCGGGCCCACGCCCGGCAGCCGGCCCAGCTCATCGATCAGGTCCTGGATGGCACCTTCGTACACCGGATCAGAACCCCGGCAGGGAGAGGCCGCCGGTGGCCGGTCCCATCTTCTGCTCGGCCAGCTCCCGCTGCGCCTCGGCGGCGTTGTGGATCGCGGCGAGCACCAGGTCCTCCAGCGTCTCGACGTCGTCGGCGTCCACCGCCTTCGGGTCGATCTTCACCGCCTTGAACTCGCCCAGCCCGGTCACCGTCACGGTCACCAGCCCACCCCCGGCCGTCCCGGTCAGCTCGGCCTCGGCCAGCTCGGCCTGCGCCTGCGCGACCTGCTGCTGCATCTTCTGCGCCTGCTTCATGAGTTGCTGCATGTTCGGCTGTCCACCGGGGCGCATGGCACCGCTCCTCAACTAGTCATCTCTCCCACGGAAACCACCATCAATAACCCGGCGGCCTCCGAATCAACCGCCGCCAGCGTAGCCGCCAGCCTCTCTGCCCCCGGGCAACCACCACGCCACACCCCGACGTCGCACCCAACCGGTCGCAGGACACCCGTTCTGTCGGCGGCTCGGGTTCGAGGCGGTGCTCGTGCACCAGGCCACCCCGCCCCGCCAGGCACCCGCCAGACCGCCGCGCCCCCGGCCACACGCCGGGCGACCACCGAACCGCCGCGGCCCACAGCATTGGAAGACCCGGACCTCAAAGACCCACTTCGAAAAGCAGGCCGCCTGCGGACGGGCTACATCTCGCCGATCTTCTCCGCGCCGAAGGCGTCGCGGAGAAGCTGGAAGGCCTGCTCCTCGCTGCTCTGCCGGGCAGTCTTCTCGTCGATGACCTCGTCCAGCGGCTCGTCGCCCGGGTCGAAGCCCTCGTAGCCGGCTCCGGTCGGGGGCGGGCCGTCATACTCCGGGTCGTAGGGCGCCTCGGGGATCGGCGTGCCGTCGGCCCAGGCCGCACCGCCGGGCTGGGCGTTGCCCGGTTGCCCGGTTGCCGGGCCGGCGGGCGAACGGTTGGCGCCCGCGTTGCGTGCGGCAGCCCGGGCGGCGGCCAGGCCACCGCCCGCATTGCCACCACGGGCCGCGGCCGCCCGGGCCGCCTCCATCGCGGCGGAACGAGCCGGCGCCGCGGGCCTGGTCGCCGCCGGCTTGGTCACGGCCGCCGAATTCGCTGTCGCCGCCGGTGGACCGGCCGGAGCCGGGGACGCCGCGCGTCCCGGAGAGGTGTCCACGGTGACCGAGGCCGACATCGCGGGGCTTGCCTGAACCGCCGGGCCCGCTGGGCTGACCCGACCGGTCTGCGCTGCCTCGCCACCCGGCACAGCGGGCACGGACGAGCCGGACTGCGCCGCCCATCCTTCCGATGCCGCGGGCGACGGCGGGCCGGGCCGTGCCGCCCATCCTTCCGATGCCGCGGGCGACGCCGGGCCGGGCCGTGCCGCCCAGCTGTCCGGTGCAGCCGAGGCCACGCTGCTCTCCGGGCCGTTGCCGACGGCGGTGACCGGCGCGGAATAGGCCCACGGATCGGCCGGAGCCGCATCGTCTGGCCCGGCGGCAGGAGCCGCCGCCGGATGGATGGTCGGGGCTTTGGAGCCCGGTTTGACCGGCTCGGGCCAGCCGTCGTCGGCCGGTGCGGGCGCCGCCGGGCGTGGCGCGGCGGTGCCTGGGCGGACCGGCTCCGGCCAGTCGGTGTCTCCACCGTCGGCACTCGTCGGCTCGGTGGGGGCCGGGCTGGCGGGCGCGACCGGGTTCGCGGCTCGGTCTGCCGGAGGCGGGGAAGAGACGGGGCGCGGTGCTGCCGGACCGTCGTCGTCGGCGTCGGCCGGGGCGCGCTGGGGGCGCGACGGGCGGGACTCGGTGCGGCCGGTGTTGCGCTCCGGGGCCGCCGACGCCGCCGCGACCGGGGCCGCGGCGGGCCGGGTGGCGGCGGCCGGGGCCGTGCGGCGGGCCGCCGCGTGGTCACGACCGGTGGACTGGTCACGGCCGGCGGCCGGCGAGCCCTGTGAAGGACCGGCACCGGGCGAATCATGCGACGCACCCGCGCCGGGCGTGCCGTGTGCGGGGGTGCTGCGCGGCGGGGTGTCGGCGGTCAGCGTGCCGACCTCGCAGTGGATCTGCCAGCGGCCACCGAGGGTGCGGCCGAACTCGGTGGCGATCGCGTTCGTCCAGCGGAGGAAGCGGTCGGCGATGGCCTCGGACGGGGCGACGAAGACCACCGTGTCGCCGCGCAGCTCGCGGACGCCGATGCCGGCGTCCTGCATCGCCTGGACGCGCTGCTGCTGGCGGCCGAGGGACTGCCAGGCGGTGCGGACCTTCGCCAGCCGCTCGTCGACCTGCGGGCGCGGCGGCTCCACGTCCTCCGGGGGCTCCTCGTCCCACGGCGGCTCGTCGTCGTAGTAGTCGGCGGGCTCGGGGTGGGCTCCGTCGGCGACCTGGTTCCAGTCCGCGTCAGGCCCGGCGGCGGACGGATCCGGCGCGGCGGCCGGAGCGGCCGGAGAGGCGCCAGCAGCGGAAGCTGAGTGCGCAGAGCCGGAGGCGGCTGGGACCGACCCGACTGGCGCAGACCCGGTCAGATCGGGGTCAGTCGAGCCAGAAGGACCGGCGGCAGGCGCGCCCTCCGCCGCATCCACGGAAGGCGACACCACCGGCGCGGCAGGCGTCTCACCAGCGGCCGAGGCCCCAGCCGCAGGGACCGGAGAAACAACGGCTTCAGCGGCCGAGGCGGGCACGGCCGGAGCAGGCACTACCGGAGCGGACGCGGCTGGAGCAGACGAGACGGGAGCAGGGGAAACGGGGCGGGCTGGACCACCAGCGGCACGCCGGGCGGCGGCCGCCGCAGCCCGGGCCGCGGCGAGACCGCCACCGCCGGCACCGGCCGGCGCGGCAGCCTCCGGGGTGACTCCGGCCGGAGCGGGGGCCACGGCGGGCTGCTCACCGCGTACGTCAGAAGGGTCGGCAGCGGGCAGCGGACCGCGCCGCTCCAACCGCTCCAGGCGCTGCAGCAGCGCGCCGGTCGAGTCGTCCGCGCCGGGCAGCAGCATGCGGGCGGTGATCAGCTCCAGCAGCAGCCGCGGGGCGGTGGTGCCGCGCATCTCGACCAGCCCGTTGTGCACGATGTCGGCGCTGCGCGACAGGGTGGCGGCGCCGAGCCGGGTGGCCTGGGCGTGCATCGCCTCCAGCTGGTCGGCCGGGCCGTCGATCAGGCCCTTGGCGACCGCGTCCGGCACCTGCTGCAGGACGATCAGGTCGCGCAGGCGCTCCAGCAGGTCGGAGGCGAAGCGGCGCGGGTCGTGGCCGGCCTCGGCGACCCGGTCGATGGTCGAGTAGGCGGCGGCGCCGTCGCCGGCGGCCAGCGCGTCGCACATCTCGTCGATCAGGGCGACGTCGGTGACGCCGAGCAGGGCGACCGCCCGGGCGTAGCTGACGCCCTCCGGACCGGCGCCGGCGATCAGCTGGTCGAGCACCGACAGGGTGTCCCGGGCGCTGCCGCCGCCGGCCCGGACGACCAGCGGGAAGACCGCCGGGTCGACGGTGATCCCCTCGGCGTCGGTGAGCTGCTGAAGGTACGGCCGCAGGGTGGCGGGCGGGATCAGCCGGAACGGGTAGTGATGGGTCCGCGAGCGGATCGTGCCGAGCACCTTGTCCGGCTCGGTGGTGGCGAAGATGAACTTCACATAGTCCGGCGGCTCCTCGACGAGCTTGAGCAGCGCGTTGAAGCCGGCCGACGAGACCATGTGCGCCTCGTCGATCACGTAGATCTTGTAGCGGCTGCTGGCCGGGGCGAAGAACGCTTTCTCCCGGAGCTCGCGGGCGTCGTCGACGCCGCCGTGGCTGGCCGCGTCGATCTCGATCACGTCGATCGAGCCGGCGCCGTCGTTGGCCAGCGACTTGCAGGAGGCGCAGACACCGCACGGGTCCGGGGTGGGACCCTGCTCACAGTTGAGCGAGCGGGCCAGGATGCGCGCGCTCGACGTCTTGCCGCAGCCGCGGGGTCCGGAGAAGAGATAGGCGTGGTTGAGCCGGCCGCTGCGCAATGCCTGCGACAACGGCTCGGTCACGTGCTCCTGACCGATGACCTCGGCGAACGTGCGCGGACGGTATTTCCGGTAGAGGGCGAGAGCCACTCCTGCCACCTCCTGAACGACCGCGCCATTCTCCGTCGAGGGTGTGACAAGAACAAACGACATGCCCCGACCGTGCACGCCCGGGAGGAACGAAAGGACCCCTCGTGCACCCGCCAGAGCCCGCTTATCCTTGCTGCCTTCCGGCCCTGGGGAGGTTCACAGGATGACGCCGCACGAGGGGCTGATCGACAGCCTACCCGGTGCCGCCAAGCCGGGCGCGCGCCCCCCACGCAAGGGGACCGGCGCAGCTCTTGTACTCTGGCGCACGGAGGATTCGCCTAGAGGCCTAGGGCGCACGCTTGGAAAGCGTGTTGGGTTAACACCCTCACGAGTTCGAATCTCGTATCCTCCGCCGCTGAGGCCGGACCCGCTGGGTCCGGCCTCGCTGCGTTTCCGGGCAGATCGGCGGGCGGACCGGGCCGCCGAGGCAATCAGGGATGCCGCTGCGTGAGGCGATCATCGCGTCTCGTATGCTCCGGCACGAAAACAGTGCAGGCGAGGGCCGGCCCCGATCGGGCCGGCCCTCGCCGTCTCTCAGCGCTTGATCCGGCTGCTGGCGCTGGTTCGCTTGCCGTCGTAGTAGCCGGCCTTCTTGGCCACCACGGTCACGGTCAGCTTCTTGCCGGCCCAGGACTTCTTGATCTTCACGGACGACCCGGTGGCGACCAGCTTGCCGTTGACCCGCCACTCGTACCGGTAAGTGTCCGGCTTCGGCCACCAGTACCCGGCCGAGACCTTGACCTTGCGGCCGACCTTGACCGTTCCGGAGATCTTCGGCGCCTTCGCCGCCTTCGGCGGCAGGCCGTAGTTCACCCAGCCGCCGGCGGAGACCGCCGGCGAGTTCAGCCGGTTGGCACGGCGGGCGGTGACGATCACGGCGAGCTTCTTGCCGCGGAGCGAGGCCGGGATGACGTACGACGATCCGACCGCCCCACCGATCGCCGCCCCGTTCGCGGTCCACTGATAGGAGTACGCGCTCGCCGCCGGGCTCCACGACCCGACCACGGCCCGCACCGTCGACCCGACCCGGAGGGTCCCGCTGATCGCCGGCGCCTTGACCAGGGTCAGCCCGGCCGCGGTCACGGTCAGCGCCCCGGCCAGCGTGGTCCTCCGCCCGTCCGGGGCGGTCGCCGTGACGTTCCACGCCCCGGGCAGCGCCCCGGTGAGGTCCGCGGTGGCGGTCAGCACACCGCCGGCGACGCTCTGCACCACCGCCGGGATCGGGGTGGCACCGGTCCGGCTGAGCTGCACCGTGTCGCCGGTGGCCACCTCGCCGCTCAGGGTGAGGGTGACCGGGCCGCTGTTCGGCGCGCTCGCCGGGGCGGCCGAGGTGAGCACGTACGGCTTCGCGTCACACGGCTCGTAGTCGCAGAGCGCGCCCATCCGGAACGGCACGGACCCGCTCGTCCCCTCCCGCGCCAGCACGAACAGCGCGGTCGACGACTTCGGCGCGGGTTGGGCCAGGCTCACGCTGCAGCCATGCCCCCCGGTCACCCAGGAGCAGCGCAGAATCATGCCGCCGGCGCCGGTCGGCGAGAAGTAGTACGGCTCGGCCGCGCCGGTGATCACTGCCCGAAAGGTGCTGCGCCCGTTGATGACCGGCACTGCGACGCAGACCGCGGTGTGCGTGTCGTCCAGGGTGCCGGCGAGACTGAAACCGGGCGCGGCCGCGACTGCGGGGCACTGCGCCGCCGGGTTGTCCACGGTGCCCAGGTTCCAGGTGTCTACCGCATACGGCACCGCGTCGTTTCCGCCGGGCTGCACGAATACCAGGTACGAGGTGGAGCCGCTGACCCGGCACGGGACGAGCACGTCCGAGCAGCGGTCGGCTCCGGACGCGTCGGTGACCCAGTATTTGACGCTTCGGTCAGCGGTGTTGCGCACCCCGAGCCAGTAGTTGTCGGCCGCCGCCGCGCTCACCCGGTAGCACCGGATGTCGTCCCGCGCGGCAAGCGTGCCGGTGGCGGCGATCCCGCCGAGCACCGTGTTGGCCGGCGTCTGGCAGGCCGCGCCGGTGGCGTCCCGCCGGCCGATCCGGTACTGGACGTTCTCGGCGGCCGCGGTCATCACAACCGTGTACGCCTTGCCGGTCTGAAATTTGCACCGGGCCAGCGACGCCGAGGCATAGAGCCCGGTGCTGCAGACCGTGGCGCCGGTGCTGTCCATGACGCCCAGCTGGGCCCAACCGGCGCCGGGGGTGACCGACGCCAGAGTCAGGAGCTCCGAGCCGGCGTGCTGGGTGGCCGGGATGGTCCAGCAGGCGGTGAACCGATCCGCGCCGAACGTCACGGTCGTACTGGCCGGCAGCGTGGGGCAGCCGGTGATCTGGTCCTGCCGCTGCACCACGATCGCGTAGTCGCCGGGCGCCGAGTCCTCCGGCGCGTTGAGCAGCACCCGGTAGGGCGCCGGCCCACAATCGTCCGACGCGCAGGCCCGATTGCCGGCCGCGTCGATCAGCTGGTAGTCCGGGCGGGCCGCGCCGCTCGCCCGGGGCGGGCTCAGCACGCTGACATTGGCGCCGGCCGAGCCGTCGAGCACCAGGCAGTCGGTCTCGCCCACGATGCTGAACGAGCCGCGGATCGCGCCGGTCAGGAGTCCCTGCGCGGTCGCCGGCACGCAGCCCGGGGCGTCCGGAGCAAGGAGCACCGTGGCGAACTGGGTCTCGTCCACCGAACGGCCGGTGCCGCCGAGGATCAGCGAGTAGGTGCCGGCGGCGGGGAACTCACAGAAGTAGTTGGCCGCGCAGAGCCGCTTGCCGTCGGCCGTGTAGACCTGCGCGTACTCCTCGTTGTTCTCGTCGTCCACGGTCCGGAGCAGGTACTTTCCGGCAGCCGGCACGGCCAGCGCGCGGCAGCGGTTGCCGGCCAGGGCACCGGACGGGGCGGTCCCGTACGAACCTGGGCTGACCGCCGTGCAGCCGGTCGCCGCCGAGAGCGACCCGATCTGAACCTTGAGCCCATCTCGACTCTCCGCCTCGACGATCATCCGGTACGGCCCGTCGCCGGGCAGCACGCACCCGTCCTGACGCTCCTCGTACTCGGTGCAGATCTCCGTGCCGGTGCCGTCCGAAATCCAGTTCCGCCCGCCGAGGCCGGTGAACGCCGCCACCCGTTCGCCCGGCTTCGCGTCGAACGGCTGGCAGTAGACCTCCAGCGGGCTGGCCGGCGTGAAGGTGTGCACCGACTTGTCCCAGGCGAGGCCGGCGACCGGCGCGCAGCCCGCGGTGCCGGCCGCGTCGATCATCACGGCATGGGACTTCACCGGCTCGCTCGACCAGCCGCTGTTGCGCAGCCAGAGCGTGTAGTCCCCCTCGGCCGGCAGTTCGCAGACCAGCTTGCCGAAGTGCATGTCGGCCTCGCTGCAGGCCGGTCCGGCGGCGCCGGTGATCTCCCAGCCGACTTGCCCGCCGTCACCGGTCCGAATGATCTTCGCGCCGCCCGTGGCGTGCACGGTGTAGCAGGTGAACTCACCAGCGCTCAGGCTGGCGTCGGCGATCTGGGCGGGCGTGAGCGCCCCGAACCCGGCCACCTCCAGCGTCTCGCAGCCGATCGGCCGGTCCTTGCGGACCAGCCGCAGGGTGTAGTCCACCGCGTTGCCGTACTCGTCGCGCAGGAAGAACGTGTAGGTGCCGTCCGCGGCCAGCGTGCAGTCGCCGCCGCCGAACTGGATCGGGCAAACCTGCTCCCCGGCCGGGTCCCACATCGTCCCGCGGACGTCCGCGCCGGCGTTCTCGACCGACGTGCTGTCGGTGGTCTCCACGGTCAGCCGCATCCCGGCCGTCCCGGCGAAGCGGTAGCAGTCACCGGCGTCGCCGCGGGCCAGCGACCGGGACAGCGGCGTGCCGCGCACGGCGAAGGTGGCCGGGTCGAGGGTGGTGCAGGTGGACGGCTTGTCCCGGGACTCGAAGCCGAGCGCGTAGGAGGCACTGCCCTCGCCGTGGTAGAGCGAGACGTCGACCTGGTGCACGCCGGGCTCGGCGATCGTGCACTCGGTCGGGTACGGCCCGAGGAAG
The DNA here is from genome assembly GCF_014205225.1 of Actinoplanes octamycinicus. Lineage (NCBI taxonomy): Bacteria > Bacillati > Actinomycetota > Actinomycetes > Micromonosporales > Micromonosporaceae > Actinoplanes > Actinoplanes octamycinicus. Next base: position 1,502,444 of record NZ_JACHNB010000001.1, read on the forward strand.
CAGTCCCCGATTTTCGCCGTGACGCTGTCCCCGGTCGCGTTGAACTGGGTGAACACCCGCTCGTCCGGGACCGTGGTGGTGAGGGTCCAGACGTGGTGCCCGGTCCCGGTCAGCTCGGGGCAGGTCACCGGCGTACCCATGACCAGCGGGCCGCCACAACCGGCGGCCGCGACCTTGGCCCGCGCCGCGGCCGGCGGCGAAGCGGAGGCCGACGGCGAAGCCGAGGTCGAAGCCGAGGCTGACGTTGACGCCGAGGCTGAAGCAGAAGGCGAAATGGACGGCGACGACGAGGCCGTCTCGGACGGCGTGGCTGATGCGGCGACTGACGCCGATGACGATGACGACGGGGAGCCCGACGGCGACGGGGACTCTTCCGCCCGTGCCGCGGCCGGCAACCCGACTGCTAGGACCAGGCCGCTGAGCACAGCGGCACTCCAACGCCTCACGAAGATTCCCCCGGCTGGCTCACTGAGATCGTCAGGGATCTTGCCAGGGCGAATATTTACGAACGTGACAATCCCACATATCGGGAAGACGCAGCTCGGAGGCGGCGACGATCCCGTTCCGGCGTCACAGCTGGCCGGCCGCTATCGCGTCGTCCACCTCCGGGAAGATGGCGAAGTACCGGTTCAGGCCGACCGTCTCCAGCAGCGTGGTGAGGAACGGGTTGGCCGCGGCGAAACTGAGCCAGCCGCCGCGCGCCGCGATCACCTCTTTGCTGATCACGAAGGTGCTCAGGCCGATCGAGTCGCAGAACTTCAGACCGGTCAGATCCACCACGATCCGCGGGACCGGCCGATCCAGCAGTCCGGCGAGGGCGGCGCGCAGCTGCTCGGCCGTGTCCGCGTCGAGTTCGCCCTGGAGATGCAGCACGGCGACGTCAGGCCGGTGCTCGGTGATGGTGGCCCGCATGGCGATCGCTTTCTACCCTGTGGATGGAAATTCAGGGTAGATTGCGCAGAATCGCGCACATCGGACTGAACGTGCGTCGCCAACCGGCTTGACACCCACGAAAAAAGGCCGGACCCCGAGGGATCCGGCCTTCTCACAAGGCTGGGCCGAGACAGTCAAGCACCGACGGCGCAGCCCGGGCTCCTGGCGCGCTTACAGCTCGCGCCACCGCCAGCGTGGACCGCGCCACGCGTCGGCCAGGATCATCGCTGACGCCCGGCCGGGACACTGCTGCACCTTCGACTTCCCCTCGGGTCCGCCCAGCTGGGCCTCGACCTCCCACAGAGTGCCGTCGGTGCGGACGTAGACGTCGCGGCGCTGGAGCCGGACGTCGCCATTCCACCAGTGATGCTCAACTCTCACGTGTCAAATTTAAGACAGCCATCGACGAACCTGCCGTGGGGCGAACCTGTGAAACTTTCTCACCGCCCGGTCGGAACCACATTGTCTGATCCGGTGTATTTGGGTTGCGTGACTTGCGCTACACCCCATGTCGCTGGGCCGTCCAAGATTCACTACACAGCGTAATTCAAGGCTTTGACGTGCGACGACATCTCGCTGTTACAAAACCAGCGCTGATCATGGAGAACGTCCGAACGGACTAGGCCGGCACGGTACCCACGGTCGACCCGTTCACGAGGCACACAGAGTGACGCATGGGACCGGAGAAAACAAGAGAGCCCGACCCGGAAACCGGATCGGGCTCTGCTGGCGGTGGCGGCGGGATTTGAACCCGCGGAGGGCGTAAACCCTCACACGCTTTCGAGGCGTGCTCCTTAGGCCACTCGGACACACCACCGGGAAGTACGTTACCGGACGCCCCGAGCGACCTGTCGCCGGGTGCCCCATAACCGCCCGGGACCGCGCTGACCTGGCAAGATCGGCGGCAGGAATCCAACGAGACGGAGTGAGCACATGAGCGTGCACATCGGCGCGAAGCCGGGCGAGATCGCCGAGCGGGTGCTGCTGCCCGGCGACCCGATGCGGGCGAAGTGGATCGCCGAGACCTTCCTGGAGGACGCGGTCTGCTACACCCAGGTCCGCGGGATGCTCGGCTTCACCGGCACCTGGCAGGGACAGCGGGTGTCAGTGCAGGGCTCCGGCATGGGCATGCCGTCGGCCTCGATCTACACCCACGAGCTGATCAACGAGTACGGGGTGAAATCGGTCATCCGGATCGGTTCATGCGGCGCCCTGGCGATGGACCTGAACCTCGGTGACGTGGTCGCCGCGATCGGCTCGGCGACCGATTCGAACATGAACCGGTCCCGCTTCGACGGCCTGATCGACTACGCCCCGGTGGCCGATTTCGGCCTGCTGCGCACCGCCGTCGACACGGCCGCGGCGCAGGGCGTCCCGATCCGGGTCGGCCCGATCCTGGCCGCTGACGCCTTCTACACCGACCGGCCCGACCTGTACGACGCGCTGGCCCTCTACGGCGTGCTGGCGGTCGAGATGGAGTCCGCCGCGATCTACACCATCGCGGCCCGCTACGGCGCCAAGGCGCTCACCATCCTGACCGTGAGCGACCACATCAAGCGCGGCGAGGCGATGGAGGCGGCGCAGCGCGAGCAGGGCTTCAGCAACATGGTCCGGATCGGCCTGGACACGATCATCTCCGACTCCTGAGGCCGGCGCGCCCGAAGATCGGGTTCGAGCGGAGTCGGCATCCGAAACACCCGACGATCGGGTTCGAGTCGAGGCGGCGTTCGAAGCGCCCGAAGATCAAGATCAAGAGCTTGCTGACTCGGATCCGCGCTGATCACTGATCGTCGCTCCCGCCAGGGACCCTTCCGGGCCGGGCTGGCCGCTGCGCGTCCAGAACGCCCGGCCCTCCAGGGCGACGTCCGCGGGTGGTCACGACCCGCCACAACCGCGAACCCCGGATCCGCCCCGAGCCACGGGCCGGGTCCGGGGTTCGGGTTTTGGGCTTTGGGTCTTGGGCTTTGGGCTTTGGGTTTTGGGCGGACCACCGTCAGGGGGCAGTTCGGCCCGGATGCGGCCTCGCGGTCGTGAGGTGGCAGCGGCCTCGCGTCGGCGGCGGGACCGGGCTGTGCGGTTGGGGCGGGGCGCGGACCGTACCGAGGAATGGTCTTGATCCTCAGGTCGGCGCGGAGGGAACAGCAGCGCGGAGGGAACAGCGGCGCGGAAGGGCCACAGCGGCGCGGAGGGAACAGCGGCGCGGAAGGGCCACAGCGCGTAGAGATCAGCGGCGCGGGATCAGCGGTGTGGGATCAGCGGCGTGGGGGTCAGCCGCGTGAGGTTGGCCGCGTGAGGGTCAGCGGCGCGGGGGTCAGCCGCGTGGGGGTCAGCGGAAGAAGTTGCGCATCAGCTGGGCGCACTCGGTTTCCAGGACGCCGCCGTAGACCTCGGGGCGGTGGTTGAGGCGCGGGTCGCGGACGACGTCCCAGAGGGAGCCGACCGCGCCGGTCTTCGGTTCCCAGGCGCCGAAGACGACCGTGGCGATCCGGGCCAGGACCAGCGCGCCGGCGCACATCGTGCACGGCTCCAGGGTGACCACCAGGGTGCAGCCGTCCAGGCGCCACTCGCCCCGGGCCGCGGCGGCCCGGCGCAGCGCCAGCACCTCGGCGTGCGCGGTCGGGTCGCCGGTCAGCTCCCGCTCGTTGCCGGCGGCGGCCAGCTCGGTGCCGTCCGGACCGAGAATGATCGCGCCGACCGGCACGTCCTCCGGTGACGCGGACGCGGCGGACAACGCCCGCCGCATCCACAGCTCATGCCGCTCCCGGCGGATCACGCCGCCGCGCAATCCGCCGCCGCGCAATCCGCCGCCGCGCAATCCGCCGCCGCGCAATCCGCCGCCGCGCGGACCGCCGCCACACGGACCGCAGCCGCGCAGACCGCCACACGCACCGCAGCCGCGCGGACCGCCACACGCACCGACGCCGCGCGGACCGCCAACCGGGGCAGCTGGAGAGCGATCACGCCTCGCGCAGCTCCTCCATCTCGTCGCCGCAGCCGATCCGCTGGCAGATCTCCGCGGTGATGTCGGACGGCAGCATGCCCTCCATGCCGCACAGGGCCAGCAGCCGCTGCGCGGTGATCCCCAGGTCGTTCAGCAGCTCGGCGTCACCGATCGGATCGGCGTCCGGGTCCGCGGCCGGCCGATCGTCCTCGTCGTCATCGTCCGGGGCGGCCAGGTCGTCCACCCCGAGCGCCGGCGTCTCCACCTCGCCGAGCAGCACCGACCCGATCCGCGATTCCTCGGCGAACGCCGAGTCGGACCCGAAGACCCGCAGGTCCTCGCCCTCGTCCAGGCGCAGGATCGCGAGGTACTCGTCGTCGCTCTCGACGAACAACAGCGCCAGCCCGGCGTCCGGCTCGGCATCCCGGAGCGCATCCACCACCTCGTCGATGTCGGCCAGGCCCGAGAGGTCCAGCTCCGACGCAGTCCACCCGTTCTTCCCGCGGGCGACAGCGGCAGCGAAAATCGACACGATTCCCCCAACGCGGTTCTTATCCTCAGCGCCTGACGGTAGCTGGTGCGGTGGCGGGCGTGACGCGCCACGCCCTTGGTCTCGATGAGAGCCGTTCTTTTTCAGAGCCTCGACGAGATCAGCTCGCGGTGCGGCGGCGCGTGGCGATCAGCTCGCGGAGGCGCATGCCACGCGCCCGTTGCGGCGGCGCCGACTCACGCACCGATTTCGCGTGGGCCAGAGCCGCCAGAAGTTCCAGACGGCGACGGCAGCGATCCGCGTCCAGCCGCTGCGGTGAGGGGGCCATGCTGCCGAGCGTGCCCAGCCGTCCGGCGTTCGTCAAGGGTCGATCCGCACTTCGGCAGACCCGGTGCGCAGGGCGATCGACAGCTTCCGGAGCGTGGCCGAATCCGCAGGTCAAAAGCGGACAATCACCACAGCGGGAAGTCCAGCGTGTCGACCCATCGGGCGCCGGTGAAGCCCAGTGCGATGGAGAGCCCGAGTCCACTCACCACCGCCACCCCGAGCGCCACGCCCCGATCGCCGATCAGCGTCAGCACCAGCGCCACCAGCCAGGCGCTGACCGCGGCCAGGATCGTCCACCAGACGTAGGAGGCCAGGTCTCGGCCGAGGCTGCCGAACAGGGTCAGCCAGACGGTGCCTGCGGCCAGGCCGGCGAGCACCGGGCGGGCCCCGACCGGGTGCGGCTCGCGGTAGATCGGCCGCGGCGGCAGCCCGGCGAGGTAGCCCGGCGGCGGCTGCGGTGGCGCGGGATACATGTCTGCAGCCTATCCGGCCCGGAGATCGGTAGGGGTCCACGCGGATCGGCCGCGTCTGCCAGGATGTCGCGGTGCGTCTTATCGGTACCCTCTCAGCTCTGACGATCGCGGCCGTGAGTCTGGCCGGCTGCGCGGTCGGCGGCTCCGGCACCTCAGCCGCCGCCGACGCCGCCCCGGCGCGTGTCGCTGCCGCGCCCGCCGCGGCCCCCAGCACGGTGCAGGTCGCCGCGGCCAAGGCCACCAAGAAGTACGCCTTCCCGGTCGCCGCCAAGAACGTGTCCTGGCACGAGACCCACTCCGGCTACAAGGCCACCGACATCTTCGCCGCCTGCGGCTCGAAGGTGGTGGCCACCACCAACGGCGTGGTGCTCGAGGTGAGCCGGGTGGACAAGTACAAGAAGGGTGTGAAAGACGGGCCGTACAACGGCGGCAAGTTCGTCTCCATCCTCGGTGACGACGGGGTGCGCTACTACGGTTCGCACCTGAAGTCGGTGACCAAGGGGATCAAGGCGGGTGTCCGGGTCAAGGTCGGCCAGCAGGTCGGCAAGGTCGGCAAGACCGGCAACTCGAGCGGCGTCTGCCACCTGCACTACGGCATCTCCCCGGCCTGCAAGAAGGTCGGCGACTGGAAGGTGCGGCGCGGCGTGGTGTGGCCGTACTCGTACCTGAAGTCGTGGCGCAAGGGCGGGCAGAAGAGCCCGGTCGCCGCCGTGAAGAAGTGGAACAAGGCGCACGGCTGCAAGGCCTGACCCGGTATAACAAGGCGTGCGGATCGCGGTCGTCGGACTCGGACTCATCGGTGGCTCGCTGCTGCGGGCGTTCGCGGCGGCCGGGCATGAGGTGACCGGTTTCGACGTGGACCCCGCCACCCGGGATCTGGCCCGGGCGGCGGGGTTCCGCGTCGGCGACTCCGCCGCGGCGGCGGTGGCCGGGACCGCGGTCGCGGTGCTGGCGGTGCCGCTGCCGCACCTGCCGGCCGTGCTCGCCGAACTGGTCGACTATCCGGGTCTGCTCACCGACGTGACCTCGGTGAAGGGGCCGGTGCGGGACCTCACCGAGGGCCGCCGGTTCGTCGGCGGCCATCCGATGGCCGGCACCGAGTCGTCCGGGTTCGCCGCGGCCGACCCGGAGCTGTTCACCGGCTGCGTCTGGGTGCTCTGCGTCGAGCCGCACGGCACCGACCTCGACGACTGGATGGTGCTGGCCCGGTTGTACACCGCGCTCGGCGCCCGGGTGCTGCCGATCACCGCGGCCGAGCACGACAACGCGGTGGCGTCGATCAGCCACGTCCCGCACCTGCTGGCCGCCGCGCTGGCCATGAAGGTGGGTAGCCCACTGAACGCGGCGCTGGCGGCCGGATCATTCCGGGACGGGACGAGGGTCGCAGCCACCCGGGCGGAGCTGATCGCCGCCATGTGCGGGGGCAACGCCAACGAGGTGGGCAACGAGCTCCGCCACGTGATCAACGATCTTGAGGCGCTGGTGCGGGACCTGGAGCTGCCGGATCCGGCGACGGCGCTGCTTCCCTATCTGGGCAGGGCCGGCGAGTTGCGGCGGACCTGGCCTCCGCAACCGGGCGTGCCGGGCCGGATCCCGTGGCCTCCGGAAGCGCCACCCGGCCGCCCCTGGCTGGCCGCGCCGGCGCACACGCTGCTGGAGCTGGGCCGGGCCGGGGGCTGGGTGACTTCGGTGGACGATGTCGGGCTCGCGACAATGCGGCCGTAAACTGACCGCTATTCGCCCTAGCGTGGTTTCCGACGAAGAAACCACGACTTAGGAGTCGGCATGCCCGGTCAGGTCGGACCCATCAGCAACGAGCAAGAGGGCCTGCTGGCCTACCTCGCCCAGATGCGTTACCAGCTCCGGCTGACCGCCTACGGCCTCACTCCGGAGCAGCTGCGGGCCACGCCGAGCGCCAGCACGCTCAGCGTCGGTGGCCTGATCAAGCACTGCGCGTCCACCGAGGAGGGCTGGATCGCCACCGCCCGGGGCAGCGACCAGAAACCGGACTTCGCGAAGTACCAGGAGAACTTCGCGCTGGCCGACGGCGAGACGATCGAGGAGCTGTTCGCCCGCTACGACCGGATCGCCGAGGAGACCGAGAAGACCGTCACCGAGCTGGACGACCTGGGCCACCGGATCCCGGTCGACAAGTCGGTGCCATGGAACCGGCCGGACCTCGACCACTTCACCCTGCGCTGGATCCTGCTGCACCTGATCCAGGAGACCGCCCGGCACACCGGGCACGCCGACATCATCCGGGAGAGCATCGACGGCGCCACCGCGTTCCCGCTGATGGCGGCCGCCGAGGGCTGGCCGGACACGCCGTGGCTCACGGCGTGGACCAAGCCCTAGGGTCGCTCCCCGCGATCGAGCCTGATCACCCGGCGGTCGGTGACGATCGCGGTGACCAGATCGGCCGGGGTCACGTCGAACGCCGGATTGACCGCGTCGCTCCACGCGGTCACCTCGGCGGCCCCGCGGTCCTCGATCTCGACGTGCCCGCCGGTCGGCGTCGCCCCGTCCACCGTCGACTCCGGGGCCACCACCAGGAACGGGATGCCGGCCCGGCGAGCACCGAGCGCGTGCGCGTAACTGCCGATCTTGTTGATCACGTCGCCGTTCGCGCAGATCCGGTCGGCGCCCAGGATCACCGCGTCCACCTCGCCGCGGGCCATCAGGAACGGCCCGGCGGAGTCGACCGCGACCCGGTGCGGGACACCCCACTGGGTCAGCTCCCAGGAGGTCAGCCGGGCGCCCTGGAGCAGCGGCCGGGTCTCGCTGGCGATCACCCCGGTCAGCCGGCCGCGCCGGTGCAGCTCGCCGACCACGCCCAGCGCGGTGCCGACGGTCACCGCGCACAGCCCGCCGGTGTTGCAGTGGGTCAGCAGCCGGGCCCGCGGCCCGCACAACTCGGTGACCAGGTCGGCGCCGCGGGCGGCCATCGACTCCGAGGCGGCGATCTCCTCGTCCCGGATCGCGCAGGCCTCGGCCAGCACCGCGTCCGGGCCCAGGGGCAGCAGGTTCGCCGCGCGTTGCGCGCCGCGGGCCAGGTTCACGGCCGTGGGCCGCGCGGTCTCGATTCGCTGTACGGCCTGGCGCAGCGCTCCGGGGTCGTCCCCGTGCACCCGGGCCGCGAGCGCCACCCCGAACGCGCCGGCCACACCCAGCGCCGGCGCGCCCCGCACGGCCAGCGACTGGATCGCCGCGATCAGCTCGCCGACCGTGTGCAGCCGCAGCACCCGCAGGTCGCCGGGGAGCGCCGTCTGATCGACGATCTCCACGGCTCCGTCCACCCAGTCGATAGTCCGCATGGCGGCAGACTATCTATCTGTCCCGCTTGTCCCGCAGCTCGGTGAGCATCTCGCGGAACAGGTCGTCGCTCTTGCCCATCTTGTCGGCGGTCCACCGCTCCTGGATGCCGACCGTGCGCCCGTCGTGCAGCGTCAGCGTGGCGTTGACCGGCACCTCCCGGTCGATCCGCACGGTGGAGATCTCCTCGAACGGGAGGTAGCGGTACCGCGCCGCCAGCTCGGCCGGCGAGACGGCGCCGAGCAGGGCGGCCACCCGCTTGTCGCCGTCGTCGGTCGACTTCGGCGCCGGGACCAGGACGAAACCCTTGCTGAGCAGGATCAGGTCGGCGTGCTCGGCGCCGTCCACCTTGACGTTCGGCATCGCGCCGAGCACCTCGGCACCCTGCCCGGTGGCCCGGGTCTGCACCACGGTGACGGTCTCCACCTGCACGCCCCGCTCGGCCAGCCGGCGGCGCGCCTCGTCCAGCGTCTCCGGGGCGACGGCCAGCTTGGCGATCTCGGAGAAGTCGACCGGCTCGCCGTCCCGGTCGACCAGCCGGGCCGGCGCCGACCAGGAGTGCTGCCAGCGGGCCTGGCCGGAGCGCACCGCGGCCAGCTCGATCAGGTCGTCCATCGGGCCGGCGAACCGGGCGGCCGCCTCCCGGCGGGTCGACTCCGGGAAGAACTCGGCGGCCAGCTCGCCCAGCCGGCCCGCCTGGACCAGGCCGAAGAGCTCGGCCAGCCCGGCCGACGGGGCGCCGGTCAGCCGGGCCACGCTGCGGAACACCCGGTCGGCGCGGTTCTGCGCGACCAGGGTCATCGACGCGGCGGTGAAGTCGGCCCAGGGCAGGACGGTCCGGCTGCCGAAGTCGACCACCTCGCGCTGCAGCGCCAGGCCGGCCGCCTCGACCGCGGGCAGCAGCACGGTGGCCGGCCGGCCGTCGACCGCGTGCGCGGTGCGCGGCGCGGCCCGCATCGCGGCGATCCGGTCGCCGATCGCCGGGTGGCTGTCCCAGCGCGAGGTCTCGTCGTCCGGCTCCTGCTCGCGCAGCTCGGCGAGTTCGTCGGCGCGGGCCCGGTAGAGCTGGCTGAAGCCGCCGAAGACGTCGTCCGGGGCGTAGCCGAGCTCCCAGCCGTAGCCGATGTACCGGTTCATGTAGAAGCCCCAGGCGGCGCCGACGACCGGCAGCTCGCGCATCGAGGAGACCGCCGCGTCCACTCCGGCCACCCGCACCGACGCGAGGTCCGCCTCCAACTCCTGCCGGCGCGCGACCGCGCTGCTGACCAGCTGGTACAGCCAGCCGTACGCCTTGAAGACCCAGCCGAACACGTTCCACCGGCCGACCCGGTCGAGGGTCTCGTGCATCGCCACCCGGCCCCGGTAGGCGACCGCGGACAGCCGGGTGTGCGAACCGGAGTAGTGCCCCAGCTCGTGGGCGAGCACCGAACGCATCTGGTCCACGCTGAAGGTCTGCAGCAGCGGCATGCCGATGTAGAGCCGGCGCGTCCCGCCGACCAGGCCGAGCAGCTTGGTGTCCTCGCTGACCGCGGCGTTCACCTCGGGCACCAGCCGGATCTCGTCCGGCGCCCGGGTGCCCACCTCGGCGGCCAGCGCCCGGACCTGCTGCCACAGCTCGGGCGCCTGCTCCGGGCTGACCAGCAGACCGTCCGGGTCGCCGGGCTTGGCCCGGATCGCCCGCCACAAACCGGCCAGCACCGCGCCGACCGCGGCGATCAGCAGCCAGCTCAGCTTGGCCGCGCCGGCGCCGTGCAGGTGCGTCCAGATCTCGTAGAGAAGCCAGCCGACCAGGGCCAGCTGCGCCAGCCCGAGCAGATAGAAACCGGCCAGCATGACGACCGAGATCGCGGCACGCAGCGCTGTGGGCATCGCGTTCACTCCCCTGTTACGCCGTCGGCCCGACCGCACGGCGCAGGGAACATACCGATGTGAATCTTCACTGGGCAACCCCGTCCGGAACTCCGGTCTGACGGCTGACAACCATCCCCGCTGCCGCGACGCCGACCGCATCCTCGCGGATCTTTTCCCGGTACGACCGGTAGCCCGGTGGCAGCGAAGAGATCCACCGTCGCTGTCCCGCGGTGAGCCGGCACAGCGGAGGCTGATTCCGCCTAGTCTGGGCGGTATGGCATCGCGTGATCCGGTCGCCGATCTGCGGCGCATCGCGTTCCTGCTGGAGCGGGCGAACGAGGCGACCTACCGGGTGAAGGCGTTCCGGTCGGCGGCCGCGACGGTGGCGCGGACACCCGGCGAGGAGCTGGCCGAGCGGGCCGCGGCCGGCACCCTGGCCAAGCTGGCCGGGGTCGGCGAGGTGACCGCCCGCTGCGTGACCGAGTCGCTGGCCGGCGAGGAGCCGGTCTACCTGCGGCGGCTGCTCAGCACCGAGGGCACCGACCTGCCGGCCGCGGCGGCCGAGCTGCGGGCCGCGCTGCGCGGTGACTGCCACGTGCACTCGGACTGGTCCGACGGCGGCTCGCCGATCGCCGAGATGGCGCTGGCCGCGGCCGAGGTCGGGCACGAGTACTTCGTGCTCACCGACCATTCGCCGCGGCTGACCGTGGCCCGCGGGCTGACCGCCGACCGGCTGCGCCGTCAGCTCGACCACGTGGCGGAGCTGAACGCGCAGCTGCCCGACGGCTTCCGGATCCTCACCGGGATCGAGGTGGACATCTTGGAGGACGGCTCGCTGGACCAGGAGGACGAACTGCTGGACCGGCTGGACGTGGTGGTCGGCTCGGTGCACAGCAAGCTGCGCGACGACTCGGCGCGGATGACCCGGCGGATGCTGGCCGCGATCGCCAACCCGCACCTGGACATCCTCGGGCACATGACCGGGCGCAAGGTGGCCGCGGCCGGGGCCGGCGACGCCGCGCACCGGACCGCCCGGACCCGCCCGCCGAGCACCTTCGACCTGGAGAAGGTGCTGGCCGCGTGCGTCGAGCACGACAAGGCCGTGGAGATCAATTCCCGGCCGGACCGGCTCGACCCGCCGAAGCGGATGCTCACCGTGGCGGTCGAGGCCGGCTGCCGGTTCAGCATCGACACCGACGCGCACGCCCCCGGCCAGCTGGACTGGCAGGGCTTCGGCTGTGAGCGGGCGGCGCTCTGCGGGGTGACCGCCGACCGGGTGGTCAACACCTGGACCGCCGATCGCCTGGTGGAGTGGACGGCGTCGCACCGCTGAAATGGGACGGCTGCGGCGGCGGGACATCGCCTAGGGTCGGGCCGTGGGACGAATTGACGAACTCGCCAACCGCTATGTCGACGACTGGGCCGAGCTGAACCCGACCGGCGCCTCCGCCGTCGGCATCTCGGGTTACGACGACAAGACCGACGACCTCTCACCGGAGGGTTTCGCGGCCCGGGCCGAGCTGACCCGCCGCACCCTCAACGACCTCGACGTGCTGGAGCCGGAGCACGAGTCGGAGGAGGTGGCCAAGGACGCCATGATGGAGCGGCTGGGCCTCGAGCTGGCCCGGCACGACGCCGGTTACACGGCCACCGACCTCAACGTGATCGCCAGCGGGCTGCACGAGCTGCGGATGGCGTTCGACATGATGCCGACCGAGGGCGAGCCGGCGGTGGCCAACATCGCGGCCCGGCTCAACGATCTTCCGCGCGCCCTGCAGCAGTACCGGCGGACCCTGCTGGAGGGCGCCGACCGGGGCGTGATCAGCCCGCGGGCGCAGCTGGCCGCGGTCGCCGAGCAGTGCGCCGCGTGGACCGACCCGGAGCGGGACAACTTCTTCGAGGGCCTGGCCGACCGGCTGCGGGCGTCCGGCGGGCTCGCCGCCGACCTGCGCCGGGGCGCCACCGCGGCGACCGTCGCGACCGCCGAGTTCGGCCGGTTCCTGCGCGACGAGCTGGCCCCGCGCGGGCGGGCGAAGGAGGCCGCCGGCCTGGAGCGGTACACCCTGGCCTCGCAGTACTTCCTCGGCGCGAAGGTGGACCTGCTGGAGACGTACCAGTGGGGTTTCGCCGAGCTGCACCGCCTGGAGCGGGAGATGCTCGCGGTCTCCGCGGCGATCGCCGGACCGGGCGCCTCGATCGAGCTGGCGGTGGACACCCTGGACGCCGACCCGGCCCGCAACCTTCCCGGCAAGGAGCAGTTCCGCGACTGGATGCAGGCGCTCTCCGACCGGGCGATCAGCGAGCTGAACGGCACCCACTTCGACATCGAGGCGCCGGCCCAGAAACTGGAGTGCTGCCTCACCCCGACCAGCGACGGCGGGATCTACTACACCGGCCCGAGCGAGGACTTCTCCCGGCCGGGCCGGATGTGGTGGGCGGTGCCGGAGGGCCAGGAGACCTTCTCCACCTGGCGGGAGGTGACCACGGTCTACCACGAGGGCGTGCCCGGGCATCACCTGCAGGTCAGCCAGACCCTGCTCCGGGCCGCCACGCTGAACCGCTGGCAGCGGCTGCTGTCCTGGTGCTCCGGGCACGGCGAGGGCTGGGCGCTGTACGCCGAGCGCCTGATGGACGAGCTGGGCTACCTCACCGATCCGGGCGACCGGCTCGGCATGCTGGACGGCCAGGCGCTCCGTGCGGCCCGGGTGATCGTCGACATCGGCATGCATCTCGAGCTGGAGATCCCGAAGGACAACCCGTTCGGCTTCCATCCGGGCGAGCACTGGACACCCGAGCTGGGCTGGGAGTTCCTCCGCGGGCACAGCCGGATGCAGGAGGACGTGCTGCGGTTCGAGTGGCGGCGGTACCTGGGCTGGCCGGGGCAGGCGCCGTCGTACAAGGTCGGCGAGCGGATCTGGCTGCAGGCCCGGGACGAGGCGAGGCAGCGCAAGGGCAGTGACTTCGACCTCAAGACATTCCACCGAGATGCGCTGAATCTGGGCTCTCTCGGTCTTGATCCACTTCGGAAAGCACTGAGCAGGATTTAAGTCATTCGGGCCTCTCCGTGTCGAAAACGGGACGGAGGGGCCGCCTTTTTATGTCGCGATCCGGCTACGCAGGGTGAGTTTCTGCCTTTCTGTGATTGGTAGACCACTTTCCGTGGAGCTGATCGCACCCAAGACGTAACGAATCCGAAGTAGAACTCATATTCACGTCTCCGCCGCCATCCGGATACCATCTCCGCGGCACGTTTCACTCAGCCGACGCCCCCACGCTGCGGGTACAGCGGGTTCGGCAGTGCTGCGTATCCCCCGATCAGCCGAGCGAACTCTGACCCTTGGAAAGGGGTTTCTTGAGGATTTCTCGGATAGATTGACCCAGATCGGTGCGCCCGCATGGCTACGTTCGGTAGCCCCCCAATGGCCCATCGCGTGTGTGCATGGCGGAGGACGAAAGCAATGTCAGTCTCGGTGAACAGCCGGCGAACCCGTTTACGCTCCGCCCTCGCGGTGGTGCTGACGGCTCTGGTCCTGCTGCCGGCCGCAGGCCTGTTCCTGCGGGTCCTGCAAGAGAACTCCAAGCAGCGCGACAACACCCGGCTCGAGCAACAGGGCGTGGAATACCTGGGCGCCCTGTCGAAGCTGGTCAGCGCGCTCGCCGAGTCGCAGTCCTCGGCCCTGCAGGGCGTCGCCGCCGAGCCCGCCTCGGTGACCGCGGCGGTGTCCCGGGTGCAGGGTGTCGACGAGCGCCTCGGTGACGACCTGGGGACCACGACCCGCTGGGCCGACCTCAAGGACAAGATCGCCAAGCTGCCCAAGGTCACCGGCACCGCCGACGAGGTCTTCGAGGCGCACGTCGAGGTCGCCGACCTGACGCTCGAGATGTACGACGTGGTCGCCGAGAACTCGACGCTGGCGCAGGACGACGACAACGACATCTGGTTCCTCCAGGAGGCGGTCACCGCCCGCATGCCGGAGTCGGTCACCGCGGTCAGCCGGATGAGCGACCTCGCGGCCATGGCCGCCGGCGCCCGCAAGGCACAGCGGCAGCTGCTGACGATCAAGTTCGGCTACCAGGCGCTGCAGGTGCAGGAGGGCGTGGAGGAGGTCACCGACAGCCTCCAGGAGGCGGTCGACAGCACCAACAGCGACACCCTCAGCGGCAACCTGGTGAGCAACCTGGACTCGTTCCGGCGCGGCATCGAGGCCGCCAACCGTGGCGCCAACATCGGTGGCGGCGCGCCGAACGCGTCGACCCTGGTGACCGCGCAGTCCTCGCTGCAGAACGCGCTGAGCGCGCTGTCCGACGTGGTGCTCAAGGAGATCTCCGGCCTGCTCGACGACCGGATGGACACCCTGAACTACAAGCGCTTCGAGGCGTACGGCCTGTTCGCCGTGGCGGTCCTGCTGATCGTGGTGGCCACCTTCTGGACCCGGATCCGGGCTCGCGACGTGCGGGCCGGCCTGGCCCCGCAGCCGGGCGAGGGCAGCCGCGACGTCTCGGTGCAGTCGGCCGGCTCGTACGACACCTACGGCGACTCGAACTACAGCGGCGGGCGGGAGCGTACCGGTGCTCTTCGCTAAGTTCCGCATCCTGGGCAAACTCGCCCTGCTGGTGCTCGTACCACTGCTCGGCGTGCTCGCGCTGACCGTGCCGATCATCTACAACCGTGTCGACGCCGCGTCGACCGCGCAGGACACCTCGGACACCGTCCAGCTCGCCACCCGGGTCAGCACCGCGGTCCTGGAGCTCCAGGAGGAGCGCCTGCTGTCGGTGGGTTACACCCTGGGCCTGGTCGAGGAACCGGATCTGGTGGTGCAGAGCGCCGAGGCCGCCGACAAGGTGGCCGAGCTGCTCACCGACGACGAGATCAGCCTGCCGCCGGCGCTGCGGCGGTCGGTCGTGCTGGCCAGCAAGCTGAACAGCACGCGGGCGAACGTGCTCAACGGCCTGGTCCTGCCGACCGACGTGGTCCAGGACTTCACCAACGTGATCACGCCGATGATCGACGGTCTGGCGCTGTCCACCCACGCCGACCTGACCACCAGCGTCGGCCAGCAGGTCTTCGCCCTGGAGCGCGCCATGCGCTCCGACGACCTGATCAGCCAGGCGTCCTGTTACCTGGCCACCGCGGTCGCGGTGAGCCGGGCCCCGGACGCCAAGACGCGGGCCACCGCGCCGCTGTTGCTGACCCTGTTCGGCAACGCGTTCAACGAGATCCAGTCGATCATCACCTCGTCGAAGCCGTACTTCACCGACGGGCAGTACAAGCTCTACCTGAGCACCCAGGACGCGTTCCAGTCCCGGGTGGGCCCGGAGTTCACCGCCTCGCTCGCCACCAACCCGGGCCAGGCGCTGGGCACCCTCAACATCCGGACGCTGTTCCCGTCGCTGAACTCGGTCATGGTGCTCGGTGGTTTCGTCGAGAAGCGCGTGGCCAAGGACGTGGACATCGCCGTCAACGGCAACCGGGACAGCGCCATCCGGCAGGCGGTGTTCGTCGGTGGTGGCGCGCTGCTCCTGCTGATCCTGGTGGTCACGCTCTCGATCTTCATGGCCCGCGCGGTCGCCCGGCCGCTGCGCCGCCTGACCGTCTCCGCGGACCGGATCGCCCGAGCCGCCGAGGCCGAGCTCGAGCGGGTCGCCGACGACGAGGCCGAGGCCCAGGTACGCCCGATCCGCCTGGACCCGGTCGACGTCGAGGCCCAGGACGAGATCGGTGACCTGGCCCGCGCGTTCGACCGCGTGCAGACCACCGCCGCCCGGCTGGTGGAACGCCAGGTGCTCGGCCGCCGTAACGTCGCCCAGATGTTCGGGCACGTCGGCCGGCGTACCCAGAACCTGGTCGGCCGCCAGCTGTCCCTGATCGACTCCCTGGAGCGCCGGGAGACCGACAGCGACCGCCTCCGCGAGCTGTACCGCCTGGACCACATGTCCAGCCGTCTGCGCCGGAACGCGTCCGCGCTGGTCGTGCTCTCCGGCAGCGCCGGCTCGAACGAGCACATGGCCCCGCTGCCGCTCTCCGACGTCGTCCGTCTCGCCCTCGGTGAGATCGAGGACTACACCCGTGTCGACGTGGAGGTCCCCGAGGAGATCGTCGTGGTGCCGGCCGTCCTGGCCGACCTCACCCTGCTCCTCGCCGAGCTGCTGGAGAACTCCACCACGTTCTCCCCGCCGCACACCACCGTCACGGTCAGCGCCGAGGAGCTGCGCGGCGGCGCCCGCCTGGCGATCATCGACCACGGCCTCGGTCTCGCGCCGGAGCGGCTGGCCGAGGAGAACGCCCGGTTGACCCGCCGTGAGCGGCTGGACCTGGCCCCCACCGAGGTGCTCGGTCTGTTCGTGGTCGGCCGGCTGGCCCGCCGGCACGGCATCGAGGTCACCCTGACCGACACCCCGGACGGCGGTCTGACCGCCTGGATCGACCTGAGCCCGCAGCACCTGATCGCCCGGGTGGAGAGCCTGGCGGTGGCGGGTGCGCAGGCGCCGCCGGCGGTTCCGGCGGCGGCCGCGATGCCGCAGATCCCGGCCCAGCGGGAGCCGATGATGGCGCCGGTCAGCGGTGCGCTGCGCGGCAACACCGCCGAGGTGGCGATCGCCAGCACCGCGGTCCGTACCGTCCCGGGCAGCCAGCAGCCGTTCGACCCGAACGTGCTGAACCGGGCCACCCAGACCCTGGAGTCGGTGCCGTCCTGGAACGCCTTCGGCGCGCAGCCGGCCGTCGAGGACCCGTACGCCGGTCAGCCGGTCTACGACGCCGAGCCGGTCTACTCGCCCGGCCCGGCCTACCAGGAGCCGGCCTACCAGCAGCCGGTCTACCAGCAGCCGGACCCGTCGCACGGCTACAACAGCGGCATCCCGGTCGCCGGGCGGGTTCCGTCCGCGCTCCCCGAGCTGCCCGCCGCCGGCCAGCAGTCCTGGGGCGCCGAGCCGGCCCTGCCGGCCGCACCGGGCTGGAACACGCCGCAGCCGTCGGAGACCGCCTGGAACGTCCCGGAGCCGGCCGCGGCCGCCTGGGCCACCCCGGCCCCGGCTCCGGCCGCGAACAGCTGGGACACCCCGGCCCCGGCCGAGCCGAGCTGGAACACCCCGGCCCCGGCGGAGTCCAGCTGGAACACCCCGCAGCCGGCCGAGCCGGTCTGGAACACCCCGGCCCCGGCCGAGAGCACCTGGAACACCCCCCAGCCGGCCGAGCCGGTCTGGAACACCCCGGCTCCGGCCGTGGAGGCACCGATGACTTCGGCCAGCAACTCGGGCTACTCGGCCCCGGTCCCGGAGCCGACCGCTCCGGAGCCGGCGGCGGCCCCGCGGAACGGCGGCAACAAGCCGCTGCGCCGCCGGGTGCCGGGCAGCCAGCTCCCGATGGAGACCGGTCCGAAGCAGCACGCCGCGGCGCCGTCGCAGGACGACGCCCTGGCCGCCCGGGCCGCCTTCGACGCGTTCGAGGCAGGGGTCAGCCGGGCTCACGAGACCAGCACGTCCCTGCCGGCTCCGGACTTCGCGGACGGCCAGTGGACGATGCCGGCCTCGATGCCCGACCTGCCCGCCCCGCAGTGGAACGTGCCGGCCCCGGCTCCGGAGGCCGCGCCGCAGTGGAACACGCCGGCCCCCGAGGCCGCGCCGCAGTGGAACACCCCGGCTCCCGAGCCGCAGTGGAACACCCCGGCCCCCGCTCCGGCGGCGGTCCCCCCGCCCCCTCCGCCGTCCAACGGCGGCGGTGGTGGCTTGACTCGCCGCGTGCCAGGGGCAACCCTGCCGCGTGACGAGCCGCACCAGCCGATCCTTCCGCCGGCGCCGACGCTGATGGATCCGGAGCAGGCCCGAGCCCTGATGGATCAGTTCGAGTACGGCGTCGCACTCGCACTGAATGAAACTCAGCCACAACCCGAGGGACAACCGCGATGACTTCCCCATACCCCACCGCGCAAAGTCAGCTCAGCGCCGAAGCCAAAACCTTCAACTGGCTGCTTGACTCCTTCACGTCCGGTACCGCGGGCGTTATCGAAGCCATCGCCGTCTCCTCGGACGGTCTGCTGATGGCCATGTCCGCGATCAAGGACCGCCCGAACGCCGAGCGTCTCGCGGCCGTCGTCTCCGGGCTGACCAGCCTGGCCGGCGGCGCCGCGAGCTGGTACCGGCTGGGCGCCCTGAACCGGGTCATCATCGACATGGCCGACGGCTACCTGCTGGTCACCGCGATCAGCGCCGGCTCGGTGCTCGGCGTGATCGCCGACCGGACCGCGAACCTGGGCACCCTGGCGTACGAGATGACGCTCTTCGCCACCCGGGCCGGCGGCGCCCTGAGCCCGCGCCTGATCGCCGAGCTGAAGAACGCCGTCCAGCAATGACGTACCCGGACCCCGACGAACCGGTGCCTCCGGCGCGACCCGGAGTCCGGCCCTTCCTGCAATCCGGTCCGAAGCACTCGGCCGGTGGCTACACCCCTACCGGGGAACAGCCGCCGGTCGAGCAAGGACAGAACAACACTCTGCGCCCGTTCGTCATCACGGCGGGACGCACCGATGGAGGCGATCCCGACATCGGTATGGAGACTCAGGTGACGGTGGTGCATGGCGCGCCGCCGTCCCGGCTCTCACCGGAAACCAGGGCGATCGTGTCTCTCCTCGAGGAGAGCCCGATTTCGGTAGCCGAGATCTCCGCACGCCTTCGCCTGCACCTGGGCGTCTGCCAGATCCTCGTCGGCGACCTGCGCGCCGCCGGCCAGGTGGACGTGCAAGGGCGCGAGAACGACACCCCTGACCCCGAGACCATCATGCGAGTGATCCGTGGACTTCGATCCATCAGCTAACCGCGTCGTCGGTACCGCGCGCATACCGGGCGCTCCCGCGCCGAAGAAGGCGCCGGTACCGGTCAAGATCATCGTGGCCGGTGGCTTCGGGGTGGGCAAGACGACGACCGTCGGCGCCATCTCGGAGATCTCTCCGCTGACCACCGAGGCCGAGATGACCTCGGAGTCGATCGGCATCGACAACGTCGGTCAGGCCACCACGAAGACCACCACCACCATCGCGATGGACTTCGGCGTACTGACCATCGACCAGACGCTGAAGCTCTACATCTTCGGCACGCCGGGCCAGACCCGGTTCGCCTTCATGTGGGACGACCTGGTCAAGGGCGCTCTCGGCGCGCTGGTCGTGGTGGACACCAACCGCATCGACGACTGCTACCCGGCGGTCGACTACTTCGAGCGGGCCGGCCTGCCGTTCGTGGTCGGCGTGAACACCTTCAACGGCCAGATGGGCTACAGCCTCGACGAGGTGCGCTGGGCGCTCGCGGTCCGCGAGGACGTCCCGGTCATCTCCTACGACGCCCGGTTCCGCGCCTCGGTCCGGGACGCCTTGCTGGTCGTTCTCGACCAGGCTCTGGACAAGGCGATCCGGATGAAGGCCTGATCCGTATCCCGTCGTAGGGTGTGCGCGAGTCGCCCGGTTCACAAGCATTCCCAAACGTGCCCACGGGAGGGCACAGTGGGGTACCGGGCGACCGTGCGAACGAAGAGGACGGTGACCGTGCGAGGCGGACTGGACGACGCGCTCGACAAGCTTGCTCGTCGCGACGAGCTCCGGCGGCGCGCCACCGGGGCGGACGCCCCGTCGACGCCGCCGGCCGTGACCGAGCTGGTCGAGGCGATCGCCGCGGTGGTCGCCCGGCATCCCAGCCTGGCCGTCACGGTCGGGGTCGAGGGCGTCGGCGACCCGGTGCTGCTCCAGTTCGCCTTCGCCGGCGGCACCGTGCAGGTCCGGGCCGACCGCTCGGTGGCCGACCGGCCGCCGCCCGGCGCCGGGCGCACGCACGCCGATTTCGAGATCAACGTCGAGGACCCGGAGCCGCCGCCCCGCGGCAGCCACGACGACCAGGACCGGTTCGGCCCCACCGACTACGACTACGCCGAGCCGCCCACCGCGGAGCGGCCGTTCGTGACGCCGCAGTCCCCGGCCGCGCCACCCCCGCCGCCGCCGGCCGCCTATGCACCGCCGCCGGTGCCCTCGGCGCCGCCGTTCACCCCGCCGGCGCCCGCCGCGCCGCCGTTCGTCTCGCCGGTGCCGTCCGCGCCGCCGTTCGCTCCACCCGTGCCGCCCGCGTCGCACGCCGAGCCGACCGCGTTCCAGGAGCCGGTCTTCCAGGAGCCGCTGCCCTACCAGGAGCCGGTCCCGTTCCAGGCCAACCCGGCGGAGGAGACCGAGATGGCGGCGCGCCGGCTGGCGGCGATGCTGCGGGACAACCCCACCCTGCTGGACGACACCCGGGATTAGCTGTCCGGGCACGGAAGGCGGTCGCTTGAGGCGGCCGCCTTTTTCGTACGCCATGAGCACCCTCTGTAGTCATCCGGTCGCCCCCGAGTTAACTACTCTCCGCATCCGTCCGGTGACCCCAGGAATTCTCTTCCGACTCACCCGATTCGGGCACCGCACGCCCGGTTTCGCCTGCTCCGCGCCGCCTGAGTTGTCTGACATGGGCCTTTCGGGCGGTCTGCGCCCCCGCCCGGCCGACGCCCCTTGGATGACGCTGAGTAGCGCCGTAATGTCCTATTACGTCCAAGAGCGTGGTCCACTTCGCTGGCGGAATCTCACGAAAAGTGACAGAGACGGGGGATGTGATGTCGGCATCTGACGGCTGGCTCATCGCGGTGACTGGCTACGCGATCCTGCTGGCCTGGCCGCTCTCCACCGTCGTCCTGGTCTGGTTCGCGGTCCGCTACGTCGGCACGCACCGGGCCCGGGTGGTCAACAAGACCCTGGCCAGCGGCGTCGGCAAGCCCGACCACTTCTGGATCATCGTGCCCGCGCTGAACGAGGAGGCGGTGGTCGCCAACACCGTGAACGCCGCCCTCGGCCTGCGCGGCGCGGCCGGCACGCTGGCCCGGGTGCTGGTCGTCGACGACGGCTCGGACGACCGGACGCCCGAGGTGCTGGCCGGCATCGACCACCCGCGCCTGCACGTGATGCGCCGCGAGCTGCCCGAGGCCCGGCAGGGCAAGGGCGAGGCGCTGAACGCCGCCTACCGCTTCATCGCCCGGATCTCCGCCGAGGAGGGCATCCCGGCCCACCGGGTGGTGCTCGGCATCATCGACGGCGACGGCCAGGGCAGCGAGAACATCCTGGTCGAGGTCGGCCGGCTGATGGGCGACACCAAGGTCGGCGCGGTCCAGGTGCAGGTCCGGATCCGCAACCGGAACAAGCTGCTCGGCGCGGTCCAGGACCTGGAATTCGGCGCGATCGTGGACGCCTGCCAGAACATGCGGGACGCGCTGGACACCGTCGGCCTCGGCGGCAACGGCCAGTTCAGCCGGCTCTCCACGCTGATCGCGCTGGGCGACGCCCCGTGGTCCAGCTGCCTGGTCGAGGACATGGAGCTGGGCCTGCGGATGCACCTGCAGGGCGTCTCGATCCGCTACTCGTCGCGCGCCTCGGTCACCCAGCAGGCGGTGGTCGACCTCAAGCGCCTCACCCGGCAGCGCACCCGCTGGGCGCAGGGCAACCTGCAGTGCGCCCGCTACCTCGGCTCGCTGTTCTCCTCCGGCAACATCACCCGCACCTCGCTGGTCGAGATCCTGCACTACCTGATCTCGCCGTGGGTCAACGCGATCGTCGCGGTCCTGCTCTCGCTCAGCATGATCGTCGGGGCGCTGGGCCTCATGATCGGTCACCCGCTGCCGATTCTGCCCACCTGGGTCGCCCTCGGTCTGAGCCTCGGCATCTGGCTGGTCGTGACCACGTTCCCGGGTCTGGTCTGGGTGCTCGTGCACCGGACCAAGCGCGGGGACGAGTCGATGTCCCGCATGCTGCTCGCCGCCCTGGCATACCCGGCCTTCCTGCTCCTCGGCCTGGTCGCCACCTACCGGGCGCTGGGCCGGCAGCTGACCGGCAAGCAGGCCTGGGCCAAGACCGAGCGCCTCGTCGAGGAGCCGCTGGTCCTGCAGACCGCCTGAGCCCGCAGGCGACCGCACCACCGCACCACCCCCCATCCCCCTGTGAAGGAAGGCTCCCCCTTGTCCCTTCGCGAAGTACACCTGATCGGCGGCACCCGGCCCGAGGCCGTCAAGCTCGCCCCGGTCGCCCTCGCCTTCCGCGAGGCCGGCCTGCTCACCCCGATCCTGCTGGCCAGCGGCCAGCATCCGGCAATGGTCACCCAGGCCCTCGGCGCGTTCGGCCTGGCGCCGGACATCACGCTCACCGTCGACCGCGCCTCCGGCACCCAGGCCGAGCTGCTCACCGCGATGATCCAGCAGCTCGACGAGCTGTGGTCGGTACGCACCCCGGCCGCCGTGATCGTCCAGGGCGACACCACCACCAGCCTGGCCGGCGCGCTGGCCGCGTTCTGGCGGCGGATCCCGGTGGTGCACCTGGAGGCCGGGCTGCGCTCCGGTGACCTGGAGTCGCCGTTCCCGGAGGAGGGCAACCGCCGGCTGGTCGCCCAGGTCGCCGCGCTGCACCTGGCCCCGACGCCGCTGGCCGCGATGAACCTGCTGGACGAGAAGATCCCGGCGGGCGACGTGCTGGTCACCGGCAACACGGTGGTGGACGCGACGCTGGCGGTGGCGGCACGCAAGCTGCCGTACGAAAATCCGGCTGTCGCCGAAGCGCGGGCCGCGGCCACCGGGCGTCTCGTCCTGGTCACCGCGCACCGCCGGGAGTCCTGGGGCGAGCCGCTGGACCGGATCCTGGGCGCGGTCAAGGAGCTGATCGCCCGCTACCCGGACATCGACGTGGTGCTGCCCAGCCACCCCAACCCGGCGGTCCGCGCCCAGGTGGACGGCGCGCTGGCCGGGGTGGAGCGGGTCACCGTGACCGACCCGCTGCCCTACCCGGACCTGGCCCGGCTGCTCTCCGAGGCCTACCTGGTGCTCACCGACTCGGGCGGGATCCAGGAGGAGGCGCCGTCGTTCGGCGTCCCGGCCCTGGTGCTGCGGGACGTCACCGAGCGCGTCGAGTCGCTGCACGCCGGCTGCGCGAAGCTGGTCGGTTCCGACCCGGAGCTGATCGTCGCCGAGGCGGCCGCGCTGCTGGACGACCGGTCCCGCCGGGACGCGATGACCGCGGGCGGCAACCCGTACGGGGACGGCCGCGCCGCCGAGCGCACCGCCCAGGCGACCGCCGCCCTGCTCGGCCTCGCCGCCGCCCCGGAAGCCATGCCCGTCCTGCAGTCCGCCGAGATCGGAGCCGTCGCCTGATGCGCACCTCGAAGGTCACCCGACGCACCCTGATCGCCGGCGGCGGTGCGGCCGCCGTGGCCGCCGCGGTCGGCCTGAGCACCGTGGAGGCGGATGCCGCCGCCTCGCTGCCGGTCAGCACCCCGCTGATCGGCCGGACCGGCAAGGCCGCCCCCGGCGCCGGTTCGGCGAAGGTCCTGGTCCTCTACGACACCACCGGCGAGTACGGCTGGCTGGGCGAGGTCTACGCCACCCAGACCGCGAACCTCGCCTCGCACTTCGGCACCTGGACGGCCGCGCCGGTGATCAAGTACCGGACCGGCGACCTGAACGCCTACTCCGCGGTGATCTACCTGGGCTCGACCTACGACGAGCCGGTGCCGGACGCCTTCCTGACCGACGTGCTGGCCACCACCAAGCCGGTGACCTGGGTCTACGACAACATCTGGCAACTCGCCGCGAAGCCCGGCTTCACCGACCGGTACGGCTTCGCCAGCGGCACCTTCGACCTCGCCCCGGTGACCGAGGTGCGGTACAAGGGCCGGAAGCTGACCCGGAGCACGGACAACCAGGCCGGGATCATGAACCTGCCGATCAGCGACCCCGCCAAGGTCAGCACGCTGGCCACCGCGGTCCGCGCGGACGGCACCACGTACCCGTGGGCGGTGAAGTCCGGCAACCTCACCTACGTCGGCGAGATCCCGTTCTCCTACGTCACCCACGACGACCGCTACCTGATCTTCGCCGACCTGCTCTTCGACGCGGTGGGCAGCACCGCGCCGGAGCGGCACCGGGCGCTGATCCGGATCGAGGACGTCGGGCCGGACGCCGACCCGGAGCAGCTCCGGGCGGTCGCCGACTTCCTGGCCGCGGAGAAGGTGCCGTTCAGCGTCGCGGTCTACCCGCGCTTCCGGGACCCGAAGGGCGTGCAGAACAACGGCCCGGCGCAGGACTACACGCTGGCCTCCCGGCCGAAGGTGGTCGCCGCGCTGAAGTACATGCAGGCCAAGGGCGGCACGCTGCTCATGCACGGGTACACCCACCAGTACGGCTCGGTGGCGAACCCGTACGACGGGGTGAGCGCGAACGACTTCGAGTTCTACACCGCGCACGTCGACTCGCACGACAGCGT
Source organism: Actinoplanes octamycinicus (assembly GCF_014205225.1). NCBI lineage: Bacteria > Bacillati > Actinomycetota > Actinomycetes > Micromonosporales > Micromonosporaceae > Actinoplanes > Actinoplanes octamycinicus. The sequence goes on from NZ_JACHNB010000001.1 coordinate 1,527,074, forward strand.
GATCTACGACGGGCCGGTCGCCGAGGACTCGGCCGCCTGGGCCACCGCCCGGATGATCGCCTCCGGCGCGATCTTCGTGGCCACCGGCCTGGGCGCCCCGAAGATCTTCGAGTTCCCGCACTACGCCGCCAGCCCGGCGGACTACCAGGCGGTGCACGCGCTGTTCGGCAAGCGCTACGACCGTGGCCTGTACTTCCCGGGCGTGCTGGCCGGCGGCAAGTACGACTACAGCCGCCAGTTCGGGCAGTTCTTCCCGTACACGGTGCGCGACGTCTACGGCTCGGTGGTGGTCCCGGAGAACGTCGGCAACGTGGAGACCGAGGCGTTCAACAACCACCCGGTCCGGCTGCCGGCCGACATCGTCGCGTCGGCCGAGCGCAACCTGGTGGTCCGGGACGGCGTGGCGAGCTGCTTCTACCACGCCTACCTCGGCACCGATCACCTGAAGGACCTGATCGGCGGGATCAAGAACCTCGGCTACACGTTCGTGAGCGCCGAGACGATGCTCAACGGCTGATCACCGGCTCGTCGCGAGGCCGCCGCCCGGGCTCGGGCGGCGGCCTTTCGTCGTAGCATCACGACAGGAGACGACATGGACGTAGTGGACTTCTGGGTCAGGTCCTGGACCTCGGACGACCTGCCCGCGGCGCGCAAGCTGCTCACCCCGGACGTGGAGACCGAGTGGAACCTGGACGCCCCGGTCGACGACGAGGAGTTGCTGCAGGTGCTGCACCGGATCGCGGCCTTCGCCGACCGGGTGGAGCTGGCCGCGCGCACCGACGCGCTGGACGGCGCCGCGCTGGTCTACGACCTGGTGGCGCCGTTCGGCACCGCCCGGCTGGTCGAGTTCCTGGCCGTCGAGGACGACGTGATCACCGAGGTCCGGCACGTCTACGACACCACCGCGATCGACAGGTACTTTCCCGGCCTCTACGCCAACTGAGCCGGCAGGGCCCGGTCCAGCAGCGCGAACAGCGCCGCCCAGTGCCGCCGCTCGCCCTCCGGGTGATACATCGCCGTGTCGGACATGGTGAATCCGTGCGGCGCGCCCTCGTACAGCTCGGACGTGTGCCGGACGCCGGCTGACGCCAGCGCCGCCTCCAGCTCCTTGATCTGGTCCGGCGTCATCGAGCCGTCGTTGTCGGCGTGTCCGAAGTAGACCTCGCCGGTGATCGAGCTGACGGCCAGGTGCGGGCTGTCCGGACCGTCGGTGACCAGCCGGCCGGCGTGGAAGCTGCCCAGCACCGCGAGCCGGTCCGGCAGCGCGGAGATCGCGATCAGCGCGTTCCGGCCTCCCATGCAGTACCCGACGATCCCGGCCGGCCCGGCCGCGACACCGTCCTGCGCGCTGAGGAAGTCCAGGTAGGCCGTAGTGTCGGCGACCAACCGGTCCGGCGTGAGCCCCTGGATCATCGGCATGAGCCGGCCGAACGCGGCACTGCGCTTCTCCGCGTCGCTCAGCTCCTCCGGGTCCACCAGCGGGCTGCGCTGATCCCGGTAGAAGAGATTGGGCACCAGCACCGCGTAGCCGTGCTCGGCGATCCGGTCGGCCATCTCCCGGAGCCGCGGGCGGAGACCGAACCCGTCCATGAAGAACAGGATTCCCGGGTACGGCCCAGGACCGTCCGGCTTGACGAAGTACGCGTCGGATCGGCCGTCCGCGGCCGGCACGTCGATCGAGCTCTGCTGCATCGCGATGTCCTCCGCACCATTGGTCATGATCCGGGCGACCGTAGCATCGGCTGACGGCTTTGCCGACCGAACGCCGTATTGTGTGGCGCATGGCCACCCGGCTGCGTGCGGATGCCCGCCGAAATCGAGCGGCCCTGCTCACCGCCGCTCGCGAGGTCTTCGCGGAGCAGGGTCTGGACGCCTCGCTGGACGAGATCGCCAAGCGCGCCGGGGTCGGCAACGCCACCCTCTACCGCCGCTTCCCCAGTCGCCGGCACCTGATCGCCGAGGTCTTCGCCAGCCACATGACCGCCGCGGTCCGGCTCGCCGACCAGGCGCTGGAGCATCCGGACCCGTGGGCCGCGTTCGTCGGCTACCTGACCCGGGTCTGCGAGCTGCAGGCCACCGACCGCGGCCTGGCCGAGCTGCTCGTGACCAGCGCGTTCGACGACGACGAGCGGCTGTCCGCGCTGCGGGTGGCCGCCCAGCAGCGCGCGGTGGACGTGCTGACCCGGGCGCAGCGGGCCGGCCGGCTGCGCGGCGACTTCACCCGGCACGACCTCTGGCTGGTGATGATGGCGAACGCCGGGGTGAACCGGCACGCCACCGACCCGAACGCCTGGCGCCGCCAGCTGGCCCTGCTCCTGGGCGGTCTGGCGACCCGGTGACAGGCCGGTCACGGTGCGGCTTTTAAGGATGTTTAAGGCTTGCGCCGGAGACCGTTAAGACGGCTTCGACGAACAATCGCTGGCGTCACAAGCCCTCGTGATTGATCGGAGCCTCCCATGCAACGCAGCCGTCTGCGGCTCGCCATCTACTCCTCCGCCGCGGTGCTCGCGGTCGGCGGGGGCATCGGCGCGGCGGTCGCTGCCACCACCGGCGGCACGGGCAGCCTGAGTGCCAGCTTCGCCAAGGACAGCGACTGGGGCTCCGGCTACCAGGCGCACTACACGATCAAGAACGGCACCGGCGCCGAGGTGAACGGCTGGCAGCTGGTCTTCGACCTGCCGAGCACCGCGAAGCTGAGCACCTCCTGGGACGCCACGGTGACCACCAGCGGCAGCACCGAGACGGCCCGGAACGCGGCGTGGAACGGCACCATCCCGGCCGGTGGCTCGATCTCCTTCGGTTTCGTGGTCAACGGCAAGGGCGACCCGACGAGCTGCACCATCAATGGCGCGTCCTGCACCGCCGGCGGCGCGACCGTGGCCCCGACCGCCACCGCCACGGCGACGCCCACCACGACCGCGACCGTCGCGCCGACCAAGACCGCGACGGCCACGCCGACCAAGACCGCCACCGCGACGCCGACCAAGACCACCACGGTCGCGCCGACCACCACCGCGACCGGCGGGACCGGCTCGTCGGGCGGCGGGGTGCTGGTCGCCCCGTACGTCGACATGGGCATCCTCTCCAACGGCGGCACGCTCTCCGCGCTGGCCGCCGGCGGCAACGTCAAGTCGTTCAGCCTGGCGTTCGTCACCGCGACCGGCTGCAAGGCCAGCTGGTTCGGCGCGTTCGACCCGCGGCAGAAGCAGTTCGCCGACCAGATCGGCGCGATCCGGGCGGCCGGTGGCGACGTGAAGGTGTCGTTCGGCGGCGCGACCGGCGTCGAGCTGGCCCAGGCCTGCACCTCGACCAGTGCCCTGCAGGCCGAGTACCAGGCCGTGGTGGACGCCTACCAGCTGAAGTACATCGACCTGGACATCGAGGGCGCGGCATCGGCGGACACCGCCTCGATCAACCGCCGTTCGGCCGCGCTGGCCGCGCTGCAGAAGGCCAACCCGGGCCTGAAGATCTCGCTGACCCTGCCGGTGCTGCCGGAGGGCCTGACCGCGGACGGCCTGAACGTGGTCAAGTCGGCCAAGGACGCCGGCGTGGACCTGGACCTGGTCAACATCATGGCGATGGACTACGGCCGGTCCGCGCAGGACTACGGTGACCTGGCGATCCAGGCGGTCACCTCGACCAAGAACCAGCTCAAGTCGCTGTACGGCACCAGCGACGCGGCGGCCTTCAAGATGGTCGGCGTCACCCCGATGATCGGCAAGAACGACGACAGCGGCACGTTCACGCAGAGCGACGCCAAGGACGTGGTCGCCTTCGCCAACGCGAACCACCTGGGCTTCGTCTCCTTCTGGGAGATGCAGCGGGACAAGAACGCCTGCCAGGGCGCGCTCTTCCAGTGCACCAACGTCAGCCAGACCGCCTTCGAGTTCTCCAAGATCTTCGCCGGTTTCCAGGGCTGACCTTCAAAGATCAAGACCAGTTTCCGGTACGCGTAGAGCACGGTCCCGCCACGGGGCCGTGCTCTCGTCGTACCCGAATCGGGTGGTGATCTCGCCGTTGATCTTCCGGTGGTGAGCCCGGCGGAGCTCAGGCGAAGCCGCGGCCCGCCTCGACGAGCGCCTCGCTCGCCAGGTCCCAGTAGCCGACCTCCGGCCTACGCTCCAGCCAGACGGTCAGCGAGATCCGCAGCACCGCCAGGAACGTCCCGGCGATCAACTGGGACCGCAGCCCGAGCGGGTCGGCCGGGCCGAGCCGCAAGGCCACCTCGGCGGCCATCTCCCGCTCCAGCGCGGCGAACGTCTGCACCTGCGCGGCGGCCAGCGACGGGTGCCGGCGGACCATCCGGTTCCGGCTCATCCACTCCGGGTCGAGGTCGCCCAGCCCGCGGTAGAACCGCTCGGCGGCCGCGCACAGCGCCGCCCACGGCGACTCGCTCGCCGGCCGTTCCCGGACCAGCCCGGCCAGCTGCCGCATCCGCTGCAGGTCGCCGTAGAAGAGGGCCTCCTCCTTGTTGGCGAAGTAGTTGGAGAAGGTCCGCCGGGAGACGCCGGCCTCGTCCGCGATCGCCTCGACCGTCACCCGCTCCGGCCCGTGCTCGAACGCCAGCCGCAGGGCCGCCTCGTGCAGCGCCTGCCGGGTGGCCGCCTTCTTCCGCTCGCGCAGGCCCAGCTCCGGCTCGGACGTGGTGTCGGTCATGCCGGGAAGCGTACCGGCGACGTACATCACTTCCCAGTGAGAAAGTTTGCACACTGGGCAACGCTTGCCGATAGTTGTATCGAGCAACCAATACCGAAAGGGGCAGCGCGGATGAGCACTCCGACCACGAGTCGCGGCGAACCCGGAGCCATGTCACACCGCGAGATCCTGGAGGCCCTCTCCGGCCTGCTGCTCGTGCTCTTCGTCGCGATGTCCAGCTCCACCATCGTCTCCACCGCGCTGCCGACCATCATCGGCGACCTGAACGGCTCGCAGACCCAGTACACCTGGGTGGTCACCGCGACCCTGCTGACCGCCACCGCGTCCACCCCGATCTGGGGCAAGCTGGCCGACCTGTACAGCAAGAAGCTGCTCGTGCAGGCATCGATCGTGGTGTTCGTGCTCGGCTCGATCCTGGCCGGGCTCACCCAGAACACCGAGCAGCTGATCGCCGCCCGGGCCTTCCAGGGCCTCGGCATGGGCGGCGTGCAGGCGCTGGTCCAGGTGGCCATCGCGGCGATGATCCCGCCCCGCGAGCGCGGCCGCTACAACGGCTACCTGGGCGGCGTGATGGGCCTGGCCACGGTGGCCGGCCCGCTGCTCGGCGGCGTGATCGTCGACTCCTGGCTGGGCTGGCGCTGGTGCTTCTTCGTCGGCGTCCCGATCGCGGTGATCGCCCTGGTGGTGCTGCAGAAGACCCTGCACCTGCCGGTCCTGCGCCGGGACGACGTGAAGATCGACTACCTGGGCGCCACCCTGATCGCGGCCGGCGTCAGCGTGATCCTGGTCTGGGTGTCGTTCGTGGACAGCTCGTTCGGCTGGCTCTCCTGGCAGACCTTCGCCATGGTCGGCGGCGGCGTGGCCCTGCTCGGCCTGGCCACCTGGGTCGAGTCCCGGGTCGCCGAGCCGGTCGTCCCGCTGCCGATCGTCAAGCAGCGCACCACCGCCCTGGCCATCCTGGGCAGCCTCGCGGTCGGCATGGCGATGTTCGGCGGCTCGGTCTTCCTCGGGCAGTACTTCCAGATCGGCCGCGGCTACAGCCCCACCGAGGCCGGCCTGCTCACCATCCCGATGATGTTCGGCCTGGCGTTCGCCTCGACGGTGGCCGGCCGGCTGATCACCCGCAGCGGCAACATCAAGCCGTACGTGGTGGCCGGCACGATCATCCTGGTGATCGGCTTCGGCGGCCTCTCGGTCCTCGACCACGACACCCCGCTCTGGTACGTCGGCATCGCGATGTTCCTGGTCGGCGCGGGCGTCGGCATGTCGATGCAGAACCTGGTCCTGGCCGTGCAGAACACCGTGGCGCTCAAGGACATCGGCGCGGCCAGCTCGACCGTGGCGTTCTTCCGCTCGCTCGGCGGCACGATCGGCGTCTCGGTGCTCGGCGCCGTGCTGGCCCGCCGGGTCGCCGACTCGATGACCGGCCAGCTGGCCGCGCTCGGCGTGCACTCCACCGGCGACTCCAGCGTCAGCGCCCTCAACCTGGGCAGCCTGCCGCCGGCCATCCAGCACGTGGTGCGGGTCGCCTACGGCGACGCGACCGGCCACATCTTCCTGATCTCGATGGGCATCGCGGTGGTCGGCGTGCTCGCCGCGCTGCTGATGAAGCCGACCAAGCTGCGCAGCACGGTCGACCTGGCCGCGGCGAAGGAGCCGGAGCCGGAGCTGGCCGGCGCCACCAAGTAGCCGATATTCGCGGGAAAGGGGCGTCTCCGCGCGAGGCGCCCCTTGTGGCGACCGGGATCACGTCCACGAATCGGTAATGAAACGTTGACACAGCGCTAACCTCGGTTGACGGAGAGCTGATCACCGGTCTGCCGCGGTTTTCCTCATCCCCGGCACGTGGCGACCGATCTGTCCGGCCGCTGCGGAGAGGAGCACCGGGTGAAGAAGCGCCGCACGGACGCCGAGACGCTGTCCGCCGCCCTACTGACGATCGAGGACCAGCGGGCCTGGGACGCCCGTGCCGAGCTGGCACGGGCTGTGGAGCTGGAAGACGCGGCGCTCGCCCTCGGCGACGACTTGCTCGTCATGCGGGCCCGGCTGTGCCAGATCAACATGCGGATGCGCAGCGGTGACGTGGCCGCCGCGGCGGAGCAGATCTGGCGGGTGCACCAGTGGGCGGTCGACAACGACGCCCGGCAGTTGCTGGCTCGGACCCACCTGATCTGGCACAGCATCCATCAGCACCTCGGTGATGCCGAGCAGGCCCTGGAGCACGCGCTGCTCGCGGTGGAGCTGCTCGATGACGACTCCACCGAGCACATGCATGTCTGGCACCGCACCAAGCTGGGTGATGCCCTCTGGGCCGCCGGCTCGGTGGACGCCGCCCGGCAGCGTCATGCGCAGGCCGAGGAGCTTGCCGTCCGGACCGGCTCACCGGCGCTGCTCTGCCTGCTCAACAACTATGCGTACGCCGAGTTCTCCTACGGCGACCAGCAGCGCGCCGAGGAGATCGCCTGGCGGATGGAGCACCTCGCCCGCGAACAGGGGGAGCAGCTCCAGCCTTCGTTCCTGGACACGCTCGGCGCGATCCAGAACGGCAACGGGCACTACGCCGCCGCCGAGGCGACCATGTTGCACTGCATCGAGCAGCACGCCGAGGGCCAGCACGAGGACGCGGACGCGCTCGCCGAGTACCTTCTGACGCTCAGCCAGGCGCAACGCGGGCTGGCGGCGTACGACCGGGCCCAGGGCAGCCTCGACGAGTCCCGTCGGCTGTGCCTGGAGCGAGACCTTGGCGAGACGCTCGTCCGGGTGCAGCAGGAACAGGCCGAGCTGCACGCCGCCCGGGGCGAGTTCGCCGCGGCGTTCGCCGCGCACAAAGCCTTCTTCGAGGCCCACTGCAAACTGCAGTCGCTGCAGCGGGAAGCACGTACCCGGACCCGGCAGGCGATGTTCGAGACCGCCGAGGCGCGGCAGGAAGCCGAGCGCTTCCGCGAGCAGGCCCGCCGGGACCCGCTCACCGGCCTGCACAACCGCCGCCACGTCGACGAGGTGCTGCCCGGCCTGATCCGCACCGACCCGCAGCTCACCGTGGCGCTGGTCGATCTGGACCACTTCAAGCAGATCAACGATCAGCTGTCGCACGACGTCGGCGACCAGGTGCTGGTCCGGGTCGCCCAGCTGCTGGCCCGCGAGGTGGCCACCGCCTGCCCGGGCGGCTTCGCGGCCCGGATGGGTGGCGAGGAGTTCCTGGTGGTGCTCCCGGGCACCGCGGTGCCACGGGCGCACGCGCTGCTCGACGCCCTCCGGAGGACCATCCGCAACCAGCACTGGGCGCCGATCACCCGGCACCTGCCGGTGACGGTGAGCATCGGCGTGGCCGGCCTGGCCGACGCCCCGCAGGGCGCCCAGGCACCCCTTCTGTCCACTGCGGACGGTCATCTGTACGCTGCCAAGCACGGCGGACGTGACCGCGTGGTCTCCTCGGTGCAGCTGCGCGACTGGGTCGGGCACGCCTCGGCCGCCTGACCCCCGGTCGTGTCACTCCGTGACGAAATACGGATCATGGGGGTGATGCCGGTCAATCGTTGACGCTAGGCTGGACGGACTGTCGATGATCGACGGTGGGGTCCAGCGTGAGGAGGCGGTCGTGGAGCACAGCAGTGGTAACTCCGCTCCCAGCGAGGTCGCTCCGCCTGGGGTCAACATCAACGTGCCGCACTCCGCCCGCATCTACGACTACTGGCTGGGCGGCAAGGACAACTTCGCGGTCGACCGGGCGGTCGGCGACGCGATGATCCAGGCCATCCCCGGCATGCGCTACATGGCCGGGGAGAATCGCAAGTTCGTTCACCGCGCCGCCCGCGACCTGGTCGCCAAGGAGGGCATCCGGCAGTTCCTGGACGTCGGCACCGGCATCCCGACCCGGCCCAACCTGCACGAGGTGGCCCAGCGGATCGCCCCGGAGACCCGGGTGGTCTATGTCGACAACGACCCGATCGTGCTGGTCCACGCCCGCGCCCTGATGCTCAGCTCCCCGCAGGGCCGCAGTGAGTACATCAGCGCCGACATCCGCGACCCGCGCTCGATCCTGCAGGACAAGGTCCTCAAGGAGACCCTGGACCTGACCCAGCCGGTCGGCCTCACCCTGATCGCGATCCTGATGCTGCTGGCCGACGAGGACGACCCGTGGTCCACGGTCGCCGCGCTGCGCGACGCGATGCCGTCCGGCAGCTGCCTGGCGATCACCCACCCGACCGCCGACTTCAACCCGGACGAGGTCGGCCAGGCCGTCGCCGCCGCCACCGGCGCCGGGATGACCCTGGTCGCCCGCACCCAGGAGGCGGTCGCCCGCTTCTTCGGCGACTGGGAGCTGCTCGAGCCGGGCCTGGTCCCGGTCTCCGCGTGGCGCCCGGACGCCCCGGCCGCCGACCCCAAGGCGGCCTATTACTGGGCCGGAGTCGCCCGCAAACCCTGACCACACCCCGGCCAGCCCGCAACGTGCCGTCTCAGGTTCTTCCACGCAAAAACACCTGAGGTGCACCACAAGATCGGCCCCGCCCACTGCCCGGGCGGGGCCGATCCTTCTCCTGACGCCGCTCGCCGCCCACTCCCCGGGCGGGGGCCGATCCTTCTCCTGACGCCGCTCGCCGCACACTCCCCGGGCGCGATCCTTCTCCTGACGCCGCTCGCCGCCCACTCCCCGGGCGCGATCCTTCTCCTGACGCCGCTCGCCGCCCACTCCCTGGGCGAGGCCATCCTTTTCTGACGCCGCTCGCCGCCCACTCTCCGGGCGAGGCCATCCTTTTCTGACGCCGCTCGCCGCCCACTCCCCGGCCCCACCCTCAGCCGGCTCAACAGCGAGTTGTCCACATCAGCGCGCCGTCCACAGCCCAGCCCCGGAAAATCCTGCCGCCGCGCCACACTGTCTTCGGGGCGGCTCCCCCTGGGAGGGCGGGGACTGGGACGTGGCCGAGCCCGCAGCGAATGAACCGGATGCTGCCGGCCGCCCCACGGACCAGCTGGCCACGCCGCTGCGGCACATCTCGACCCGGGACGTCCCCCGAGCTGCTGCTCGGCTTCGGGCCGACTGCGGCGCTTCCGGCGTACCGGAAATCTCGGCGCGCAAGCCGAAGCGAACCTCGGGCCGGCCGGCGGACCGGAGAGTGCTGACCGCGCGTGCCCGAACGGCTCAGGTGAAGCGGATCTGTCCTACTGTGCCGGCCCCGCCTCCCGCCCCGGCGGGGCCGGCAAGTCCACGACCCGGCCGTCGCCGGTCGTTCACCGGCGACGGCCGCGCACTACTCACACACCGCTCGGAGGACCCCTCCGAACGTCCTGGACGCCCGATCAACCCCGGTGGGGTGGACCGGATGGGTGGCCCAGCACGGGGAACCGGGCCACCCATCCGGCGTCAGACGGGCGTATCTCGCAACACCCGAAGTCGTGGCCGTTTGCAGGCCGGGGGGATCGGCACCCGGCCGGCGCGGATCAGGATCTCGCGCACCGCGCCCTCGCGGCCGTCCGGATCGACGACGATCCCGCGGACGCCGAGCCAGATCTCGCCCTCGTGGGGAATCGGCTTGTGCCAGTCGACCCGGACGACGCGCAGCCGGATCGTGCCGATGCCGTAGCAGTAGTCCGACTCGGCGAACTCGTGGACCGGCCAGCGTGGCCGGCTCGGCCGCAGCCGATCGTCACGGACCCGTGGCGCCGAGGCCATCCACCGCGAACGGGCGTGCGGCCGGCCCACGGACCGGTGCCCGTGACAACGAACGAGTTCACTCGCGCGCGTCGGACTCACCCTCCTCTGCCGGTGGCTCGGCGGTGCTGATGCCGCCGGGCTTACTCAGTGCGTAACGAACGCCGCCGAACCGGTGGGTAACCGCGCTGGCCCGGGTGGAGGCGGCGACCACGTCGTCGGTGATCCTCACGTCCCGGTGGACCGGCGGCGGATTACCCCGGCGCGAGCTCTCACTCGCACCGGGATCGCCCGGATCGGGGTGTTCTGGGCCGATGTTGGGTATCGACACGCTCGTCACCTCTCGCTCGGACGCCCCCGCCAGGGAGCCTCGCGTCGAGGCCGCAGACGTCGCTCCGCGACCGACCAGTCACCTAAAGATGTCACCCTGAGTGACACTTCTTCGGATGTCTTGTGCGTTATCATGCTCAGAATCCCGGTACTACGCAAGGCCAGATGCACGTGCATTTGCATCGTCAAGCGATTTGGCACAGGGGGATCACCACCCCGGGTCGAACAGCGATCCGGGCAGACCAAGGGAGCTTGGAATGACCTACGTGGTCAACGGCATGCCAGCCGGTCAGCTGCAGGGCGTGACCTGGCAGAAGAGCCGTCGCAGCAACCCGAGTGGCAACTGTGTGGAGTGTGCCGTCCTGCCCGGCGGCGACGTCGCCGTGCGCAACTCCCGCGACCCGGAGGGTGCCGCGCTCATCTACACCCGCGCCGAGATCGAGGCGTTCCTGGGTGGGGTCCGGGACGGGGACTTCGACAACCTGGTGGCCTGAAGGTCACCGCCATACACGAAAAACGGTCCGGCCGGGACATTCACACCGGCCGGACCATTGGCGTGCCTGGACCTAGATCGGGCGGCCGACCTCGTGCAGCAGCTTCCCGAGGATCTCCTGCGTGTGGTTCGGCGGGTCGGCGTCGATGCAGACGCGCTCCATCGCCATCGCGTACTGATCCACGTCCTCGCGCTTGTCGAGGTAGATCGCACTGGTGAGCTGCTCGACGTAGACCACGTCGGGCAGCTCCGGCTCGGGGAAGCGCAGGATCGAGAACGGACCACCGGCCGCGGCGTGCCCGCCCGCGGTGAACGGGATGATCTGCAACCGCACGCTCGGCAGTTTCGACGCCTCGATCAGCGCCTCGATCTGCGAGCGCATCACCTCGACGCCGCCGATCGGCCGGCGCAGCACCGCCTCGTCGATCACCGCCCACAGCTGCGGCCCACCCGAACGGGTGAGAATCTGCTGCCGCTGCCGACGCACCTCGACCCGCTTGTCGATCTCGTCGGAGCTCGCGCCGGCGTGACCCAGCATGATCACGGCACGCGCGTACTCCGGGGTCTGCAGCAGGCCCGGGACGAACTGGATCTCGTAGGTGCGGATCAGCGTGGCCGCCGCCTCCAGCCCCAGATAGGCCTGGAACCAGTTCGGCAGCACGTCGTTCAGCTGCTGCCACCAGCCGGGGCTGTTCGCCTGGCGGGCGAGGCCGATCAGCGCGTCGCGCTCCGCTTTGTCGCTCACGCCATACAAGGTCAACAGGTCCGCGACGTCGCGTTCCTTGAAACTGACCCGGCCCAGCTCCATCCGGCTGATCTTGGAACCCGAGGCGCGGATCTCATAGCCCGCCGCATCCCGGGTGATCCCTTTCGACTCCCGCAGCTTCCGGAGCTGGGAGCCGAGCAGAATGCGCAGCACGGTTGGGCCGCCGCCCGGCGCCTCCTCCTGCGTACCCGCGCTCACCTGACTCCTCGTCGCCGCGTCGTGACTACCGGAATGCAGTCGTGTGCATCCTAAGGCGGAGATCGTCTACCGCGAAACCTTGTCAAGCCTAGTCCTACCGAAGCGGATGCGCGCACAGATGCACGTGCAGACGGCCTTGCGGACGCACTTGATGACGAGCATGATAGCTGACAGACACGTACCGATTGCTAACGCAGCGTGCCGAAAACTTCGGCTGCTCGGCCGTTGCGCCCCGTTGGTGCTGCCTGTTGGCCACCTGACGCAGCCTCGAGAGCTTGGAGGCACCGTGATGTCGAACTGGATGACATCCACGCCGACCGTCACCCCGCCACAGCGAGACCCGGCCGACGTGGCGCCTGCGGAGAGCTACCGCCCGGCCGACCCGGTGTGGGTCTACCGCGACGGCTGGCGCGCCGGCGTCATCGAGGCCGCCTCCCCGCGGGCCGTCACGGTCACCTACAAGCCAGGCAGCCACCGCGGCACCGGCGTCGACACCTTCACCGCGCCCTACGTGACCTCCCGCGACGACGACGACCCGACCCTCGACAACCGCGGTCTCCGGCTGGTCCGTCGAAAGCCGCTGGCATGACCGGCGCCGTCACCGTCTCCGCCATCGTCGGCCTGCTGAGCCTCTTCTCCGGCGTCGCCCTGGGCTGGTATCTACGGCGCACCAACGACTGGTGCCCCACCTGCGGCGAGCAACTCACCTGCGGCGATTGCAAGATGAGCGTCCACTGGCCGGACCAGCAGCCCGCCGCCAGCCCCCGCTGATCCCGGCCGGTCGAGCCCACTCACTTCCGGCCGGTTCACCACTATCCGGCCCGCCGACGTCTTGGCCGCCCCACCACGGACCACTCTCCGGCCAGCACCATCACCACCGGCCCGCGGACCACTTCCGGCCGCTTCAACCTCAGGATCGCCCTCTCCGGTACGACCGGCACCCACCCCAACCGCGCTGCCCGGTCACGCCGTCGACGCGAGGCCGCCCGGACCTCACGACCGCGAGGCCGCATCCGGGCCGAATTGCCCGCCTTGCGGTGATCCGCCCAAACCCCAGGTGCGCCCGGCACGCCCACCCGGCACGCGCGCCCCGCCGTGTGGGGCACGCGCGCGCCGCACCGTGTTGGGCAGGCGCTCCAAACCCTGACCCGGCCCAACTCCGACCCGGCACCAGGCCCAGGAGCAGCCCGGCTTCAGGCTCGGAGCACCAGCCGGGCCCGCGAGGCAGCGGGGGCTTGTATCGCCCTTCATTCCTCAGCACCCGTCTTCGTCCCTGAACACCAGCCAGTGCCTCGCAAGCCCGCTAAGGGCCAGACAGCAGGCGGCCGCCGCAGCAGCCAGACCGGACCGCAAGGGGCGGCCGAGCCGCGCGGCTGGGCCGAGCCAGGCGGCCGAGCAGGGCTTTCGTCTGGGTTTGGGTTTGGCGGGTCGTGGCCACCCGCGGGCGTCGCCCTGGAGGGCCGGGCGTTTTGGACGCGCAGCGGCCAGCCCGGCCCGGAAGGGTCCCTGGCGGGAGCGACGATCAGTGATCAGCGCGGATCCGAGTCAGCACGCATTTGATCTTGAAGGTCTTGAAGGTCTTAAAGGTCCGGATCTCTGCGGCGACATATCCGTTATGGAGTGATATTGAAGTTGTCGCGGAAGACGTTGTCCGGGTCGTAGCGGCGCTTCAGCTCGCGCAACCGCTCCAGCGTCGCTGGCGGCCAGGCCTCCGCGATCCGCTCCGGCCGCTGATCGGTCTCGAACGACAGGTACAGCCCGCGGAAGTGCGGCGCCAGCTCCGCCCAGGCCGCGTCCAGCCGCTCCCGGGACGAGCCGAACGCCACCACCGAGAAGTTCGCGTCGCGGTGCGCGTAGGCGGTCGCCTCGGCCGGCACGTCGGCGACCGCGCCGCCCACCGAACGCACCTGGAAGAAGTAGGCCGCCCCGGACGCGATCAGCCGGGCCGCGGCCGCGCAGAACGCCGGGGTGAGATGGTCGATCAGGCCGGACCGGGCGGTCGGATCGCCCTGCCCGTCGTGCGGGGCGTCCGGCACGTTCATCACCTCGGCGTACGGCACCAGCTGCACCTGCTGATCGAGCAGCGGCCCGACCGTGGCGATCGGCGTGAACCGGTCGATGATGGTGTCCGGCACGTCGGAGTCGACCACGCCGTAGATCTGCGCGAGCGACTGCCCGCGCCGTGGCGCCCCCATGATCAGGTTGGTGGTGACGTCCCGGGGCGCGGCCTCCATCGCGGCGCCCCAGCGTTCCAGCAGCCCGGCGCCGTCGGTGGCGTCCAGCACGAACTGCCCGAAACCGACCGGCCCCACCTCGTCCACCTGGAACTCGAACGCGGTGACGATGCCGAAGTTCGCCCCGGCGCCGCGGACCGCCCAGAACAGGTCCGGGTTCTCCGTCGCGCCGGCCCGGACCAGCGTGCCGTCGGCCAGGATCAGCTCGGCGGCGCGCATCCGGTCGATGGTCAGCCCGTGCTCCCGGGCCAGCCAGCCGATCCCGCCGGCGGTGGCCAGCCCGCCGACGCCGACCCCGCCGTAGTCGCCGCTGCTCAGCGCCCAGCCGTGCGGGGCGAGTGCGGCGGCCACCTCCTTCCAGCGGGCGCCGGGACCGACTCTGATCAGCCGGTCGGCGGTCGACAGGATCTCGATGGTGTTCAGCCGGCCGACGTCGATCACGATCCCGCCGTCGTTGGTGGAACGCCCGCTGATCCCGTGGCCGCCGCTGCGCACCGCGAGCGGCACCTCCTGGTCGCGGGCGAAGGCCAGCGCGGTCACCGCCTGCTCGACGTCGCGCGGCTGCAGCACCAGGCCGGGGGCGCCGGCACGCATGTAGGTGGAACGGACCCGGCCGTACCCGAAATCGCCCGGCTCGATCGCGACTGCCGCAAGCGAATCCGGCAACCCGTCGTAGTCGATCCCGTCCCGGCGGCGCGCCAGCGCCGCGGCGGCGCGCACCGGACCGGTCGGCGCGCCGCTCCCCGCGCGCTCCCGGTCCACCGCCTCGCGCAGCGCCGGGATCACCTCGGCGGCGAACCGTTCCAGCTCGGCGGGCTGGTCGGTGCCGACGATGAAGGTGCTGACGCCGTGGTCCCGCACGTAGCCGAGCAGTTCCTCGACGTCCTGCTGGGGCCCGACGTTGAGCAGCCGCCGGATCTCGCGCGGGTCCCGGCCGGCCGCGGCCGCCGCCTCGTCGATGATCGTGTTGCCCCGCGCCAGCGCGCCGGGTTTCAGGTAGGACAGCGACGGCAGCCATCCGTCCGCCTTGGTCCCGGTCAGCTTCAGCATCCGCGGGCCGTAGGCGCCCAGCCAGATCGGCACCCGATGGGCCGGCGCGGGACCCCGCTTCGTGCCGTTGAGCTGGTAGTACTCACCGTTGTAGCGGACCGGCCGGCGGGACTCGGTGTCCCACAGCTCGCGGATCACGTCGATCGCCTCGCCGAGCTGATCGACCGATTCGCCGGGCGTGCGCCGGGTGACGCCCATCGCCACCATCGGGTCCCAGAAGCCGCCGGCGCCCAGCCCGAGCGCGAGCCGGCCGCCGGAGAGCAGGTCCAGGCTGGCCGCCGCGCGGGCCAGCACCGGGGCCGGCCGCATCGGGACGTTGAGCACGTTGCCGGCCAGCTCGATCCGCTCGGTGCGGGCCGCGACCCAGCTCAGCAGCGTCCAGGTGTCCAGGAAGCCGGGCTGGTACGGGTGGTCCTGGAAAGTCACCAGGTCGTAGCCGAGCTGCTCGCTGAGCACCGCCCGGACGACCACGCCGTCCGGATCGTCGTTGGCCGGCGTCAGAAACGTCCCGAACCGCAGCGGAAGCCCGTAGTCCACCTGAAGATCGTATGCCGCGCCCGGGCCGGGTGACCGCGGCTCGTCTCGGGCCGGTTGCTGTGCCGGTGTGCCGACAAACGCGGTTGACACGCCCTCGGAAGGGGTAGTTTCGAGCAGTCGATCCGCGCAACGGAGGTGACCGGCGTGCTCGAGCCGCGGGATGAGCGGGAGTTCGACAGCTTGGTGTCCCGGCTGCGGGACACCGACCCAGCCTTCACCCGGCGGTGCGACCGCCTGCAGGCCCGCCAACGCCGGCGCTGGCTGATCATGGCGGTTCTGCTGTGGACGGTCGCCCCGCTCTGCCTGTTCTTCGGCGGCTGGACCGGCGTGCTGGAGGCGGTGCTGGCAGTCGTTTACGGCGCGTGGCTGCTGCGCAAACGCAGCCGGGCGACGGAGGCCCCGGCCTGGCCGTCACCGACCGACCGCCGCCCGACCGCGGAAGCGTGAGCGCTCAGCTCCAGCGGTCGCCGGTCAGCCGCTCGTAGACCTCGACGTACCGGTTGCGGGTCGCCTCGACCACGTGCTCGGGCAGCTCCGGGCCCGGCTCGGTCCGGTCCCAGTCGGTCTCCTTGGTCGCCCAGTCGCGCAGCACCTGCTTGTCCAGGTACCGCTGCACACTCCCCGGCTGCCACTCGTCCGCCGCCCAGAACCGCGACGAGTCCGGCGTCAGCAGCTCGTCCCCGAGCTTCAGCTCCCCGTCCTTCAGCCCCAGCTCGATCTTGGTGTCCGCGATCAGGATCCCCTTGCCGGCCGCGATCTCCGACCCCCGCCGGTAGATCTCCAGCGTGATCCGCCGCAGCTCGTCCGCCTGGTCCTGCCCCTCCTGAGCCACCACCTCGGCGAAGGTCATCGGCGCGTCATGCCCGGCACCCACCGCCTCCTTGGTGGTCGGCGTGAAGATCGCCTCCGGCAGCCGCGACCCCTCGACCAGCCCGGGCGGCAGCGGAACCCCGGAGATCGCCCCGTCCCGCTGGTAGTCCTTGAGCCCGGACCCGGCCAGGTAGCCCCGGGCGATGCACTCGACCTTCACCATCTCCAGCCGCTCGCACCGGATGGCCCGCCCCTGCCACTCCTCCGGCACGTCGGTCGAGGAGATGATGTGGTTCGGCACCACGTCACTGAGCTGGTCGAACCACCACAGCGACAGCTGGGTCAGGATCTTCCCTTTGTCGGGGATCGGCGTGGGAAGAATGACGTCAAAGATCGACATCCGGTCCGAGGCCACCAGGACAAGGTCGTCCCCGTCGGCATAGACGTCCCGAACCTTGCCGGAGTGCAGCAGCTCCACGTGTTCCCCTCAGCTATGACCGGTCAGCGTGCACTTTCACGCTATCGAACCGAGCCGCGACAGACCCGGCCGGTCAAGGAACCCCCTAGCCCCGACGCAAGCGAGGCCCATGATCCGATGCCGAGGTCCGATGGGCTGGTCAGGCGACCAGACGAGAACACCGGCCGAACTCAGGGGTTGGAAGTGGGCGCTCGCGACGGTACGCCGTGGCTGCAGGACGAGTACGTCATCGTTGGCGACCTCTGGCAGCGTCGAGGTCGAACGGTGGGAATCGGAGACGCGGAAGTACGAGAGATCGCCGAACTGTTTGGGCGCAGCCCGGCCTCGATCAGTAGGCGCGTGGGCAATTTCGCCGGGACTGACAAGCCCGGCACTGGCCTGAAACCGATCACCGGCGAGCCCCTCGACCTTTGGACCAACATCCGCGGAAACCGCGCTGCTCTGGAACGTGCGGTGTCACAAGCTCGCGCGCGCTTGTCTCTCTTGACCAACGGAATGGTGCTGAACCAGGTCGACGCCACGGGCATTCGTATCGTCGCTCCCGAGCTGCCGAGCGTGGAACCGGTTGCCGTGGTCACCAAAGAGGCCGCGAGACAGGCAGAGCAAACCGAGGCTCTCCTTCGTGAGGAATTCCGGTCCTGGCGAGACCGCAAGGGTGACCGGCTTCGCGGAATCTCGATAGAGACCCCGACCTCAAGGCTCCGTGTCGACCTGTACGACCAGGTCACCAATGTGCTGATCGAGGTGAAGGCCAGGGCTGAGCGCGATTACTTGAGGTTCGCCGTCGGCCAACTCTATGACTACCGGCGCTATCTCGACTTCGAGGTCAATCTCGCGGTCCTGGTTCCCCGCCGGCCCACCGATGACCTGATGGGCTTGCTGAAGACGGCCGGGGTTGCAGCGATCTGGAAGGCAGAGACCTCTTTCGCCGACTCGGAGAACGGACGCCTACTTCATTCCTGACGGGCGGCCACCCCTTGATCGGAGTCATGACCGTCTCGCGCGGAGGTGTAGGCGGTGAGGCGGGCGTCGTTGACCTGGTAGAGGTGGGAGCCGGCGGGGACTACCGCGCCTGGGAGGGTAGTGCCGGTGGGCTTGCCGGTGGTGGCGGTGAGGACCTGCGCGCCGGTGTAGACGAGGCTGGCGGCCAGCACCGGCTGGGTGGGCGGGGTAGGCAGGCGGCGGGACCAGACGGGACGGCCGGTCAGGGCGTTCACCGCGGCAAGTGTGGGGCCGGACGCCAAGTAGAGGCGGGGGCCGTCGGTGGCCAGCAAGGACGTCGCCTTGCCGGGGGTGGACCAGAGGACGGCGCCGGTGGCAGCGTTCAGGGCGGCCAGGGCGCCGGCGCGGTTGGTGGCGTAGAAGCGGCCGAACGTGGGGCTGGCCGCTTCGACCTGCCATGCGGCCGGGCGGGTCCAGCGGGGTTTGCCGGTGACGATGTCGACGGTGGTGGTTTCGCCGGAGGGGACTCCGTAGCCGTCGGTTCTCTGGAGCGGGACCAGGCCGTCGGCGGAGACGCCGCTGGACGCGTAGTTCTCGCGAGTCCAGATCAGATGGCCGTCGCGGACCCGGTAGGCCGCGACCGTCTCGGCGTCGGACTGGGACCACCCGGACACCAGGACCACGCCCTTGTCGACGACGACCGTGTCGATCGGTGGGTCCAGGCGAAGCTTCCAGCGGGTTCTGCCGTAGAAGTCGAGGGCGGTGAGCTGGCCGTCCGGGTCGCTCTGCGAGTTGCAGCCGCCGTTGGCGAGGATCAGCAGGTCGCCGGCGACGGCCATCCGCGGGGTGCCGTTGTCCAGGGCGTCGTCCCAGGTGAAGCGCAGCCTGAGGTCGCCGGAGTCCAGGCCATAGCTGGAGACGCCCTCGGTGTCGGTGACGAAGACCTGGTCGGCGGCGACGAGCGGGGCGGAGAAGCCCGAGCAGCTCTCGTCGACCTGGCGCAGCTTCGCCGACCAGACCTGGCGCAGCTGCGCGACGTCGCTCACGGACGCGTGCGGGTTGAAATGGCTGTCCTCGGCGTCGTAACCGGGGTGATCCCACAGGGGCAGCGGCAAGCCCAGGACCAGGGAGGACAACGCCGCTACGGTACGCCGCAAGGTGCGCATATCGGGAAAATAGCGCACCTGTCGTCGTACCGAAGGAAAAAGCGGATGGCCCGCCCGCCAGGAACCGAGCCATCCGCCTGAAGCCGAAGCGGCCGGAAGCCGAAGCGACCGGAAGCTAGCCGTTGAGGAGACGGAGCATCTGCTGGACCTGGTCCGCGCGCGACTGCTTCACCCGCTCCGCGAACTGCTTGGTCTGCTCGTTCGCGCCCTTGTCCAGTTCGAGCTGGGCCATCTCCACCGCGTTGTGCTGGTGCGCCAGGAAGAGGTTCAGGAAGGCCGTCTCGAAGTCCTTCTTCTTCGCCGTCTTCAACGAGTTGATCTCGGCGTCGGTGGTGCTCGGCAGGCCGCCGTGATCGGCGTGGACGCTGACCCGCTTGTCGACCGTGGTCGGCTTGCCCCACTCGGTCAGCCAGTTCTTCATCATGGTCAGCTCGTCGGTCTCGGTCAGCGAGACCGCCTTGGCCAGGTCGGCCACGTCGGCCCGGGTGGCCCGCTGAGCGCCGATCGCGGCCATCTCCAGACCCTGCTGCTGGTGGTCGGCCAGCATCTGGAGGAACATCACGTCCCGATCGTTGAAGGTCGAGCCGGCGGTGATCTCCGCGACGTTCTTGACGGCGGGCGCCGCGGTCGACGCGGACGGCGCCGGTGACGTCGCGGTGCCGCACGCGCCGAGCAGGAACGGCGCCACCAGGAGACCCGCTACCAGCCGGCGCTTCACCGCGGGAGCCAGAGCGCGAGGGTGAACACGGACGGCTCCCAGCTGCGGATCGAGGTGTGCGCCTGCCGGCACTGGTAGGAGGCGCCGTTGTAGGTCACCACGTCACCGGTGCGGTAGCTCACGCCCGGCGCCCACGCGGTGCCGCCGGTCGAGGAGGCGGCGGAGCTGGTCGCGGTCGCGGTCGGCGCCGCGGTGGTGGCGGTCGCGGTCGGCGCGGTGGTGGTCGGCGCGGTCGTGGGCGCGGTCGTCGGCGCCTTGGTCGGGGCCGCGGTGGTCGGCGCCGTGGTGGGCGTCGCGGAGCCGCTGCCACCAACGTTCACGTCGACGCAGTTGTAGAAGGCGTTCGCCGTGTCCCCGATGTTCCAGACCGCGAGGACCGTGTGGTTGCCCGGGAACTTGCTGAGGTCGACCTTGTGGCTGACGCTGGCCGCGGGGATCGCGTTGCCGTCATTGAACGTGGCGACCTCGGTACCGTCGACGTAGTAGACCCAGGTCGCGGTCCGGTGCCGGGCGGTCAGCACCCAGTTGAAGGTGACCGAGGTACCGACGGCAGTGCGCTTCCAGCTCTTGGAGTTGTCGTTCAAGACCGGGTAGGCGGCGTTTCCACCGTTGCATTGCTTGGAGCCCTTCGGTGCCTCGACGCTCTGCGGCTCGAACTGGATCGCGCCGCAGTCGGCGACGGTGCCGGCGGCGCACTGCGCCTGCCGGCTCGGCGGCGATGAGACGTAGCCGTGTGCCAGGGCCGGTGAGGCGATCACCAAGGTCGATCCGACCATCCCGAGGGTGGCCAGCGGGTAGGCGATCTTCCTGCGCATGTCAGTCTCCAGACATCTCGTCCTGGCTTCCTTACGGACCGGAACGTTATGAGGAGCTGCCATAACGCAGCCTTAAGGCGACCGAAAACCCGCCTGAAACCCGATCATGAGACCGCGCGGCGCCGCCGGCGCGGCTCCTCCGCGGGGACATCCGCGGGCGAGGTGAGCAGGAAACCCACGCGAGCCCCACCCAGCGGGCTCCGCCCGACGACCAATTGCCCCTGTACGGTATCCGCCGCCCGCCGCACGATGTCCAGCCCGAGCCCGGTCGACCCGGCGCCGCTGAACCCACGTTGCACGGCAGCCGCCGGATCGGCGATGCCCGGCCCCGCGTCGTCCACCAGCAGCCCGGTCGACGAGACGCTGACCCGGAACGCGACGCCCTCCGGGGTGTGCGAGAAGACGTTGCCCAGCATCGCGTCGACCACCAGGATCACCTCGCTCTGCGGCATCGCCACCATCACCGGCTCGTGCCCGCCGACCACCTCCCAGGGCCGCTCCTGGTCCTCGGCCAGCACCGACCAGAAGGCGAGCCGGTCGGCCAGCACCTCGACCAGGTCGCACTGCTCGGTGCCGCGCACCTCGACGCCCAGCCGGGCGCCGTTGATGATCGCGTCGAGCTCCTCGTCGAGCAGGTCGCAGGCGTCCCGCATCCGGTCGGCGATCGGACCCGGCGGGATGGTCTCGGCGTCCAGGCGGAGCGCGGTCAGCGGCGTACGCAAGCGGTGGGAGAGGTCAGCGGCCAGTTCCCGCTCGCGGTCCAGCAGGCGCCGCAGATCCCCGGCCATCGTGTTGAACGCCTGCGCGGCGTCGCGCAGCTCGCGCGGCCCGGTCGGCTCGATCCGCTCGTTGAGCTCGCCGCCGCCGAGCCGGCGGGTGGCCGCCGCCAGGTTCCGGGTGGCCCGCACCAGCTGGGCGCCGAGCCGGTCGGCGAGCAGCGTCGAGCCGCCGACCAGCACCACGGCCAGCCCGCCGAGGGCCAGCCAGGCGGACCAGACGCCACGCCGCATCTCCTCGTCGGTGACGAAGACCTCGACCACCACGGTCCGGCCGTCGGTCAGCACGGTCGGCTGCAGGTAGGCGAGGCCGCCGTCGGCGTCCGCGGTCGCCGACCGGCGCTGTTTCGCGGCCCGTTCCACGGTCTCCGGCGCCAGGTGCGAGGTGCCGATCGGGTCCAGGCCCGGCAGGTGGACGGCGAGCAGCCCGGCGCTGCCGGCCGAGGTGCTGGCCACCGCGTTGGTCAGCGCGGTCGGGTCGGCGTTCACGCCGAGCACGGTGACCATCGAGGTGGCCTGCTGGCGCGCCTCGGAGACGGCCTTGTCGTGGGCGATCTGCCAGATCGCCACGGCGAGCGGGACCAGGAAGGCCAGCGCCACCATCGAGGTGATCGCCAGGGCCAGCCGGTTGAGCGCCCACCTCACTGCGGGTCGACCATCATCACGCCGACACCGCGGACGGTGTGCAGGAAGCGCGGCTTCGCGGCGGTCTCCCCGAGCTTGCGGCGCAGCCAGGAGATGTGCACGTCGATGGTCTGCTCCTCGCCGATCCGGGCCTGGTTCCACACCTGGTTCATCAGCTCCCGCCGGCTGATCACCTGGCCGACCCGCTCGGCCAGGTAGGCCAGCACGTCGAACTCGCGGCGGGTCAGCTGCAGCGGCTCCCCACGCAGCTCGGCCCGGCGCTGCCGCGGCTTGATCACCAGCTCACCCACGGTGATCGCGTTCGGCGCCTGCTCGGTGGTGGTCCGCGCCCGGCGCAGCACCGCGGAGATCCGGGCCAGGATGTGCCCGCCGGAGAACGGCTTGGTCACGTAGTCGTCGGCGCCGGCGCTGAGCAGTGCGATGATGTCCGCCTCCGAGCGCCGGGCGGTCGCCACGATCACCGGCACGTCGGAGACGGTACGCATCATCCGCAGCGCGTCGGTGCCGTCGATGTCGGGCAGCCCGAGGTCGAGGATGACCAGGTCGGGCCGCTCCTGAGTGACGATCTTCAGAGCTTGGGCAGCCTGGCCCACCGGGCGCACCACGTGCCCGGCATCGGTCAGCGCACGGGTGAGTGCGGCCGCGATGTTGCGGTCGTCCTCGACCAACAGGATCAACGCCATGGCGTACACCATAGGACCAGGTGAGAGGATGGGCCTCGTGCGATCTTCCAGGTGGGTGCCAATAGCCGGATGGTTCGCGGCGACCGCGACCAGCATCGTGCTCTCCTGGGTGGCCCTGCTTCCGGTGCTCAACGCGGCCCGGGCGGACGTCGGCACGCTGCCGGATGTCGACCAGGTGCCGGCCGCGGACGTCGCCTCGGTGCCGCCGGTGACCACGACCGTGCCCGCCCGGCCCGCGCCGCCCGCCAAGTCCCCCGCTCCGGACCAGACGCCGAAGGTCACCAAGAAGCCGACCAGAAAGCCGACGTCCGCACCGCCGCCGGCCACGACGACGACGCCGCCCCCGACCGTGGAGAACGGCTGGACCGTCACCACCGATCAGAACGGGACGAAGAACTACGTCCGCTCGTTCACCGTCGAGGGCGGCCAGGCGGTGATCAAGATGACCGGCGAGGGCGTGGTCTCCCTGGTCACCGCCACCCCGGCGGACGGTTACGCGGTGGAGAAGACGCAGAGCGCGCCGGCCGACATGGCGGTCTACTTCAACGAGACCGGGCACAGCTTCATCATCCGCGCGATCTGGTGGAACGATGCGCCGTTCACCGAGGTCAGCGAGATCGGCTCATAGAAGTTTCTTAATAGAGCACGCTCCCAGAAACCGTCCAGGGGACCGCAAGGGTTTTCCCTGATTCGGTGACGACCGTCGATGCATAACGTCACACCTCAAGTCATCCAGGTGTGACCCATCGTCCACGGACGGTCGAACCCGCCCGCCACCCCCCGGGCGGGAAAGGAGCAGTGCGTGAAATCCCGTACCCCTGTCGTCGCCGCCACGGTCGCCGCAACCGCGGTCGCCGCGGTCGCCGTGGCCGTCGCCCAACCGGCGACCGCTCAAACTCCGCCGCCCTCGCCTCAGGCCGCCGCCCAGGCCGCGTCCAACCTGCTCGCAGCGCCGCCCGCGGCACTGCACGCCTCCGCGGGTGAGGCGTTCGTCCAGCACGATGTGATCTCCACCGACAAGCTGCAGTACGTCCCGTTCGACCGCACCTACCAGGGCATTCCGGTGATCGGCGGGGACGGCGTGGTCGTCACCGACGCGACCGGCCAGATCACCTTCACCTCGGTGGCGCAGGACGCGCCGCTCGGCACGGTCGACACCACCCCCACCCTGAGCGCCGCCGACTCCCTCAAGGTCGCCAAGAGCGAGCTGAAGTCGGTGACCACCGTCGAGGGCACCAAGCTGGTCATCCTGGCCACCACCGGGACCCCGGCGCTGGCCTGGGAGTCGACCATCCGGGGCACCAGCGCGGAGGGCCCGAGCCGGCTCACCGTCGACGTGGACGCCGACTCCGGCAAGGTGCTGCGCACCTACGAGCACGTCACCGACGTGGCCGGCACCGGCACCGGCTGGATCAACGGCTCGGTCAGCCTGGACACCACCCAGTCGGGCAGCAACTACCTGCTGCGTGACCCGAGCATCGCCACGCTGCAGTGCCAGGACGCGGCGAACAACACGACGTTCAGCGGCACCGACAACGTGTGGGGCAACGGCACCGGGACCAACAAGGAGACCGGCTGCGTCGACGCCTTCTACTCGGCGCAGAAGGAGAAGGGGATGCTGTCCAGCTGGCTGGGCCGCACCGGCTTCACCAGCAGCGGCGGCGCCTGGCCGATCCGGGTCGGGCTGAACGACCAGAACGCGTACTACGACGGCACCCAGGTCCAGATCGGCAAGAACACCGCCGGTCAGTGGATCGCCTCGGCCGACGTGGTGGGCCACGAGATCGGCCACGGCATCGACGACAACACCCCGGGTGGCATCTCGCGCAGCGGCACCCAGGAGTTCGTCGGCGACGTGTTCGGCGCGGCCACCGAGGCGTACGCGAACAACCCGAACGACCCGGCCGACTACCAGGTCGGCGAGGAGGTCAACCTGGTCGGCAGCGGCCCGATCCGGTACATGTACAACCCGTCGCTGGCCGGTGACGACAACTGCTACTCCAGCAGCACCCCGAGCCAGGAGGTGCACGCCGCGGCCGGCCCCGGCAACCACTGGTTCTACCTGCTCGCCGAGGGCACCAACCCGACCAACGGGCAGCCGTCCAGCACCCGGTGCTCCGGCTCCGGCGCGATCACCGGTGTCGGCATCCAGACCGCCACCAAGATCATGTACAACGCGATGCTGATGAAGACCTCCAGCTCGTCCTACCTGAAGTACCGCACCTGGACGCTGACCGCGGCCAAGGCCCTGGACAGCACCTGCGGGCTCTTCAACACCACCAAGGCCGCCTGGGACGCGGTGAGCGTGCCGGCCCAGTCCGCCGACCCGACCTGCACCGGCGGCACCACCTCGCCGACCCCGTCGCAGAGCACCTCGAACCCGCCGGCCGGATGCACCGGCACCAACGGCACCGACGTCTCGATCCCGGACGCCGGCTCGGCGGTCTACAGCGACATCGCGATCAGCGGCTGCGCCCGCAACGCGTCGTCGACCGCGACGGTCGCCGTCAACATCGTCCACACCTACCGGGGTGACCTGCGGGTCGACCTGGTCGCGCCGGACGGCACGGTCTACAACCTGAAGGCCACGTCGAGCTCGGACAGCGCGGACAACGTCAGCACCACGTACACCAAGAACCTGTCCAGCGAGGCGGCGAACGGCACCTGGCGACTGAAGGTGCAGGACGTCTACTCGGCGGACACCGGCTACATCAACAGCTGGACGCTCACCCTCTGATGTCTCCGGAGTGAGCACGGGGGCGCTGCCGGCGGCAGCGCCCCCGCCCGGCGTACCGAAGGAAGGTCCGATGTGGTGCGAGACACAGTGACGCCGGACTGTGATCTTCGGCGCTTACGGTCTCCGACAACGCTGGACGGGAGGTCGCGACGGTGACTGACGTATTCGGGGTGGTGGTGCCCGGACGCCCGACCGGTGTGCTCGCTGACGTGTGGGGCCGATCCGTGGTCCGTGACGTGGCCCTGACCGCGGGCGCCGCGGCGGCCGTCGGCCTGGCCGCCCAGATCGCCATCCCGGTGCCCGGCTCGCCGGTCCCGATCACCGGGCAGACCTTCGCGGTGCTGCTGGCCGGCGCGGTGCTCGGCCCCGGTCGCGGCGCGGCCGGCATGCTCCTCTACGCGGTGGCCGGCATCCTCGGCGTCCCCTGGTTCGCCGGCGGCGGTGCCGGGTGGCCCGCCGCGACCGGCGGTTACCTGCTCGGCTTCGTCGTCGCCGCGGCGCTGGTCGGCCAGCTCGCCACGCTCGGCGCGGACCGCCGCCCGGGCCACACGATCGGCCTGATGGCGATCGGCAACCTGCTGATCTACCTGATCGGGGTGCCCTGGCTGGCGCTCGGCAGCACCCTGGACGTGCCCCAGGCGATCGCCCAGGGCCTGTATCCGTACCTGATCGGTGATCTCCTGAAAATCGCCCTGGCGACCGCTCTGCTGCCCGGCGCCTGGCTCCTGCTGAACCGCAAACGCGCTGGTTGAGCCACTTTCTCTGGATACCTCGGCGAAGCTGGAAGGTGAGCGAGACCGAGGAAGTCAGGGAGGCCAGACATGCGATTGAATCTGCTCCGACCACTGTACGAACGGCCCGGACCATGGGCTTCGGTGTATCTCGACACGTCACAGGACACCGCGGGCGCCGCGCGTGCGGTCGAGGCGCGCTGGTTCGCCGCCCGGGACGCGCTGGCCGACGCCGGTTGTGATCCGCTGACCGTGCACGCGCTCGACGACGCCGTCCACGATCACCATCCGCCGGTGCCGGGACGGCACGGGCTCGCCCTGTTCGCCACGGCCGGCGAGGTGATCATGCGGCAGGCGCTGCCCGAGCCGCCCGCGGCGATCGTCGCGTACGACCCGCTGCCGCACGCGATGCCGATGATCGTGCAGCTGGCCCGGGACGCCGAGGACGACGCGGCGCCCGATCAGTTCGAGGACGGCCTCGCCGAGGTGGTCGGCCATCTGTCCCGGGGCGAGGTGGAGACGCTGCTGCTGATCGACGACCCGTCCTCGACCGAGCGGCTGTGGATCGGCCCGGACCCGCTGCAGCTCAGCGACGACCCGGAGGTGCTGAACCGGGCCGGGATCCGGCATCCGCCGCTGGTGCGCGCGGACGCCGCGATCCTCCGGGCGCTGACCGCCGCCGAGGGCTCGATCCGGCTGGTCGATCCGGCCGGGCACCACCACCTGCGCGGCGGGGTGGCCGCGCTGCTGCGGTACGCGGACGTGCGCCGCTGAGCGCAACCCACAGGCTGTGCGCACAGCCTGTGGATAACTCGAACGGGTGTGCTAACCGGCGACACGGGATGGCAGGATGATCACGTGTCGCCGACCGAGTTGCGCCCGACGTACCCGATCCGGACCGGACGCCTGCTGCTGCGCCCGCTGACCGAGGCCGACGCCGGGGCGCTGCTGGCCTATCGCAACCGTCCCGAGGTCTGCCGCTACGTGCCGTTCGAGCCGATGACGCCCGAGGTGATCGCCGAGCGGCTGCGGACCTACTGGGCGGCCACCGCGCTCACCGACGAGGGGCAGTCACTGACCCTCGGCGTCGAGGTGGCCGGGACCGGGCAGCTGGCCGGGGACGTGGTCCTGTTCTGGCACAGCCGCCAGCACCGCGGCGGCGAGATCGGTTACGTGCTGCACCCGGACTTCGCCGGCCGGGGGTACGCCACCGAGGCCGCCGAGGCGATGCTCCGGCTCGGCTTCGAGGAACTGGGCCTGCACCGGATCATCGGCCGGATCGACGAGCGCAACGAGCCGTCCGCCCGGGTGCTGCGCCGGCTCGGCATGCGACAGGAGGCCCGGCTCGTGCACAACGAGCTGTTCAAGGGCGAGTGGAGCACCGAGCTCGACTTCGCCATGCTCTCCGACGAGTGGTTCGCTAGATGTCCAGGTTCGCCTCGATCCGCTTGAGCTGGTGCCGGGCCAGCGCCAGGTTGGCCCGCTCCTTGTAGAGCGCCAGGTAGAGGAACAATCCCTGCCCGGCGCGCCCGGTCAGCGGGCGGATCAGGTGGTACTGCGAGTCGAGGGTGATCAGCACGTCCTCGATGCTCTCGCGCAGGCCGAGCATCTCCATGGTGCGCAGCTTGGCCCGCACCACCTCGGTGTTCGCGGCGGCCGCGACGGTCAGGTCGAAGTTCCGGTCACCCCCGGCGACGCCGAGCGCCATCCCGCTGCTGCGGTCGACCAGAGCGACGCCGATGGCGCCGTCGATCTGCATCGCGTCCTTCAGGGCCACATCCATGTCCGGCATTTCGGGTTCCTCCGATGTCTCGCTCCGGTCGACATCGACTGTCACCGACCCGGGCCGGAACCCGTCGCACATGATGTCCGGCTTGGACAGTCGACCAGTCCGCATGCTGATGACGGCATCGAAGGAGTTGCGGATTTTCGCAACTGAAGAAACGGCGCAGCCGCGTAACCGGACCGCTCCACGCCTCGTTGGCCGGTGCGAATGACTGGAGGGGATCCGCCGTGTCAGTGCCGCTGTATCAGGCGAAGGCCGAGATGTTCCGGACCCTCGGCCACCCGGTCCGCATCCGCGTCCTGGAGCTGCTGCAGGACGGCCCCCGGCCGGTCCGCGACCTGCTGTCCGAAATAGACGTCGAGGCGTCGAATCTCTCGCAGCAGCTCGCGGTGCTCCGCCGAGCCGGCATCGTGACCTCGTTCCGGGACGGCGCCCTGGTGATGTACGCCCTGAGCACCCGGGACGTGGCCGACCTGCTCGCGGCCGGCCGCCGGATCCTCGGCGCGGTCCTCACGGACCGCGACGGCCTGCTGGTCCAGCTCCGCGCCCAGGACTGAGGTCAGAACCAGTTTTCGGTACGGCCGTCCGTACTGAAGAAGCGGTGGTGGATCAGGGCTGCAACTGGGAGTGGAAGATCGGCTCCGTGGTCGGCTGGTAGCCGCCGTGCTCACCTTTCGGCACGACCGGCTGCAGGCCGCGCACCGCACCCACCCCGGTGGCCGGCATGTCGCCGTAAAGGCACTGGTAGGCACCCTTCTGCACGGAGAACATCTCGTGCCAGATGCCGACCGCCCCGTTCCCGGCGAAGTACCGCTTCCAGAACCGGTCCTGCGCCGGGCGGTGCAGCCGGCCGCTGTCGTGCGCGAAGGCGCGGATGTCGCCGGCCCGCCGCCAGTACTGGATCAGGGTGACCTGGCGCAGGCCCGGACCGCCGAGCAACTGGTAGCCGAGCAGGCCGCTCTCCGGGTCGGCGGCCAGCTCGCGGAGCATCCCGGGCATCGCGAACATCACCGGCAGCCAGCTGCGCAGCGACCGCCACCGGTTGATCCGCATGCCGACCAGGAAGAGCGCGATCGGCTCCTCGTTCTCCGCCATGAACCGGCCGCGGCGCACCTGGTCCTCGACCGGGCCGGTGCGCTGCCAGCGCGGGTGCATGAGCAGTTGCGATCCGTGGAACAGCGCCGACCCGGCCATCGCGGGCTCCCTCCGCCTGTAGGATAGTTCCACTATCCTAGTGACGACGGTCTCTGTCCAGACCGTTCCGGGAGAATGGCTCAGCGTGCGCCTGTCCGAGCTCAGCACCGCGAGCGGTGTGCCCATCGCGACCATCAAGTTCTACCTGCGTGAGGGCCTGCTGGAGCCGGGGACGCCGGTCACCGCGCGGCAGTCGTCCTACGACGACGGGCACCTGCGGCGGCTCCGGCTGGTCCGGGCCATGCAGCAGATCGGCGGGATGAGCATCGACCAGGTGCGCAACGTGCTCTTCGCCGCCGGGGAGAGCACCCTGAGCCGGCACGAACGGCTCGGCGTCGCGCAGTACATGCTGCCGCCGCTCGTCGAAGCGCCCACCGACGACCCGCTCTGGGACGAGGTGCACGGCGAAGTGCTCGCGCTGATGACCGGACTCGGCTGGCTGATCAACGACTTCAGCCCCTCACTGAACGCGCTGACCAGGTCGATCGTGGCGCTGCGCCGGCTCGGCTACCGGGACGGGATCGAGCACGTGCGGCGGTACGCGGCGGCCGTGCACCCGCTGGCCGAGGGCGAATACCGGTTCATCGACGGGCACCGGGATCTGGACGAGGCGATCGAGGCGACGGTGGCCTACACGGTCCTCTACGAGCCGATCCTGCTCGCGATCCGGCGGTTGGCGCACGAGGACGTCTCGGCGCGGCTGCACCACCGGCGGCCGATCAGCCCGCTCGACGGCGTCGACCTGCCTCCCGCCTAGCCGCGGCACGCGAGGCGGTCCCACCCCAGGGCCGCGACGCGGTGTCCGATCCCGGCTGGGCCTCAGGGGTGCCTCGGGGGTGCCGAGACACCCGTGCGGACCAGCCGGGGCCCTGCGGCTGACCCGCTGCGGCCCGCACCGGCGGGCGGGTGGTGGCGGGACGGAGGCGTACGAAAATATGGTTCAGTCGGTCAGCACGGCGGACCGCCAGCGCTCGGCCGGGCCGGCCATCAGCCAGCCGATCGCGCCGGTGAGGGACAGCAGGATCATCAGGAGCAGGTAGATCCAGCTCAGGCTGTTGTCCCAGCGGACCTCGCCGGCGTAGCGGAGGAAGGCGATCACGCTGGCCACCCCCGCGACCAGGTAGTTGATCGCACCGGCCCGCTGGCGCTCCGGGTCGCCCTCCCGGATGGCGAGGATCGAGCCGACGCCGAAGACCAGGGCCCAGACGCCCAGCGCCGACACGTCCAGCTCGGTCACCGGCCACGGCCAGCGGTCCGCCGCGGTGGCCGGGAAGAGCAGGGCGAACAGGCCGACGCCGGTGCCGATCAGGGCGACCACCGCGATCGGCAGCACGGTGAGCCAGAGCCGGGGGAACTCGCGCGGCGGATTCTGCCCGGGCGCGCGCAGTTGCAGCACCAGCAGGATCACCCCGACGACCGGGGCGAGCAGGTGCACGATCAGCCAGCCCCAGGCGTTGCCGAAGGCGATGAGGTCGCCGCCGCCGAGGTGCGTCCGGCCCGCGTAGCGCAGCGTGACCAGCAGCATCAGGATCATCAACAGCAGGGTGCTGAGGTACGCCACCCGGACGTCCACCCACCGCCGCAGCCGCAGCGAACAGACCAGCATGGCCAGGCCGCCGCAATATCCGGCGCCCATCGTGGCCGCGGACAGTGGTGAGTGGAACGTCCAGGCGAACCCCCGGCCGCCGAGCACGAAGAGCAGCAGCACCTGGAGGCCGGCGCAGAGCGTCAGCGGGATGAGGAATCCGGCACGGATCGCGGGCGTGACGTCCTTCATTCCGCGACGCTACAGCGAACCTCGTCGATTGGATAGTGGTCCTATCCTTCAAACCGCCTCAGTACGCGCTCGACCGCGCCCAGAGGTTGATCCCCGACTCGGTCGCGTGCTGATCGATCTCGGCCAGCTCCGCCTCGGTGAACGAGGTGTTGCCGAGCGCCGCCAGATTGTTCTCCAGCTGGGCGACGCTGCTCGCGCCGAGCACCACCGAGGTCATCCGCGGGTCCCGCACCGCCCAGGCGATCGCCATCTGGGCCAGGCTCTGCCCGCGCCGCCCGGCGATCGCGTTCAGCGCCCGGATCTTGCCGAGGTTCTCCTCGGTCAACCACTCCGTGGTCAGCGACTTCTGCTCGTCGGCCCGGGAACCCTGCGGCACCCCGTCCAGGTAGCGGTCGGTGAGCATGCCCTGGGCCAGCGGCGAGAAGCCGATGCATCCGGCGCCGGCCTGCTCCAGCACGCCGAGCAGCTCGTCCTCCACCCAGCGGTTCAGCATCGAGTAGGACGGCTGGTGGATCAGCAGCGGCGTGCCGAGATCACGCAGGATCGCGGCGGCCTCCGCGGTCTTCGCCGGGGAGTAGGACGAAATGCCGACATACAGCGCCTTGCCCGCCCGGACCGCGGCGTCCAGCGCCCCCATCGTCTCCTCGAGCGGCGTCTCCGGGTCGAACCGGTGCGAGTAGAAGATGTCCACATAGTCCAGGTTCATCCGCCGCAGCGACTGGTCCAGCGAGGCCGTCAGATACTTCCGCGACCCCCACTCGCCGTAGGGTCCCGGCCACATGTCATAGCCGGCCTTGGTCGAGATGATCAGCTCATCCCGGTACGGCGCGAAGTCCTCGGCCAGCAGGCGACCGAAATTGATCTCGGCGGAGCCGTACGGCGGGCCGTAGTTGTTGGCCAGGTCGAAGTGCGTGACCCCGAGGTCGAACGCGCGCCGCAGCACCGCGCGCTGCGTCTCGATCGGCTTGTCATCGCCGAAGTTGTGCCACAACCCCAGCGAGATCACGGGCAGTTTCAGGCCGCTGCGCCCACAGCGGCGGTATTCCATGGCGTCATAACGGGCCGACGAAGCCGCATAGGAACTCACCGTTGATTCCTACCGCACCCGGCACACTCCCGCCCCCGAATCCCCATCCCCGCCGGGCCGCTCCCGCACCGGACCATCCCCGCTGCCGCGACGCCGCCCGCCGGCTTCCGGTTCCTTTTCCGGTACGACTCGGAGCCCCGTGACAATCGGCACGCGAGGCCCGGCCCGCCGCACGACCGCGACGCGTGTCGTGCGGAGAGCCGGCCCTCACGGACCGTCCCCGGGAGGTCGGCGAGCGCCGGGCTACGCGGGCAGGTCGGCGGTGGCCCGGCGGGACGGGCCGGCCAGGGCGTAGGTGACCAGGCCGGCCAACGCCAGGAGCAGGGCGAGCAGGACGGCCGGCCGGTTGTCGGGGGCCTGGGACTGCCAGGTGAGGAGCTGGTCGGCGACCGTCTCGGTGCGGGGGAACAGGACGGCGATCAAGGTCCAGCCCAGGGGCAGGAACCAGGAGCGGGCCGGGGTGAGCAGGCTGGCGCCCAGAGCGGTCAGGCCCAGCAGGCCCGCCGCGTCGCGGAGCAGCACCGACGCCGGGCCGAAGTGGGCCGCGGTGTACCGGGTGAGCACCAACGAGCCGACCACGATCAGCAGCGCGGCCAGCAGGTGCGCGGCCCGGCGCGGCGGCCAGGACAGCGCGGCCGTCCGGTCCAGCGCGTAGTCCGGGCTGCTGAGGGTGAGGGTCAGGATCGACACCAGCAGCAACACCGTCAGCACCACCATCTGCGGTGCCACCTGCCGGTCCTTCGAGAAGATCGCCCACAGCGACCACATCAGGCCCGCGCAGCCAGCCGCCACGGCCAGCGCCATCGGCGCCCGTCGCGACCGCAGATAGAGCGTCAGCCACCTCATGCCGCACCACCCGACCGGACGACGGAACGCCGGCCCCGGGACGGGATCGAGTAGCGCTTCATCGGCACGTCAGGGCGGACTGGCGGATGGCGGCGACCTCGGCCTTCGCCTGGGCGGCGGGGAGCGCTCGCAACTGCTGCCAGCGGAGCCGGGCCCCGGCGGTGGTGTCCGGGTCCTCGTGGACCGGTGGTTCGCCGATCAGCCAGAAACCGGCCGCCAGCGAGTCCTCGAAGTCGGGGCCGTTGTCGCAATCGTAGGGCCGTTCGAAGGCGGCGACGACGATCTGCGCGGTCAGGTCGGCGGTCCGGCCGGTGCGGATGCGGACCAGGGCCACGTCCGGGCTGCGGGGCGCCGGCACGTCGGACAGGTAGGTGCTGTTGTCCTCGTTCACCCGGGTCGGGGCGCCGGGAAGCCTGGTGAGGACGGTCAGCGCCTCCCGGGCCTGGGGCACCACGTCCGGGAGCAGCCCCTGGTGCACCCGGCTGACGCACACGCGGGGCTCGTCCGCCGCGCAGACCAGCGCTTTCGCGACCGGGTCGACCGAGTCGACGACCTGCCGGTTCCGGTGCGGCATGACGGTGACGGCCAGGATGACGCCGACGGTCACGGCCAGCAGCGCGGTGACCCGGCTCCGCCAGCCGCGGGAGGCGAACAGCAGCATCCCGGTGACCGCCAGCGCGCCGAGCCAGATCGCCTGGGCGGCGCTGATCCGGCCGGGCACGGTGGTGTAGGCGTCCGGCATGTTCATCTCGTAGATCGGCGAGAAGACCAGCGCCAGCCAGCCCCGCGGCCGGGTCGCCCCGGGGATGGTCAGCAGCAGGCCGAGACCGGCCACGGCCAGAGCCGGCGCGGTCACCAGCCAGGGCAGCGCCCGGCCGGCGGCGAGACCGATCCAGGCCGCCGCGACCAGGGACAGCAGGCCGACCGCGACGACGGTCAGGGCCTGCGGCGGCAGATAGTGCGCGGTGCCGAGCAGCGACACCCCGCCCGCGACGGTCATCAGCAGGTACGCCCCGGCGACCGCGACGGCCAGCGCCAGCATGGTCGGCACGGTCCGGTGCGACCGGGGCCGGGCGGTGCTGGCGAACAGCTCGGTCACCTTCGCCTGGTGCTCGCGGCGGCCCTGCCAGGCGCCGGCGGCCAGCGCGAGGGGCCAGAGCAACCCCAGGTAGAGCCGCTGGGTCATGGCCAGCTGCATCCAGCCGGTCGACCAGTCCCCCTCGTCGAAGAGGTAGAGCAGCGCGACGCCGACGGCCAGCAGGATCAGGGCGGCGCCGATCGCGGTGGAGCGGCGGAGCTCGATGCCGAGGACGCGGGTCACCGGCCGGCCTCCGCCCGGTGGCGGCGCAGCAGGGCGGAATAGCCGCGCTCGGCGGGGCTGTCGCCGGCGTCGCCGGCGGCGCCCTGGGCCACCAGCGTGTCCGGTGTGCCCTGGAAGACCAGCCGGCCCTGGTTCATCATCACCACGTCGGAGCAGGCGGCGACCACGTCCTCGACCAGGTGGGTGGAGACCAGCACGCAGCTGTCCGCGCCGAGGCCCCGCAGCAGCTCGCGGAAGTCGAGGCGCTGCTCCGGGTCGAGGCCGACGGTCGGCTCGTCGAGCAGCAGGATCGCCGGGTCGTTGACGATCGCCTGGGCGATGCCGACCCGGCGCAGCATGCCGCCGGAGAGGGTCTTCAGCTTGGCGCCGGCCCGGTCGGCGAGCCCGACCCGGTCGATGGCCCGCTGCACCGCGCCGGGCACCGCGGGTTTCGGCATCTCCTTGAGCCAGGCCATGTACTCGACGAACTCGCGCACGGTGAAGCGCGGGTAGAACCCGAACGCCTGCGGCAGGTAGCCCAGTCCGCGGCGGACCCGGCGCAGGTCGGCCCGCCCGTCCACCGGCTCGCCGAGCAGGCTCAGCTTGCCGCCGGCCGGCTCGATCACGGTGGCCAGCGCGCGCATCAGGGTGGTCTTGCCGGCGCCGTTCGGCCCGAGCAGCCCGTGCACTCCGGTGCCGAGGCTCAGGTCGAGCCCGTCGACGGCCAGGTGCCGGCCGGCCCGGACCCGCAGGCCCTCGGCGTGCACCGCCCAGGGATGGGTGGTGGGGGCGGTCTCCGCCGCGCTCACCGATCGCATGAGTCAACTCCTCCTGAGAAAGCGGTCGGCGCGGGCCATCACGAAGGCTGCCGAGGCAACCGCGATGAACGCCCAGACGCCGAGACTGCCCGGCTGAAGCACAACCGGGAGGTGGGCGGTGAGCACCGCCGGCAGGGCCACCGCGGACGCCCAGCCGGCGATCAGCCCGAGGGCGGCCCGGCGCACTCCGATGAGCGCGCCGAGCGCGATGGCGGTGGTGGTGAAGGCCAGGCACGGCAGCAGCGTCAGGGCCAGCGAG
Organism: Actinoplanes octamycinicus; assembly: GCF_014205225.1. Classification (NCBI taxonomy): domain Bacteria; kingdom Bacillati; phylum Actinomycetota; class Actinomycetes; order Micromonosporales; family Micromonosporaceae; genus Actinoplanes; species Actinoplanes octamycinicus. Next base: position 1,562,556 of record NZ_JACHNB010000001.1, read on the forward strand.
ACACCGGCCCGGTCGCTGGCCAGCAGCAGCATCGGCACGATCACGGCGAGCACCGTGGCGGTGCGCCGCAGCAGCAGCGGCAGGCCGGCCGCCGGGGTGCTGGCGATCAGCTCCCCGGCCGGGTCGCTGCCCCGGCTCCAGGCGACCGCCACCCCGGGCAGCGGCGCGATCGGGGCCAGCAGCAGCACCAGCGACGGCAGGGCCGGCTGCAGCGCCTGGAGCAGCACCGCGCAGAACAGGATGGCGCCGGTCATGGTCAGCCACGGGACCAGTTGCCAGACCAGCCAGCGGTTGCGGGCCGCCGACCAGCGCCGCCGGACCGGGACCGGAGCCGGCCCGCCGGCGACGCCCCGCTCCACCCCGGCGGTCACCCGGTCGAGCAGGGTCAGCACGTCCTCCGGGGCGCTGCCGGCCAGCCGGGCCCGGCAGTCGGCGCACTCCTCCAGGTGCACCTCGACCGTCCAGACGGTGGCCTCGTCGAGGTCCACGTCGCCGCCGGCATAGCGGGAGATCACCGAAGGGTGGGGGTGTCCGGTCATGACAGCGCCTCCCGCAGCGCGAGCCGGGCCCGGCGGGCCCGGGTTTTCACGGTGCCCTCCGGCACCCCGAGCAGCAGCGACGTCTCCCGGACCGAGAGACCGTCGAGGACCATGGCGCGCAGCACCTGGCGGACGTCCGCCGGGAGGGTGAGCAGCGCCTGCTCCAGCTCATGGCCGACCCGGCCGGCCATCACCTCGTCCTCGGCGGCCGGGACGGTGGTGGCGGCGTGGGCGACCGGCACCTTCTCCTGGCGGGCACGCCGGCGGAACGCGTCGACCAGCCGGTTGGCCGCGATCGTCCAGAGCCAGCCGACCGCGCTGCCGTCGGTGGCCGAGCCGGCGAAGTCACCGGCGGCCCGCCAGACGGCCAGATAGGTCTCCTGCATCACGTCGGCGACCACGTCGTCGTCGGCGCACCGGCGGCGCAGCCGCACGGCGAGCCACGGCGAGGTGCGCCGGTAGAGCTCGTCGAACGCGCGCCGGTCACCGGTGGCGGTGCGGCGCACCAGCTCCGCCTCGTCGGCCGCGTCCAGGCTTCGTCTCACAACCAGCAAGACGACGGCAGGCCGCCCACGGTTCTCCAGTCGGAGTGACGTGAGTCACACAACCTCGCTGCGCCCGCGCAACAGCTAGGTTGAGGCATGGCCTTCGACGAGGCACTCGCGGAACGGATCCGGGACGCGCTCGGAGACGTCGACGGGGTGAGCGACAAGCGGATGTTCGGCGGGATCACCTTCATGGTGCACGGCAACATGGCCGTCGGCGTGATGGGTGACGACCTGATCGTGCGGCTCGGCGCGGCCGCCGGGGAGGCGGCGCTGGCCGAGCCGGGCACCCGGGTCTTCGACTTCACCGGCCGCCCGATGAAGAACTGGGTGGTGGTCGACGGCGACCGCCTCGACGACGACGACCTGGCCCGCTGGCTCCGGGCCGGCGTCGACTTCGCCTGCTCGCTGCCACCCAAATAGCAGGGCCCGGCGCGGACGTCGCTGGCCGCCGCCGGACCCCGGTCCTTTCAGAAGACGCTGTCGTACGCGGTGAGCGTCACGTCCAGCACCTCGCGCCCGGGCCGTTCCCAGAGGCCGGCGTTCATCACCTCGACCTCGATCGGCCCGGCGTACCCGGCCTTGTCCACCGCGTCGTGGAACGCCCGCATGTCCACGCACCCGTCCCCGGGCAGCCCGCGCCCGGTCAGCACGCCGGCCGGCAGCGGGGTGATCCAGTCCGCGAGCTGGTAGATCGCGATCCGCTCGCCGGCCCGGGCGATCTTCTCCAGCACGGTGTCGTCCCACCACAGGTGGTAGGTGTCGACGGTGACCCCGACCTGCCCGGCCGGGTGCTGCTCGGCGATCGCCATCGCCTGGTCCCAGGTGCTGATCACGCACCGGTCGGCGGCGTACATCGGGTGCAGCGGCTCGATCGCCAGGGTCACCCCGGCGGCGGCCGCGTACGGGGCCAGCCGTCCGATCGCGTCGGCGACGTGCCGCCGGGCGCCGGCGAGGTCCCGCGATCCGTCCGGCAGCCCGCCGGAGACCAGGACCAGCACCTTCGTGCCGAGCGCGGCGGCCTCGTCGATCGCCCGGCGGTTGTCGTCGAACCAGTCCGGCAGCTGGAAGAAGCCGCTGCGGCAGAGCGTGGTGACGGTCAGGCCGGCGTCCCGGACCAGGGCGGCGGAGCGGGCCAGACCGTATTCGGCGACCGGCTCACGCCAGAGCGCGACCTGGTCCACCCCGGCCGCCACGCAGCCGGCGACCATCTCCTCCAGGCCCCAGAGCTTGGCGGTGATCTGGTTGAACGAGAACCTGCTCCGGCGTAGCCCTGAGTTGACGGCGGTGCCAGCCGATTCGCTCGCCGGCTCGCTCATCCCGCCATCACCTCGAAGAAGCGGTTCGCGCGGTGGGCCGCCAGATCCGGGTCGGGCAGCAGGCCGGCCGCGTCGGCCAGCTCGACCAGCCGGGCGAAGTGCGGCACCGACCGGCCGGACTGGAGCCCGCCGACCATGGTGAAGTGCGACTGGTGGCCGGCCAGCCAGGCGAGGAAAACGATGCCGGTCTTGTAGTAGAAGGTCGGCTTCTGGAAGATGTGCCGGGACAGCGGCACGGTCGGCGCGAAGATCCGGTCGTACTCGTCCAGGTCGCCGCGGTCCAGGGCGGCGAAGGCGGCCGCCGCGGCCGGGGCGATCGCGGCGAAGATGCCGAGCAGCGCGTCCGAGTGTCCCCGCTCGTCGCCGCGGATCAGCTCCGGATAGTTGAAGTCGTCGCCGGTGTAGAGCCGGACCCCGGCCGGGAGCCGGCGGCGCAGCCGGACCTCGTGGTCGGCGTCGAGCAGCGAGATCTTGATCCCGTCCACCTTGGCCGGGTTCGCGGCGATCAGCTCGAGGACGGTCTCGGTGGCCTTGTCCACGTCGGACGAACCCCAGTAGCCCTCCAGGGCCGGGTCGAAGGCGGTGCCGAGCCAGTGCAGCACCACCGGCTTGTCCGAGATATCAAGCAACGAACGATAAATCGTCAGATAGTCCTCGGCGTCCCGGGCGGCGGCGGCGAGGTGGCGGCTGCACATCAGCACCGGCGCGGCCCCGGCGGTCAGCACGTCGGCGAGCTGCTCCTGATAGGCCCGCTGGATCCGGTCCAGGGTCACCGGGCCGGGTGCGAGCTGGTCGGTGGCGACGCCGGCCACGATCGGCCCCTCGGCCGCCGCCGCGCTGCGCCGGATCAGCTCCCGGGTCGCGGCGTAGTCCAGACCCATCCCGCGCTGGGCGGTGTCCATCGCCTCGGCCACCCCGAGGCCGTGTGACCAGAGGTGCTGCCGGAAGGCGAGGGTCGCCGCCCAGTCCAGGGCGGCTGGTGCGCCGGGCGAGTTCTCCGCACGCGGGTCCGCGACCACGTGCGCGGCGGCGTACGCCAATCGGGTCTGGAATGGGGTGGCGGGTTTGTCCCAGACCCGCCGGTCGGCGAGGGTCAGCGGCCCGGACGGCAGGCGGACCGTGGCCATCAGGCGGTCCCGAGCTCGATGCGGCGGCCCTCGCGGGCGGACTGCAGGCCGGCCTCGGCGAGCCGGACGCCGCGGGCGCCGGAGGCGAAGTCCCAGGGGAACGCCTCGCCGGCCACGACGTGCCGGAGGAACGCCTCCCACTGGACCTTGAAGCCGTTGTCGAACTCCTCGTTGTCCGGCACCTCGGACCACTGGTCGCGGAAGGAGAAGGTGACCGGCAGGTCCGGGTTCCACACCGGTTTGGGCGTGGTCGCCCGGTGCTGGATCTTGCAACCGCGCAGGCCGGCGACCGCGCTGCCGTGCGTGCCGTCGACCTGGAACTCGACCAGCTCGTCGCGGTTGACCCGGACCGCCCAGGAGGAGTTGATCTGGGCGACGATGCCGCCCTCCAGCTCGAAGATCGCGTAGGCGGCGTCGTCGGCGTCCGCGGTGTACTCCTCGCCGCGCTCGTCGACCCGCTTCTCGACGTGCGTGGCGATCGTCGTCTGCACCCCGCGGACCGCGCCGAACAGCTCCTCGAGCACGTAGTTCCAGTGCGGGAACATGTCCATCACGATGCCGCCGCCGTCGGCCAGCCGGTAGTTCCAGCTGGGGCGCTGGGCGGCCTGCCAGTCCCCCTCGAAGACCCAGTAGCCGAACTCGCCGCGCACCGACAGGATCCGGCCGAAGAAGCCGCCGTCGATCAGCCGCTTCAGCTTGCGCAGGCCGGGCAGGAAGAGCTTGTCCTGGACCACGCCGCTGCGGATGCCGGCCTCGGCGGCCAGCTCGGCCAGCTCCTCGGCGGCCGGCGAGCTCTCGGCGAGCGGCTTCTCGGTGTAGACGTGCTTGCCGGCCGCGATCGCCTGCCGGATCGCCTTCTCCCGCTGCTGGGTGACCTGCGCGTCGAAGTAGATCTCCACGTCCGGACGGGCGAGCGCGGCGTCCAGGTCGGTGGTCCACTCGGTGAGGCCGTGCCGCGCGGCGATCGCGGCGAGCTTGTCCGGATCGCGGCCGACCAGGATCGGCTCCGGCCAGATGTGCCCGCCGCCGGGCAGGGCGACGCCGCCCTGCTCCCGGATGGCGAGCAGCGAGCGGACCAGGTGCTGCCGGTAACCCATCCGGCCGGTCACTCCGTTGATCACAATGCCGATCGATCTGCGCGCTGCCATGTGCGGTTACCTCCGGATGCTTAAGGAAAGCGCTTTCCTGCTGCTGGCAGCGTAGGACTTCGAAGCCGTTCGAACAAGGGGCGCGACGATGTCCACATCGGTTGGCACCCCTTCCGCAGGCCGCGGCGGAACGCTAATCTGGCCGGAAGTTGATCACGGGGGAAACCATGCGCCGTCGCACCGCCGCCCTGTCCACCATCACCGCCCTGGCCACCGGGCTGACCCTGACCGCACCGGCCCAGGCCGCCGAGCCCGCCGCCACCGATGTGGACGGTCCGGCGATCAGCATGTCGTTCCCGCAGGCCGACGGCTACGTCAGCGTCCACCGGCCGTTCTCGATCCACGCGACCGACCCGGACGACATCGACCGGATCGAGCTGTCCCTGAACGGCCAGCCGGCCGGCACGGTGCCGCTCACCGGCTGGGACCGCAACCAGGTCGTTCTCGACCCGGCCACCCCGAACGGGCCGCTGGCCGTGACCGTCCAGGCCTACGACCGGCTCGGCAACGTCAGCGAGCTGACCCGCACCGTGGTGGTCGACAACGACCAGCCGGTCTTCACCGGCACCCCGGGCGGATACTTCCTCCGCGGCACCGTCACCGTGAGCGTCACCGGCCTCCGCGACGCGACCGGCCCGGCCTACCTCAGCGCCTACTTCGGCAATCACCTGGCGGTCGCCGGCACCCCGGAGAGCCCCTGGACGGTCCAGCTCAACACCACCGAGGTCCAGGACGGCGGCAAGATCCTGACCTGGGAGGTGACCGACAAGGCCGGCAACCTCACCCAGCTGCAGCGGCAGGTCTGCGTGGACAACACCGCGCCGGCCAAGGTGACCTGGCTCAAGGCCCCGAAGAACAAGGCGAAGCTGCGCGGCAAGGTGACCATCAAGGCGGACGCCGCCGACCCGTTCGGCATCTCGCGGGTGCAGTTGCTGGTCAACGGCAAGGTCGCGGCCACCGACGCGCAGCGGCGCTACTCCTTCACGCTGAACCCGAAGAAGTACGGCAAGAAGTTCACCGTGCAGCTGCGCGCCTACGACCAGGCGGGGAACGTCAAGTACTCGACCAAGCGGACCTACCGCCGCTGACCCTCACCCCGCCATTGGCTGGTTGACCGGCGCCAGCCGGTCGACCGCCCTCGCCTCGGCGACCAGGATGACCGCGGCCAGCAGTGACAGCCCGATGATCGCCGGGGCCAGCGGGTTCGCGATCTGGTTGCCGAGCGGGTACATCAACTCGGTGCGGAGCAGCACCGCCGAGCTGGACGCCGGCCACATGCTGGCCACGCAGTCGAAGCTGTTCACCACGGCGGCGGTCAACGCCGGCAGGCTGATCAGCAGCGCCCGCCGCCGGGTGCCGGGCGCGGTCCGGGACACCCGGTGCGCCAGCCAGGTCAGGCCCTGGCCGGCCAGCAGGCCGCCGATCAGGAAACCGGCGATCGCCCCGGCCAGCAGGCCGGGCGGCTCGACCGGGTACCAGAAGATGGTCATCCCGGTCCGGTCGTAGGTGCCGCTGACCCGGACCAGGGCGCCGTCCCGCTCGGCCCAGAACACCCCGTCCGGCGCGTTCTCGTCGCCGCGCACCAGGTCGCCCATGGTCCAGCCGTCGTTCCGCAGCGTCCGGTACGCCTCCGTCACCACCACCGAAGCGTCCGGCACCCGGTCGTAGCCGCGCGACTGCTCGTCCGGCACCGGGCGGGACCCGGCCCAGCCCTCTCCGCCGTAGCCGTACAGCGTCCCGGACGTCCCGGCGAGATAGGCCAGCTCCACCGGGAGGTAACCGGACGCGTCCGACGTGGTGGCCGGTGGCTGCCCGGCCAGCCGGTCGGCGAGCGCGGCCAGCCGGGGCGGCTCCGGGCTCCGCGCGGCGTAGACGGCGAGCGCGCCGGCCCCGCTCATCACCAGCGCCACCCAGAGCGCCACGAACCCGACCAGCACGCCGCTGATCCGGCCCGGCGGCACGAATCGGTAGCGCAGGCCGACCAGCAGCAGGTACATCGCCTCGCCGCGGGACGGCCGGGTCTGACCCGGCTCGGCCGCGTCCAGCAGCGTGGTCAGGATCTCCAGGCCACGCTCACGACGGTAGAAGCGCGGGTAGGCCCAGAGCAGGCGGCGGTAGGAGAGCTCCAGCTCAGGCATGCTGAACTCCCCCGATGAAGCCGAACGCCTCGCGCAGCCGGGTGGCGGCCACCTTCGCGTTCGACTGGAGCCTCGCCACCGCCTCCTCGAGCGCCGCGCGCCCGTCGTCGGAGAGGACGTAGTAGCGGCGCAGCCGGCCGCCCACCGCCTCCTCCCGATCCACGACGATCAGGCCGTCCGAGCTGAGCCGGTCGAGCGCGGCGTAGAGGGTCCCGGCCTTGAGCCGCACCCGGCCGCCGGAGAGTTGCTCGACCGCCTGCATGATCCCGTAACCGTGCAGGGGCGTACGCACCAGCGCGGTCAGGATGAAGAAGGTCGGCTCCTGCATCGTCATGGCCGTCACTATAGACGATCTTTATATACAGTCAATCTGCATATGAGCCCCGGGCCGCCCGCGCCTCGACCGCGTCCAGCAGCAGGCCCAGGGCCAGCTCGAGCTGGTCCTCGCGGTTCACCTCGCTCAGGCGATGGGTGGTTCAACCTGGCCGCGCCGGCGCTGATCGTGCTGCTCGGTGTCGCGGCCGCCGCGGTCGCCAAGTGGCGCCGCCGCTCGTCCTACTTCGTCAAGCCCGCCGTCGAGGAGACCGCATGACCACCGCTGACCTGCTCTTCACCGGTGGACCGGGCAGTGCGCGAGGCGCTGGACGCGATCCAAGCGGCCCGGGTCCGGAACGGCTTCCGGGACACCCGGCCGCACCTGGCCCACCTCCAGGTGGTCGACCCGGCCGACGTGCCGCGGCTCCGGCAGCTGGGCGCGACCGCGAACCTGCAGCCGCTGTGGGCGGCGCACGAACCGCAGATGGACGAGCTGACCATCCCGTTCCTGGACCCGGGACGACAGCGGCTGCCTTCGTACCGGAAACGTCGCGGACCTGGTGGTCCTCGACCGCGACCCGTTCGACGGACCGGTCGCCGAGATCGCCGCGACGAAGGTCGCGATGACCTTCGTCGGCGGCGAGCTGGTTTATTCGAGGGTGTGAAGGGCGGCGAGGAGGCAGGAGCGGCACATGTCCCGGCTCGTCCACTCGGCGAAGATGTCCACGGACGGCGGCTGCTCCTCCTCGCGCCACTCCGGATTCCCCATCCCGCAGACCTCGCGGCGGTAGCGCAACGGGGCGTCGGTGATCGGCGCCCCGCACAGCGCGTGAGTATTCACTTGTGACAAATGCCGCACCGTGTCGCGGGCCCCGAAGACCAGTTCGTACGTCTCCTGGACCCGCCACTGCAGGTACGGCGAGTGCGGACCGAGCACCATGGACCGTCGCGGACAGTAGACGGCATGCCATCCGTGATCATCGGGTGCGTACCTGATCACCACGGGTATCAGCTCGTCAACCGGGGCGTGCGGCCGGTCCGGGAATCTCGGCAGCGGGTCACCGGAAACTCGCGCTCGGTAGTGTTCCACGTGGAACGTGGCGTGCAGGGAATCGACCATCGCGGCGACAACCGTGCTGTATTCGGCATACCGCACGCTGCCGTCCGGGAAACGGACCGTGGCCATCCAGGTACCCACCGCGACCTCCTCGGTCCTAAAACCCGGGACGCACGCTAATCCGCCGCGGCAAGACCAGGCAGGATCAGGGCATGCCTCTGCTCTTCTCGTACGGCACCCTGCAGGATCCCGCTGTCCAACGAGCCAACTTCGGAAGGGAGCTGGAGGGCCGGGCGGACAGCCTGCCCGGGTACGCGGAACGACTCCTGGAGATCACCGACCCGGAGGTGGTGGCGACCAGCGGCAAGACGCACCACCCGATCGTCGTGGAGACCGGCGAGGACGGCGACCGGGTGCCCGGCACGGTGTTCGAGGTGACCGAGGACGAGCTGATCACCGCGGACAAGTACGAAGTGGACGACTACCACCGGGTCCTGGTCTCGCTCGGCTCCGGGGTCCGGGCCTGGGTGTACGTGAGCGCCGCCGCCTACTGACAGCACACCGTGGTCCTGCTCCTCAAGTTCCTGCTCGCCCCGCTGCTCGTCGTCGCCTCCACGCTGGCCGGCCGCCGCTGGGGTCCGCGGGTGGCCGGCCTGCTGGTCACCTTCCCGATCGTGGCCGGCCCGATCCTGCTGATCACCTGCCTGGACCACGGCACGGCTTTCGGCGCCCGGGCGGCGTCGGCGTCGCTGCTGGGTCTGATCACGCTGGCCCTCTTCGCGGTGGTCTACGCCTACGCCGGCCGCCGGTACGGGTGGTTCCCGGCGCTGGCCGTCGCCTGGCTCGCGAACCTCGCCGGCGACGCCCTGCTGGCCCAGCTCACGCTCTCCGCGTGGGCGGCGTTCCCGCTGGTCGCCGTCGCGATCTGGCTGGCCTACCGGGCGGTCACGGCGATCGACCGGCCGGAGACCGCGCCGCGGCCGGCGGCGCCGCCGTGGTGGGACCTGCCGGCCCGGGCGGTGACCACCGCCGCGCTGGTCGTCACGGTCACCAGCGCCGCGGACGCGCTCGGACCGACGATCACCGGGATCCTGGCGCCGTTCCCGATCGCGACCAGCGTGGTCACCGCGTTCGTCCGGGCCCAGCAAGGGCCGGCGGCGACCATCCGGACGCTGACCGGGGTGACGCGCGGGCTGACCGGCTTCGCGGTCTTCTGCTTCCTGGTCGCGGTGCTGCTCGGCCCGCTCGGCACCGCCCCGGCGTTCGGCCTGGCACTGCTCGGCGCCGTGGCGACCCCGCTGCTCCTCGGCGCCCGGCGACCCGGGCGCCCGCCGACGGCACCGGCTCCCTCTGATGCGGCACTGTCGACGAACCCCGGCGATCGATGACACCGCTCGGCGGGAGACGACACGGGTCGCATGCGAGATCCCGCAGACCCGGTGACCTGCGGTCCTTGGGTCGTTGATGCGGCGGTCAGCGGCGGTAGGTGCGCTTGGTCGAGTACTTGACGTTGCCCGCCTTGTCGTAGGCGCGCAGCTGCACGGTGAACTTCTTGCCGTACTTCTTCGGGTTCAGCGTGAAGCGGTAGCCTGCGGTGTAGTCGGTGGCCACCACCTTGCCGTTGACCAGCAGCTGGACCTTCGCGACGCCGTTGCGGTCGCTCGCCGCGGCGGCGAGCGTGGTCTTCTTGGTGACCCTCGCGTTGTTCTTCGGCCGCTTGGTGACCGACAGGGCGGGCGCGGTGTTGTCGACGATGACGGTCCGGCTCACCGTCCCGCGATTGCCCAGCTTGTCGACGGCCCACCAGGTCACCGTCTTGATGCCGTCCGCGCCGGCGCGGACCCATTGCGAGCTGGTGTACTGGTACTCGATGCCGGTGTAGGCGACTCCGTTCGCGTCGCTCGCGCGGACCGTGGTGAGGAACGACGTCCCGCGGATCAGGGCCCGCTCAGCGGGGTACACCACCATGACCGGAGCGGTCTTGTCGATGGTGACCGCGAACGACTTCGACGAGGTGTGGCCCGCCGCATCCCAGACGCTGAGTTCCACGGTTGCGGTCGGCGCCGGGAATTCGCCGGCCGCCCAGCTGAAAGTCGGATCGGACGACAGCAGCTCGCCGTTCACCCGCCACTCGAACCGGGTGATCGGTGACTCGTCGTCGATCACCGGCGTCAGTCCGGTGCTGCCACCGACCACGCCGGTGCCGGTGTCCACCCGGCTGGTCGTCCACATGCTCGCCGCTTCGACCTGCTGGATGACCGGCGCGGTGTCGTCCACGATGTACTCGGTGCATGTGACGGTGACATTGCCGGCCCGGTCGGTCACCTGGACACACGGCGGGTTGCCCTCGACCGTGGCGTTCCAGACGAAGGACCAGGGCGCCGCGGTCAGGGTGGCGAGCGCGGAACCGTTCGGCCCATCGAGAACCCGGACCGTCGTGGTGTCGGCCGGCACCTCGGTGAACTCCATGGTGACCGGTCCGGAGCGCATCGACGAGCGGTTGGCCGGCGACGTGGTCACCACCGGCTGCACGTTGTCCACGTGCACCCGGACGGCGACCGGCTCACTACCGTTGCCGGCCGCGTCGAACGCCTGCACGGTGAAGGTGCTGTCGAACTCGTTGCCGAGGCGGAACGTGGTGATCGCCTTGCAGGCCCAGAGTCCCGCGGTGGGCGAGGTCTGACAGGTGCCGTAGGCAGCGGGCTCGCCGGGCGTGTCCACCGCGAGCGCGACGCGGGTGACCTGGACGTCGTCGGTCGCTGTCACCCGGAACAGCGGCACCGCCCGGACCGCTTGACCGTCGGTCAGGCCGATGCTGGTGATGACCGGCTTGGTGGTGTCCGCGGCCGGGTCGTCGGCAGCCGCCGGCAGCGCGCCGGCGAGCACCAGACCGCCCGCGAGAGACGCCGCCGTCGTGGCGCGCAAGGCCCAGCCGCGGCGCGATGTCGTATCCATCAGCATGCGTCCCCCATGATCGACTGCGCCGAGGTTAGAGACTTCGGCGACGGTCGATCAAGAGGTTTCCCGCACCGGGCCGAAACGGTACCGTCCCGTTACCGGACGACCGGCCGGCAAGACCGAGAACGTGGCCGGACGGCGGTTGTCCGGGCTCGGGGCGGTAGGGAAGGCTTTCGGCTCGTTCGCTGCCGAGTCCTGGAGTTCGCATGCCTGACCGCACCCTGCGTCGCACGGTGGCCGTTGCCGCGCTCGTCTTCATCGGCGCCGCCCTGCTGATCCTGAGCGGTCTGCTGCCGGGAAGTGTCAAGGACGCGGTCTACCTGCTCCTCCCGGTCACCTGGCTGACCATCTGCTGCGGCCTGGCCAGCCTGGCCCTGTCCCGCACCCGCCGCGCCGGCTGAGCCCGGCCCGAGCAAGGCCCGGCCCGAGCAAGGCCCGGCCCGAGCAAGGCCCGGCCTGAGCAAGGGCCGGCCCGGGCAAGGGCCGGCCCGAGGCCCGGGCGGGATCAGGCGCCGCGGCGCGGGCTCACAACCCGGCCCCGGTGATCGTGAGGATCGGGTAACCCTCGCAGCACCTTCCGGGTGACAGCCTGGTAATCGCCGCTTCCTAGCGTGACCCTTCGAGGACGACGCGTCGGACGGAAGGAACCCTGCCTGTGGCCGCCGATGTCACCCAGGTGCGCACCGTGTGCGGCTACTGCGGCGTCGGCTGCGGGATGGTGCTGGACGTCGCCCGGGACGCCGACGGCCGCCGCCGGGTGCTCAGGGCGAGTGGCGACAAGGAGCACCCGGCCAACCGCGGCCGGCTCTGCACCAAGGGCGCGACCAGCGCCGACCTGCTCACCGTGGGCGGCCGGCTGGGGCACGCGATGGTCCGCGCCGAGCGCGGCGCCGAGCCTCAGCGGCAGCCGCTGGACCGGGCGATCGCGGAGACCGCGCGGCGGCTGCGGGCGATCGTCGACGAGCACGGCCCGGACGCGTTCGCCATGTACGTCTCCGGCCAGCTGACCCTGGAAGCCCAGTACCTGGCGAACAAGCTGGTCAAGGGCTTCATCGGGACCAACAACATCGAGTCGAACTCGCGGCTCTGCATGGCCAGCGCCGGCACCGGCTACAAGCTGTCGCTGGGCGCGGACGGGCCGCCCGGCTCCTACGACGACCTGGATCACGCCGACGTCTTCTTCGTGATCGGCGCGAACATGGCGGACTGCCACCCGATCCTGTTCCTGCGGATGATGGAGCGGGTCAAGGCCGGCGCCAAGCTGATCGTGGTCGACCCGCGGCGCACCGCCACCGCCGACAAGGCCGACCTCTTCCTGCAGATCCGCCCGGGCGCCGACCTGGCGCTGCTCAACGGCCTGCTGCACCTGGTGGACAAGGACGAGGAGTTCATCGCGGCGCACACCGAGGGCTGGGCCGCGATGCCGGAGCTGCTCGCCGACTACCCGCCCGCCGCGGTCGCCGCGCTGACCGGGCTGGCCGAGGAGGACATCCGGACCGCCGCCGAGTGGATCAGCGGGGCGGCGAACTGGGTGACGCTCTGGACGATGGGGCTGAACCAGAGCACCCACGGCACCTGGAACACCAACGCGATCTGCAATCTGCACCTGGCCACCGGCGCGATCTGCCGGACCGGGAGCGGCCCGTTCTCGCTGACCGGCCAGCCGAACGCGATGGGCGGCCGGGAGATGGGCTACATGGGCCCGGGCCTGCCCGGCCAGCGGTCGGTGCTGGTCCCGGCCGACCGGGAGTTCACCGAGCGGGTCTGGGGGCTGCCCGGCGGCACCCTGCGCACCGACGTCGGCCGGGGCACCGTCGAGATGTTCGAGCAGATGGCGGCCGGGCGGATCAAGGCCTGCTGGATCATCTGCACCAACCCGGTCGCCTCGGTCGGCAACCGGAAGACGGTGATCGCCGGCCTGGAGGCCGCCGAGCTGGTGATCACCCAGGACGCCTTCGGCGAGACCGAGACCAACGCGTACGCCGACATCGCGCTGCCGGCCGCGATGTGGTCGGAGACCGACGGCATCATGATCAATTCCGAGCGGAACCTGACCCTGGTGCACCCGGTGGTGGACGCGCCCGGCGACGCCCTGCCGGACTGGCTGCTGATCTGCCGGGTCGCGGCCGAGATGGGCTTCGCGGAGGCGTTCTCGTACGACAGCGCCGCCGAGATCCTCGACGAGATCAAGCGGTTCGCCAATCCACAGACCGGTTACGACCTGCGCGGAGTGTCGTACGAAAGGCTGCTCGACGGCCCGGTCCAGTGGCCGGCCGCGCCCGGTGGGCCGGACCGCAACCCGATCCGGTACCGCGAAGCCGACGGTGGTCTCCGGTTCGCCACCGCGAGCGGCAAGGCGGTCTTCCACCCGCGCCCGCACCTGGACCCGGCCGAGCTGCCCGACGACGACTATCCGTTCGTGCTGAACACCGGCCGGTTGCAGCATCAGTGGCACACCATGACCAAGACCGGCAAGCTGGCCAAGCTCACCAAGCTCAACCCGGCCCCGTTCGTCGAGATCAACCCGGCCGACGCGCGCGCCCGGGGGATCGCCGAGGGCGACCAGGTGGAGATCGAGTCCCGGCGCGGGCGCGCGGTGCTGCCCGCGGTGCTCACCGACCGGGTGCTGCCGGGCAGCTGTTTCGCCCCGTTCCACTGGAACGACCTGTTCGGCGAGTACGTCAGCGTCAACGCGGTGACCAGCGACGCGGTCGACCCGCTGAGCTTCCAGCCGGAGCTGAAGGTGTGTGCGGTGGCCTTGTCCAAGGTCGCTGCGCCGGTTGCCGAACCCGCCGTCGCGCCCACCTCGATTCATGAACTGCTCGGTCTCGACCCGGTGCCACCCGTGCTCACCGACGGGCAGCGCCGCTACCTGGCCGGTTTCCTGGCCGGGCTGCCGCCGGTGCGCCCGGACGCGCCGACGCTGCCGGCCAACGCGCCGTTCGACCCGGACACCACGATGTGGGTCAACGGGCTGCTGGCCGGGATCTTCCACGCCGTACCGGAAAAGGCTCGTGATCTGCAGCCGGCCGGGCCGCGCCTGCAGATCCTCTGGGCGTCACAGACCGGCAATGCCGAGGAGTTCGCCCGCGGCCTGGGCGCACGGCTCGCCGGGACAGGGCGGCAGATTTCGGTACGAGGTATGGACGGCGCCGCCGGTGACCTCCTCGACCCCGATGCCGATCTGCTGGTGGTGACCAGCACGTTCGGCGATGGCGACGCACCGGACAACGGCGCCGAGTTCTGGCAGTCGATCGCCGGGGACGGGGCGCCCCGGCTGGACGGGCGCAAGTTCGCGGTGCTGGCCTTCGGCGACTCGACCTACGACGACTTCTGCGGGCACGGCCGCCGCCTCGACGAACGCCTTGCCGAGCTGGGCGCGGAACGGCTCACGCCGCGCGCCGACTGCGAGCCGGACTTCGAGGACACCGCCGACCGCTGGCTGCAGTCGGTGATCACCGCGCTGACCACCAAGCCGGCCGCGCAGCCCACCAAGGCCGCGCCGCTGAGGTCCGCGCTGATCGGGAACCGGCTGCTCAGCGGGCCCGGCTCGGCCAAGGAGGTACGCCGGTTCACCTTCCACACCGGCGGCCTGCTGGACTACAGCGCGGGCGACGCGCTCGGCGTCTGGCCGGTGAACTGCCCGGACCTGGTCGACGAGTGGCTGTCGGTGACCGGCCTGGCCCCGGACACCGCGGTGGAGCTGGACCGGGTCGGCATGATCCCGCTGTCCGAGGCGCTCACCCGGCACCTGGACATCACGAAGATCACCACGGATCTGCTCCGGTTCACCGCCGAGCGGGGCGGGGACGGGCAGCTCAAGACGCTGCTCCGGCCGGACAACAAGGGTGAGCTGGCGAAGTGGGCGTGGGGCCGGCAGGCCGTCGACCTGATCGCCGAGCAGGGCGTGCGGGCGTCCGCGCAGGAGTGGACCGGGGTGCTGAAACGGCTCCAGCCGCGGCTGTACTCGATCAGCTCGACGCCGCTGGTCGACCCGGACCAGATCAGCCTGACCGTGTCGGTGGTCCGGTTCGACGGCCTGCTCGGCCGGCCCCGCAAGGGGGTCTGCTCGACGCACCTGGCCGATGCCACGGACGACCTCGAGGTGCCGCTGTTCGTGCAGAAGGCGCCGCACTTCCGCCCACCAGCCGACCCGGCCACCCCGATGATCATGGTGGGGCCGGGTACCGGGGTGGCGCCGTTCCTCGGCTTCCTGCAGGAACGCCAGGCGACCGGTGCGTCCGGGGCGAACTGGCTGTTCTTCGGCGAGCAGCGGCGGGCCACCGACTTCTACTACCGCGAGGAACTCGCGGCACTCTCCGCGGCCGGCACGCTGACCCGGCTCGACCTGGCATTCTCCCGGGACCAGCGGGCCAAGGTCTACGTCCAGGACCGGATGCGGGAGCAGGGCGCGCAGCTCTGGGCGTGGCTCCGGGACGGCGCGCACCTCTACGTCTGCGGCGACGCCAGCCGGATGGCCAAGGACGTGGACCGGGCGCTGCACGAGATCGCGGTCAACCACGGCCGGCTGTCCCCGGAGGCGGCCACCGCGTACCTGAAACAGCTGGCCGCGGAGAAACGCTACGTCCGCGACGTCTATTGACGGTTTTCGTGGGCGAACTGTGAAGATCCGGTGGAGGCGGCACTGTGGATTGATCGACACGCCTAGGCTGCCCCGGGTGAAGAGAATGTTGGCTGCCGTCCTGGCCACCACCCTGATCTCCGGGTGGTTCGCCGCACCGGCACAGGCGAACGACGGGGTCGGACCGACGATCCACGTCTTCTACGAGGAGACCGACGGCTACGTGAGCTGGTTCCCCAGCCCGTCGATCTACCTGTTCGACGACGACGGGGTACGCAAGGGCGAGGTGATCCTCAACGGCGAGGTGGTGAACACCTTCGTCAACAACGACCCGATGTTCCCCAAGGACTACCCGCAGGGCCCGGTCGACATGACGATCCGCGCCTACGACATGGCCGGCAACATCTCGGAGTACCACCGCCGGGTCGTCGTCGACCAGGACACCCCGACGGTGACCCTGGCCCCGGCCAACAACACCGTCGTCCGCGGCTGGATCTACGCCTCGGTCACCTCGATCCGGGACTACTCCGGCATGGGCTCGCTGACCTCGGCGATCGTCAAGGGCGACTACAACGTCACGACCCGCAAGGCGCCGTGGCGGATCGCGCTGAACACCCGCAAGGTCGCCGACGGCAAGCACGCGATCTTCTACGCGGTCGACGACAAGGCGGGCCATTCGGTCTACGCCGAGCGGGCCATCTGGGTGGACAACACCGCTCCGACGATCTCGCTGGCCAAGGCCCCTCGCGCCGGGAAGGTCAGCAAGACCTTCGCCGTCACCGCGAAGGCCGCCGACCGCTGGGGCGTCGCCAAGGTCCAGCTGCTGGTCAACGGCAAGGTGGTGAAGACCGACACCAAGGCCGGTTACACCTTCAAGATCAACCCCAAGAAGTACGGCAAGAAGTTCACCGTCCGCCTCCGCGCCTACGACCGGGCGGGCAACGTGACGTACACGGTCACCCGCACCTACCGCCGCTGACCCCTGCTCTCCGGGTGCCCGGCTCGCGCACGGCGAGCCGGGCTGTCCGGTGGCCCGGGGGCCGGATGAACGGATGTCACCGAGGGACTGGGCAGCGGTGGCTAGGGTGCGACACGTGCGCATCTTGATGGCCGACGACGAGCGGACCCTGGCCGACACGGTCGCCGACGGGCTGCGGCAGTTCGCCATGGCGGTGGACGTCGTCTACGACGGCGCGGAGGCGCTGGAGCGGATCAACACGCATCGGTACGACGTCGCGATCCTGGACCGGGACATGCCCCGGCTGACCGGGGACGAGGTCTGCGTCCGGGTCGTCGAGCAGGGCATCGACACCCGGTTGCTGCTGCTCACCGCGGCCGCCGGGATCCGCGACCGGGTCGAGGGGCTCGGCCTGGGCGCCGACGACTACCTGACCAAGCCGTTCGCCTTCGCCGAGCTGGTGGCCCGGGTGCAGGCGCTGGCCCGGCGCTCGGCGGCGCCGCTCAAGCCGGTGCTGGAGCAGGACGGCGTGCTGCTCGACACGGTCCGGCACTTCGCCTCCCGGGACGGGCTGACGCTGAACCTGACGCCCAAGGAGTTCGCCGTGCTGCGCGTGCTGCTGCGCGCCGGCGGCCAGGTGGTCAGCGCCGAGGACCTGCTGGAACAGGCCTGGGACGAGAACGCCGACCCGTTCACCAACTCGGTCCGGGTGACCATCATGACGCTGCGCAAGAAACTCGGCGAGCCCGCGGTGATCCACACCGTGCCGCGGGTGGGATACCGGCTCGGAGCCGCGTCGTGAGGGCCCGGTCGCCGGGACGCCGGGTCACCCTGGTCTGCACCGCGGCGTTCGTCCTCGGCGTCACGGTCTTCTGGCTGGCCGACTTCCTGCTCTTCTGGCTGCGGCTGGCGGGCAGCCAGCTCTGCGGGCCGGTGGAGAGCCGCGGCGAGCTCTGCCGAACCCTGGCGCAGCGCCCCGACCTGCAGCATTTCGCGCTCGTCGTGCTGGTCTCGGCGGCCGCGCTGGGCAGCGCCCGGTGGACCGTGCGCTGGTGCCTGCAGCCGATCCGGGAGCTGGAGCCGGTGATCGCCAGCGTCGGCCCGCAGAACTTGGGCTACCGGATCAACCCGGACGACGGCGACGCCGAGATCGCGGTGCTGGCCCGGGCGATCGACGCGATGATGGACCGGATCGCGATGGGCTACGAGGCGCAGCGGCACTTCGCCGCGAACGCCGCACACGAGCTGCGGACCCCGCTCGCCGTGCAGCGCACCCTGATCGAGGTCGGCCTGGCCCGGGCCACCAGCCCGGACAAGCTCGAACTGGTCACCGCGCAGCTGCTGGAGACCAACGAGCGCAACGAACGGCTGATCGAGGGTCTGCTGGTGCTCAGCGAGAGCGACCGCGGCCTGGTCACCAAGATCCCGTTACGGCTCGACGAGATCGTCGCCGGGGTGCTCGACGACCACGAGACGCAGGCCCGGGAGGCCGGCCTGACGATCACCCGCACGCTCGCGCCCCGGGTGGTGCTCGGCGAGCGGGTGCTGCTCGAACGGCTGGTCACCAACCTGGTGCAGAACGCCATCAAGTACAACCGGCCGGACGGGACCATCGAGGTCGAGGTGGGCGGCGAGCCGGCGCTGACCGTCACCAACACCGGCGACGACGTGCCGCCCGGGGTGGTGAGCGGGCTGTTCGAGCCGTTCCGCCGGCTGTCCGGCACCCGGATCGACCACAGCGGCGGCGCCGGCCTGGGCCTGACCATCGCCCGGTCGATCTGCCGGGCTCACGACGGGGTCATCGCCGCGCACTCGTCCGGCCGCGACGGGCTGCGGGTGGAGATCGCGTTCCCGGCGCAACGGCCGCGGTAGGACCGCCGGACCCGCGGGCCGATCCCGGTCAGGATCTCGTGCGGGTTGGTCTCCGCCCAGCCCGCCCACTCGGCGACGGTCGGCTCACCCCGGTCACCCGGGCCGAACAGGACCACCCGGTCACCGGCCCGGACCGGCAGGTCACCGACGTCCAGCACGATCTGGTCCATGGCGATCCGGCCGACGACCGGCACCCGGCGGCCGTGGACGGCGACCTCGGCACGGCCGGCCACCCGGCGCGGGACGCCGTCCGCGTATCCGGCCGGGACCAGGGCGAGGGTGGTCTCCCGGGCGACCACGTGGTCCGGGCCGTAGGAGACGCCGGTGCCCGGGCCGACCCGCTTGGTGAGGATGACGGTGGACTCCAAGGTCATCGCCGGACGCAGGCCGAAACTACGGCCCGGGACCGGCTCCACGCCGTACACCGCGATGCCCGGCCGGACCAGGTCGAACCGGGCCTGCGGCAGCTGAAGGACGGCGGCCGAGTTGGCCAGGTGGACCAGGTGCCCGGCCAGGCCGGCCGCGGCGGCTTCGGCACGGGCGTGGCCGAAGGCGATCAGCTGCCGGGGCAGCCCCGGGTCGTCCGGGTCCTCGGCGTTCGCCAGGTGCGACCACACCCCGCGGACCGTGATCAGACCGGCCGCCCGGAGCTTCGCGGCGACCGTGAGCAGGTGCGGCCAGTCGCCGGCGGTCGCCCCGCCGCGGGACAGCCCGGTGTCCGCCTTCAGGTGCACGGCCGCCGGGCGACCGAGCCGCCCGGCCGCCCGGGCCAGCGACTCCAGGGTGCGGACCGCGCTGACCGACAGGTCCAGATCGGACACCAGAGCGGTTTCCAGTACGTCGTCCGGCGTGTGCAGCCACGCCAGGATCGGCGCCCGGATCCCGGCGGTCCGCAGCTCGATCGCCTCGGCCAGCGAGGTCACGCCCAGCCAGGAAGCCCCGGCGGCCAGCGCGGCGCCGGCCACCTCGACGCTTCCGTGACCGAAACCGTTCGCCTTGACCACGGCCATCACCCGGGCCCCCGCGGCGGCCCGGCGCAGCAGCCGGATGTTGTGCCGGACCGCGTCCAGGTCGACGACGGCCGTGGTCATCGAGCGGCACGCAACAGCAGGTCGAGCAGCTCCGGATAGGTGCGCCCGGCGGCCCGCCAGATCTGCGGGAACTGCGACAGCTCGGTCAGGCCGGGCAGCGTGTTCACCTCGTTCAGCACCACGCCGTCGTCGGTGAGGAAGAAGTCCACCCGGAGCAGGCCGCCGCAGCCCAGCGCCCGGAAGGCCCGGATCGCCGTCTCGGCCAGCAGCTCCCGCTGGTCCGGCCGCAACTCGGCCGGGATGACGAACTCGGCGGCGCCCGGCGTGTACTTGGCGTCGAAGTCGAAGAACGCGGCGCCGTGCCGGATCTCCAGCGCCGGACCGGCCTCCAGGGTCCCGTCCGGGTGCTCCAGCACCGCCATGTCCACCTCGCGGCCCAGCACCGCCGCCTCCACCAGCACCTTGGTGTCGTGCTTGCGGGCCAGCACGATGGCCTGCTCCAGGTCGGCCCAGTCGTCGACCCGGGTGACGCCGACGCTGGAGCCGCTGCGGGCCGGCTTCACGAAGACCGGCAGGCCGAGCCGGGCCCGGTCGGCCGCGGACACGTCGTCGTCACCGGCGCGCAGCACCACGCCGTCGGCCACCGCGATCCCCTCGGCCGCCACGATCGTCTTGGTGAACTGCTTGTCCATCGAGGTGGCGCTGGCCAGCACGCCGCTGCCGACGTAGCGCACCCCGGCCGTCTCCAGGACCGCCTGCAGGGTGCCGTCCTCACCGAACGGGCCGTGCATCACCGGGAACGCCACGTCCACCGAGCGCAGCGCGCCGAGCGCGGCGATCAGGCTGCCGGACCGGGCCGGCCGCGCCGGGAACTCGGCGCCGGTCCCGGTGTCCGTGCCGATCTCCCACACCCCGGCGCGCGAGATCCGGATCGGCAGCACGTCGTAGCGCCCCCGATCGAGGAACCGGAAGACCGAGGCGGCGGAGCGGCAGGAGACGTCGTGTTCCGCGCTCTGCCCGCCGAAGATGACCGCGACCCGGGTCCTGGAGTTCTGCATGGCGGACATCCTCGGGATCGGCCCGTCCGGCCAGCGTCAGCGATCTCCTTAGGCGATCTTTATTCCGGAAGATGCCGACTTCCCGGATTTCCCGGGTCAATCAGGCAGCATCCGCCGGTGGAGTCGGGGTGCTGCCCGCCGCCGACCTGCGTGGTGGCACGCTCTGCGTCATGGACCTGACCGTGATCCTCGGCCCGATGAAGGGCGGCAAGTCACTCGAGATGATCAGCTTGCTGTCCCCGCTGCAGCACACCGGCATCCCGCACCGGATCTACCAGTCGGCGCGGCACGGCCGGGACACCGCGGTGATGTCCCGCTCCGGCGGCTCCCTGGAGACGCTGAAGGTGCACACGCTGGCCGGGGCCACCGAGGGCGACGTCGAGGTGATCGGCGTCGACGAGATCCACATGTTCACCGTCGACGACATCGCGGTGCTCGGGATGGCCGTCCGGGCCGGGATCAAGGTGGTCGTGGCCGGGATCGATCTGGACCACCGGGGGCAGCTGTTCGCGCCGGTGCGGGCGCTGTTCGAGCTGGCGCCGGAAAAGGTGATCTACCGCCGCGCGGTCTGCGACGTCTGCCGCTCCCTGGACGCCACCCACACCCAGGTCCTGGAGCACGGCAAGCCGTTCATCCGCGAACTCGCCCCGTCGACGCCGCTCCCGGACGATGGCACTTATACCTATGAGGCGCGCTGCCGCAGGTGCGTGGTCCTCCCTTAGACCCCTCCCCGGCCCGGGCGTGACGGGTGATCACAGTTCCGCGGGTCGTTGCGGCATGTCAGTTCGAAGCCAATCGCCCCGCTACGTTCCACTCCCCACCCACCCAGGGGGGCCTGCCCGAAAGCAGTGTCGCGCGGATTCGCGGCCCCGGTGGCGCGGGTTGTGGACAGCGCGCCTGTGTGGATAACTCGTCAGCGCGTCGGCGGCGACCACGATCGATTGAGGATCACGGTCAGATGTCCGTGGATGGCCGAAGCGGGCGGAACCAAGAACCTCGGTCCCAGGCGACGCAGACCAGGGTGGCAGTGGCCGCGAAAAGGCCGGCGGCCAGGAGCAACGCCATCTCGGAGTGGGCGTTGCGGACGGCCAGCGCCGGGGTCGCGGCGATCCCCGCGGTGACCGCGGTGACGGCCAGGCCGAGCAGCCAGCGCGGGGTGTCGCCGGCCGGGACCCGGGCGTGGACCTCGTGGAGCGCAGTCGCCGTGGCTACGACGATGATCAGCAGGCCGGCTCCGGCGGCTAGCAGGCGGGAGCCGAAGCCCAGCTCGTAGCGGATGGCCAGGGCCGGGACCAGGAACAGGGCGGCCCACCAGGAAAGGCCGGTGACCAGGAGGTCGAGCCCGGGGCCTGGCGGCGGGGCGGCGGTCAGCCGGGTGCCGGTCAGCCGGGTGCCGGTCAGCCGGGCGCCGGTCAGCCGGGCGCCGGTCAGCCGGCCGGCGGTCAGGCGGCCGGCGGTCAGGCGGGTGTGGCGAGCGGTCAGGCGGGCGGCGGTCAGGGCCGCGGTGGACAGGGTGATGCCGAGCCAGTGGTCGCCGAGTTTGCCCAGGCTGTAGAGGAGGACGCTGTCGTAGAGAGCCAAGATCAAGAAGCCCAGAGCGGCGGTCGAGGCGGCGAAGGCCAGGAGATCGACGGCGGTTCGGGGGGCTCGGCCGGCCGGGACCTGGAGGCGGCGGAGAGCCAGGACGGTGAGCACCGCGGAGACGGCTCGGAGGGCCAGGTTCTGGTTGGTGTACGGGGTGTGCAGCGCCCACTCGATCAGGCCGAAGGTGATCGAGTAGGACATCGCGGTCAGCGTGAGC
Source organism: Actinoplanes octamycinicus (assembly GCF_014205225.1). Lineage (NCBI taxonomy): Bacteria > Bacillati > Actinomycetota > Actinomycetes > Micromonosporales > Micromonosporaceae > Actinoplanes > Actinoplanes octamycinicus. Next base: position 1,585,004 of record NZ_JACHNB010000001.1, read on the forward strand.
ACCGGGACGCTGAGCAGGCGGCGGCACAGGCCCGGGTTGAGCCAGGCCAGCACGGTCAGGTAGGCGAGCATGCCGAACGGCAGCTCCAGCAGGGCCGGGATCCGCAGCGCGCAAACCGCGAAGAGCTGCGGGTACGGCGTGTGCCCGGCCAGCCACGTCATGATCGGGCCGTCCGCGAGCACGAACCAGCCGTCCGGGACATACCGCTGCAGGTAGGACATGTCACCGTGCCGGACGCGGACCGCGTAGACGGTGAACAGCACCTGGTTGAGCAGGAGCAGCGCGGTCACGGCGGCCAGCCACCAGCCGGGACTGCGACGACGGCGGGTGCGCTCCGGCCGTACCGCAAACCGGTCTTGATCTTGATGGGCGGCGCGTGCCGCACGCCAGGTGACCGGGAGTCCGATCAGGATCGACATGATCACCGTGGCGTGCAGCAGCACTGCTCTCCCTCGCGGGTCAGGGCAGGGCGTTCAGGAACGGCTCGTGGCTGTTCTTGAACTCCCAGCTGTAGAACTTGTCCCAGTTGATCGACCAGGTCATCAGGCCACGGAAGTCCGGGTTGAGGCCGCTGCGCGGGGTGTAGCCGCCGCAGTTGGAGCCCTTCACCAGACAGGTGACCGCCTGCTGCACCCCGGTCGGGGCAACATACCCGTTGCCGGCGCTGGTCGAGCTCGGGGCGCCGAAGGCGACCTGGTCCTCACGCAGCGCCGGGAACATGTTCGCGGTGTTGCCGGCCACCGGGAAGCCGGCCAGCATCATGTCGGTCATCGCGACGTGGAAGTCGGCGCCGCCCATCGAGTGGTACTGGTTGTCCAGGCCCATGATCGAGCCGGAGTTGTAGTCCTGCACGTGCAGCACGGTGAGGAAGTCCCGGACCGCGTAGATCACCGGGAGGTAGGAGCCGGCGCGCGGGTCCTGGCCACCCCACGGGCCGGAGCCGTAGTACTGGTAGCCGAGCTGGACGAAGAACGTCTCCGGGGCCATGGTCAGCACGAAGCCGGCGCCGTACCGGGCCTTGAGGCTCTTCAGCGCGCTGATCAGGTTCACGATGACCGGGGTGGTCGGGTTCTTGAAGTCGGTGTCGCCGGTGTTCAGCGACAGCGAGTGACCCTCGAAGTCGATGTCGACGCCGTCCAGGCCGTACTTGTCGATGATCGCGCTGACCGAGCTGACGAACTTGTCCCGGGCCGTGGTGGTGGTCAGCTGCACCTGGCCGTTGGCGCCACCGATGGAGAGCAGCACCTTCTTGCCGGCCGCCCGCTTCGCCTTGATCGCCGCGATGAACTGCGCCTCGGTCTCCACACCGGGGCACTCGGTGGCCGGGCAGAGGGTGAACCGGATGTCGCCGGAGGTGACGCTGGTCGGCTCGCCGAAGGACAGGTTGATGATGTCCCACTCGGCCGGTACGTCGGCCATCTTCAGGTAGCCGGCGCCGTTGGCGAAGCTGGCGTGCAGATAGCCGATGAGCGCGTGCTTGGGCAGGCCGCCGACCGGGATCGGGGTGGTCGGGCTCGGGCTGGTCGGCGTCGGGCTCGCGGTCGGGCTGGTCGTCGGGCTCGTCGTCGGGCTGGGGCTGGTGGTCGGGCTCGTCGTCGGCGTCGGGCTGGTGGTCGGGGGTGTGGTCCCGCCGCACGCGCCGTTGTTTATCCAGACGTCCCACTGCCCGCTCTTCAGGGTGGGGTCCTCACCCTGGGTCCACCACTTGGCGGTGTAGTTGTTGCCGCCCTTGGAGGCGACGTTGTCCTTGACGTAGGTCGCGGAGGCGCTCCAGGCCGGAGCGCACGCCGCGGCGGCGCTCGCGGTGGAGGCGACATAGACACTTGAGCATGCGGCGGCCAGCACTGCCGCCGTGGCGAGGGTCACGGATCGACGCATGGGCAATTATTAGGACTGTTAACTGAAGATGTAAAGAGCCTGGCCAAAGTGTTGCCAACCGGGGATGGCGCGAACGACCGCTCCTCGGCGGCCTGCAGCTCATCACCGGCGAGTTCACCGGCGGCCCGTTCGAGGACTACCTCGGATCAGCGGTCTCTCGCCGACCGGGACCGCGAGCTCAAGCACCAGCCGACCACCCACGGGTGCTCGGCGGTTCCCGGGCCCGGCCGCTCAGGCAGCCGGGCCCGGGCTGCTCAGGCGGCTGATTTCGGGGTGATCGGGGCGACCGTGGTGGCCGGCTCGGTGCGGATACCGGAGCGGAGCGTCTCCAGCATCGTCATGCCCTGCGCGGCCAGCGACGCGACCACGCTGTTCAGACCCTCGGCACCGTCCAGGACGGTGACGTTGGCGCCGCGCAGGCCCTCGGCGGCGGCCCGCAGCATCTCCGGCAGGCGATCGATGATGGCCTGGTCCAGGGCGATCCGGCCCTGCGCCGCGGCGGCCTCGGCGGAGAGTTTGGTGGCATCCGCCTCGGCCCGGGCCAGCGCCCGGATCCGCTCCGCCTCCGCCTCGGCCGGCCGGATCACCTCGGCGATCAGCTGGGCCTGGCGCAGCTCGGCGTTCTTCTGCGCGACCAGTGCCTGCTCGGCGAGCACCTCCTGGGCGGCGCGGGCGGCAGCCAGCGGGCCCGCCTGCGACGCGGTCTGTTGCGCCTGGTCGATCTCCGCTTGGTACTGCGCGCGGGCGATCGCCGTCTGCCGGGCGTACTCGGCCTGGTGCCGGATGCTCTCCTGCTCGGACATCGCACTCTCCCGGTCGGCGGCGGCCTGCGCGACCTTCGCCTCCTGGTTGACCCGGGCCTGGTGCGGCGCGGCGAGCGCCTTGATGTAGCCGACGCCCTTGTCGTCGATGCTGCTGATCTGCAGCGAGTCGACGGCCAGGCCGATCCGGGCCATCTCGGTCTTGCTGGCGTCGACGATCGCGTCGGCCAGCGTCTGCTGCTCCCGGATGATCGACTCGACGGTCATGCTGCCGATGATGCTGCGCAGGTGACCGGAGAAGATCCGGCCGACCAGCGTCGGCATCTGGCCCTGGTTGCCCTGGAAGCGGCGGGCCGCCGCGGCGATCGACTCGTGGTCGTCGCCGACCTTGAACGCGATCACCGCCTGTACGGCCAGCGTCAGGCCCTGCTTGGTGTAACAGTCCTCGATCACCTCGGCCTCCTGCATGGCCAGGGTGAGCCGGGTGGCCTTGGAGAAGACGGGCATGACGAAGACGCCGTGCCCAGTGACGATCTTGAACGGCAACGCGTCCGCACCCCGTTGTCTCCGGCCGCTGATCAGCAACGCCTCGTTGGGGGCGGGCACCCGATAACCGAACACTTCTACAGCCCTTCGTCGACGCCGCGGGCGATCCCGTCCGGCGGCACAGTGGGCCATGGCTCGACGTCGACCTGGCGCGCGCCACGGTTGTGGATGACGAGCGCCTCTGCCCCGATCGGCAGGGGCACCAGCGAGTACGCGAGGTAGTAGTGCGGCAGGCCGCCGACCAGGAGACGGATCTCCCCGGCGCGCTCGCCGCCGCGGATCGCGGTGATCACCGTGCCGATCCGGCCGACCAGCGTCTCACTCGTCACGCCTGCATTGTGCTCCCGTCCCACGAGTCCCGGAGGCCCCGAGGTCACCCGCTCGCGGGCGGCGTCGGGCCGAGCACCTCGCGGGCCTGCTCGGCGGCGCGGATGATGGCCTCCGCGACGAAGTCGACGAACCGGGCGACATTCTCCAGCCGGTCGGCGGCCGGGGTGCCGGCGCCGAGGACCTGGACGCCCTCCCGGGCGATCCGGGCCAGCTCCGCGTTGGCCCGGGCGCTGGCGATCATCGACTGGTAGAGCGCGGCGTTGTCGACGACGTACCGCTCGCGGCGCCGCTCGTCCCGCTCCCGGCGGATCAGGCCCAGGCTCTCCAGCACGGTCACCGCCTTGGACACCGACGCCTTGCTGACCTGCAGGTGCTGGACCAGCTCGGCGGCGGTGAGGCTGCCCGCGTCGGTGGTGTAGAGGCAGGTCAGCAGGCGAGCCATCATCTTCGGCAGGCCGGAGGCCATCATGTTCGTGGTGAGCGCCTCCTCGAACTCGCGCACCGCCTCCGGGTCGCGGCCGTGCGCGGTCAGCCGGGTCTCCGGGCCGCGCGGGACGGCCCGGCGCCGCTGGTGGGCGCGGCGCTCGGTGGCCCGGTGCGCCAGGTCGGCGCGGTAGCCGGTGGGTCCGCCGTTGCGCATCACCTCGCGGGTGACCGTCGAGGTGGGCCGGTCGAGCCGCCGGGCGATCTCCGCATAGGCCAGCCCGTCGGCCACCCCCAGCGCGATCTGCTGACGCTCCTGCTGGGTGAGCCTGCCTCCCGGCATCGAAGATCTCCTTCCGTACGCCTCCGGCCCGCCCAGCGTAGCGTTTCTCGGATCGGAAACAACGAAGGACCGCCCGGCAACCGGGGCGGTCCTTCGCGCTCGCGTGGTCTAGCGCTCGCAGTTCACCAGCTTGTCGCCCTCGCTGTTGGGCAGGCAGCGGTCGCCGGCCGGGCCGTTGTCGCCGCCGTCCAGGGCGTCGATCTTCCCGTCCTGGGCGCCGTCCAGGTAGTCGTCGCCGGCCTCGCCGTAGAGCTGGTCGACGCCGTCGCTCTCGCCACCGAGCAGCACGTCGTCGCCGGCCCCGCCGCGGATCACGTCGTCGCCGTCGCCGCCGTCCAGCTTGTTGGCCCCGTCGTTGCCGGTCAGCACGTCAGCGGCCTGGCTGCCGCGGATGTTCTCGATCTCGGCGACGGTGTCCCGCTCGCCCGGCCGCCCGTCGTCGCCGGTCGCGTCGTCCAGGTCCACGGTCACCGGCTCGAACCGCCACCGGTAGTCGACGGTGTCCACGCCGGCCCCGCCGAGCAGCAGGTCGGCGCCGGAACCGGACTCCAGCACGTCGTTGCCGTCGCCGCCGTAGAGCTTGTTGACGCCGGCGTAGTCCTGGAGTGAGTCGTCCCCGCCGTTGCCGACGATCGTGTCGTTGCCGGCCAGGCCGGAGAGGGTGTCCGGACCGCCGGTGCCGTAGAGGTGGTCGTCGCCGAGGCCGCCGATGATGGTCTCGGCGCTGAGGATGGTGTCGCCCTCGCCCGCGCGGCCGTCGTCGCCGGTGACCCCGTCGGAGTCCGCGGTGATCGGCTTGGTCCGGGCGTAGTAGGAGATCTGGTCGGTCCCGGCGCCACCGGAGATCAGGTCGGCGTCCGCCCCGGCCTCCTCCTTGCCCTGCGCGTGGCTGTCGTTGCCGGCCTCGCCGTACTCCCGGTCGTTGCCCCGGCCGCCGGTCAGGTTGTCGTTGCCGGTGCCGCCGACCAGCAGGTCGGCGCCGGTCTCGCCGTACAGGTAGTCGTTGCCGGCCAGGCCGTGGAGGCGGTCCGCGCCGGTGCCGCCGAACAGGTAGTCCTGCCCGGAGCCGCCGATCAGGGCGTCCGAGCCGGAGCCGCCGGTGGCGAGCAGCGACAGGTTGCTCCGATTGGTGACCTTGTCGTTGCCCGAGCCCAGGCTCACGTTGACCGAGCCGATCTCGGCCTTCACCGTGCAGCGGACCTTGGTCTTGTCCCGCTTGACCGGCTTGCAGCCCTTGCCGGCCCGCACGGTGACCCGGTCGTCGATGGTGACCGTCCGGCCGGACCGGGTGACCACGACCGCGTTCCGCTTCCCGGAGCCGGCCTTGAAGACGACGTTGACCGGATCGCCCGGCTCGATGGGCGCGCCCACGTACACATATCCGGTGCTGGCGGCTTGCGCGGGTGCGGCGGACACCCCGACAGCCGCGGTGGTGGCGAGCAGCGCCACGCCGGCTCTGGTCAACCAATTCCTGGACATCGATCCCCCGTTGACAGAATGTTCATCAATTTCCGCGGATCATAGATCAACGCGACAGCGATACGGGGGGCGTCACGACGCAGCCGGCGTGAGCACGATGTCGCCGCCACCGGAGTCGACCCCGATCCGGTGCGTCGCGGCGGCGTCGGACGGGACGCCGATGCTGGTCGTGCCGCCACCACCGTGCGCCTCGACGCGGTAGCTGTCGTCCGGCAGCCGGAGCGTGACGTCGCCACCGCCGCTCTCCACCCGCACCGACGCGGGCGCCTCCGCGAAGGCGAGCTGGACCGCGCCGCCGCCGGTCCGCGCGGTGACCGGGCCGAGATCGCTGCCGTTGACCGCGCCGCCGCCGGAGCTGACGGTCAGCTCGCCGGACAGGCCGGTGACCGAGACCGCGCCGCCGTCGCTGTCCAGCGTGGCCCGGAACCGGGCCGGCACCTCGATGCGGTAGTCGACGCCGCAGGTGCCCCGGTGCCCCTGGCAGCCCGAGGTGAAGGTGAGGTCGGTGCCGACCACCCGGTGCTCCGGGGACGGCTTCGCGCCGGCGTAGACGAGGGTCTCGACGACCCGCACCGTGTCGCCGGTGCCGGCCGTGACGATGATCGTGCCGCCCAGGCTGCTGACGGTCACCGCGTCGGCCCGGTCGGTCAGGTCGTACGAACGGGTCTCGGTCTGCTGGTGCTCGTCGCAGGCGGTGAGCGGGCCGAGGGCCAGGAGCAGGCCGGTCAGGACGGTGCGGCGGATACGCATGACGGTGCCTTTCAGGGCAGGAGGAGGCCCCAGTACAGGGCCCAGGGGAGGAAGAGGGCGCCGGCCGCGATCAGCAGGCTCTGCCGCGGGCGGTCGGCCGCCGAGGTGCGCCACGCGTGGACGGTCAGCGCCGTGCAGATCACCGTGATCAGCGCGACGGCCTGCAGCGCCAGCCAGAGGACCGGCCGGCCGGCCAGCATCGGGCCGGGCGAGATGCCCTTCCAGTTCGCGCTGTCGGCGACCGTGACGAAGTAACCCACGAAGCCGAGCACCGCGACCGGGCCGACGACGGCGAGCAGCCGGGCCGGGCGGGCCACCGGGACCGGACGGCGCCGGATCCGCCGGACCAGCGCCACCACCGGGTACGACAGGAAGCCCAGCAGCAGCACGGCCAGCGCGCCGAGCTGGACCGGCCAGGACTCCCACCACGCCGACCGGGCCAGCGCGACACTGGTCGCCTGCTGCGCCGGGGACGGGTCGATCCGCGGCGCCGGGACCCGGCCGGCGCCGACCGCGCGCACCCACTCGCCGACCAGGTCCGGATAGGACGGGACCAGCTGGGCGGTGTACATCCCGCTGTCGTCCAGGACGCGCAGGGTGTGCCCGGCGCCCGGGAGGAACCGGACGGTGAGCGGGGCGCGGACCGTCTGCCGCAGCACGGCGGCGCTCTCCGCGGGCGGCACCTGGGTGTCCGCGGCGCCGTAGACGGCCAGGACCGGCTGGGTCACCCCGGACAGCGCCGGCCGCGGGTCGTGCCCGGCCTCGGCGAACAGGCCGGCGTCGTCGGCCAGCCGGTAGAACCGGTTGGACAGGGTGTCCCGGAGCGCGCCGGAGACACCGGCGGCGGCCAGCTTGTTGCGCATGTTCCAGTTCTGCACGCGCAGCGGGGTGAGACCCGGTGCCGAGGCCAGGACCAGGAAGGCGATGTCCGGCGACCGGCCGGCGGCGATCGGCATGACCCAGCCGCCCTCACTGATCCCCCACAGGCCGACCGCGTCCGGCCGTACCCCGGGGTGCCGCCGCAGGACGCCGGCCGCGGCCACCACGTCGTCGGCGAGCAGCGAGTAGTCCGGCTGGTCGAGCCGGCGCTTGTCGTAGGTGAGGACCGCGATGCCCTGCCGGGCGAAGGCGATCGCCTCCGGGGTGACGCTGCTCCGCGTGCTGTTGCCCGAGCCGTGGACCAGCACCAGGCCGGGTAGCGGGGCGGCGGCGGTGCGGGGCGCGATGACCGTACCGTCAAGCGTCTGTCCGGTTTTGGTGGTGATCTGGACGTCGGTGGTGGTCAGGTCGGCGGGGATCGGCGGCGCCGGGAGGGCCGCGCCGGCCGGGACGCCGGTCAGCGCGACGGCGACCAGCGCCAGGATCAGGATGCGGAGGCTGCGTGCGATCACGTAATGAGCATCGATGAATCCGGGCGCGAGCGAATCGCCGCCGCGAGCGGTTCCGATCTCACTCCGCAGAGGGAGACGGCTCCCCGGCGACGACCAGACCGGACTCGTAAGCGGCCACCACGGCCTGCGCCCGGTCGCGCAGCCCGAGCTTGGCCAGCACGCTGCTGACGTGGGTTTTCACCGTGTGCTCGCTGACCACCAGGGTGGCCGCCATCTCGGCGTTGGTCAGGCCGCGGCCGAGCAGCCGCAGCGCCTCGTGCTCGCGCGGGGTGAGCCGGTCCAGCCCGGTCCAGCCGGCGGTGGCCGGCGCCGGCTGCCGGCGGACCGCGGTCTCGATCAGCCGGGTGGTGACCGCCGGGGCCAGCAGCGACTCGCCGGCCGCCACCACCCGGACCGCGTGCACCAGCTCGGCGCGGCGCACATCCTTGAGCAGGAAGCCGCTCGCGCCGGCTCGGAGCGCGTCATAGACGTAGTCGTCCTGCCCGAAAGTGGTCAGCATGAGCACGCGCACCGGCTCGTCGCGCAGCCGCCGGGTCGCCTCGATGCCGTCCATCCCGGGCATCCGGATGTCGAGCACCAGCACGTTCGGGGCGTGCTCGCGGACCGCGGCGACCGCCTCGGCGCCGTCCGCCGCCTCGGCCACCACGGTCATGTCCGGCTCGTTGTCCAGGATCATCGCGAAGGCGCCGCGGACCAGTTCCTGATCATCCGCGACCACGATCCGGATGCTCATCGGGCCACCTCCACAGCCTTGCCGGGCAGGCTCGCCCGGACCTCGAATCCCCGGCCGCCGGGCGCCGGGCCGGTCGTCGCGGAGCCGCCGCAGGACGCCGCGCGCTCCCGGATGCCGATCAGCCCGTGCCCGTGCCCGCCGGTCCGCTGCGGACCGCGGCCGTCGTCGGTCACCGTGATCACCAGCGGGTCGACGCGCCAGTCCAGGGTCACCGCCACGGTCCGGGCCCGCGCGTGCTTGAGCACGTTGGTCAGCGCCTCCTGGACGATCCGGTAGGCGGCGACCTCGGCGTCCGGCGTCACCTCGCCGGGCTGACCGAGAACGGTCAGGGTGACCGGCGTACCGGCCCGGGACACGCTGTCGACCAGGGCGGGGATCTCGGCGAGTGTCGGCTGCGGCGCGCGGGCGCCCTCGCCGCCGGCGTCCAAGACGCCGAGGATCCGGCGCAGCTGGGCCATCGCCTCGCGGCCGGCCGCGGCGATCGCGTCGAAAGCCTCCTCGGTACGGGCCGGCCCCTGCTTCATCAGCACCGGGCCGGCCTCCGCCTGGGCGATCGTGATGCTCACCGCGTGGGCCAGGATGTCGTGCATGTCCCGGGCGATCCGGGACCGCTCCCGCTCGGCCTCCAGCTCCCGTTCCCGCTCCAGGTGCCGGGCCCGTTCCTGCAGCGTGCGGACCTCCTCCTGGCGGTTCGCCCAGGCCCGGCCGGCCACGTAGGCGGTGGTCCAGAGCAGCAGTCCGCGGGCCGCCGTCTCGATCGAGCCGGTCAGCAGGAACGCACCCCAGCCGATGATCACGATGGCGGTGATCCGCTGCCAGCGCGGCGCCTGCGCGGCCACGGTGAACATGGCGATCAGCGCGCCGTACCAGAGCGGCTGCCGCGGGCCACCCGGCGCCAGGTCGTAGCCGGCCGCGGCGATCTCGGTGACCAGCAGCACCAGGAACGGCGCCCGCCGCCGCCAGATCACCGGCACCGAGACGGCGACGGCGATCGCGTAGGCCGGGAGCGGCCAGTGCCGATCGCCGGAGAGGAACGGCGCGAGCTGGGCGATCAGCGCGATCACCATGAGACCGGCGTCGACTGCTGGGGGTGGCAGGCCGCGGACCCGGGCCAGAACTCGCTCGTACACGACAAGATTCTGACGTACGCCGATGTCCCCCGGCTGCCCCGCTCGGTCGCCGGTTCCCGTGGTAAGCGGTTCGTAAGCACCGCGGGTCTGTCGCACCCGGCCGGCCCTCGGTTGACTGAGAACCGTGATTCGCGGACTGCTCACCAAGCCGGCCACCTGGATCGTCGTCGCGCTGCTCAGCGCCGGAGCGCTGTACTGGTTCCAGCCGTGGCGGCTGGTCACCGACACGACCGTGACGGACACCCTGGCCGTCGTCGCCCCACCCTCAGCCCCCGCCTCCGCCGACGCCTCGGTCGCCGCCGCCCCCTCGGCCGCGGCTCCGGCCGTCGCCGTCGTGGTGGCGCAGGGGTCGTTCACCACCCACGAGCACGACACCACCGGCGCCGCCCGGGTGGTCCGCAAGCCCGACGGCAGTCACCAGCTGGAGCTGGTCGGCCTGGACACCAGCGACGGCCCGGACCTGCGGGTCTGGCTCTCCGACCAGCCGGTCCGGGAGGGCGCCGACGGCTGGCACGTGTTCGCCGACGGCAAGCACCGCGAACTCGGCCGGCTCAAGGGCAACCACGGCGACCAGGTCTACCCGATCCCGCCCGGCGTCGACCCGGCCGACTTCCGCAGCGTCACCATCTGGTGCAAACGCTTCTCGGTCTCCTTCGGCGCCGCCGCGCTCACCACCACCTGACCCGCCCCGCCCCGCGACGAACCGGCCGCGCCGGCCGTTCCCAGGACACCCTGATCAGCGACGAGAACTGATCAGGGTGTCCGTCGTCACCTAGCGCCGGTAGGTGCGGGTCGGGCTGTACTTGACGTTGCCCGCCTTGTCGTAGGCCCGCAGCCGCACGGTGAACTTCTTGCCGTACTTCTTCGGGTTCAGCGTGAACGCGTAGCCGGCCCTCGTGTCGGTGGCCACCACCTTGCCGTTGACCAGCAGCTGCACCTTGGCGACGCGGTTCCGGTCGCTCGCCGAGGCCTTGACGGTCACGCTCCTGGTCAGCTTCGACTTGTTCTTCGGCGCCTTGGTGATGGTGAGCGCGGGGGCGGTGTTGTCGACGATCACCGTTCGGGTCAGGCTCGCCTCGTTGCCCAGCTTGTCGACGGAGAGCCAGGTGATCGTCCGGGCGCCGTCCTTGCCGGCCGCCACCCGTACCGAAGTCGCCGTGCCGCTCGTGCCCTTCAGACTGGCGACCGCGACGCCGTGCTCGTCCCACGCCTTGACCGAGGTGACGTACGAACTGCCCCGGATGAGCGCGTTCGGCCCGGGCGTGACGGTCATCAGGGGACCGGTCTTGTCGATGCCCACCCGGAACGACTTGATCGCCGTATTGCCCGCCGTGTCCCAGACCTGCAGCTGCACGGTCGCGGTCGCAGCGGTGATGGTCCGCGCGTCCCAGGAGAAAGCTGGGGCGTTCGACTTCAGAACGCCGTCGACCGTCCACTCGGTCCGGGCGACCGGCGAGTCGCTCTGGACCGTCGGCTTCAGGATGCTGACCGCGCCGACCCAGCCCGTGCCGGTGTCCAGCCGGATCGTCGAGTACAAGCCGACGAAGTCCACCTGCTCGATGACCGGCGCCCGGTCGTCCAGGACATAGTCGGTCGTGAGCGTGGTGGTGTTGCCGGCCAGGTCCTGGAGGACGAACCGCGGGAAGGCCGCACCGGGAGCTGCGTTCCACGTGTAGGCCCACGGCGCGTCCGGCAGCGACGTGCGCTTCCCGCCGTCGATCACCTCGACGCGCCAGACGTCGCCGGGCACATCGGTCAGGGTGATCGTGGTCGGTCCGCTGCGCACCGATGAGCCGGCCGCCGGCGAGAAGCCCGCGGTCGGCAGCACGTTGTCGACGTGCACCTTGACCGACTTCTCAGCGACGTTGCCCGCGGCGTCGGTGGCCCGCACCGTGACCGTGGCGTCGGTGTCGTTGCGCAGACCCGCCAGTGACACCTGGCAGCCGGTCTCCCGGATGCAGGTCGCCTCGAGCGAGCCGTTGACGGTCGCCGTCAGCTCGGTGACGCCGACGTTGTCCGAGGCCGCCGGGTGGAAGACGAGGTGCGCGGGAGCCAGCTGACCGTCGAGGAGGCCGGTGTTCGCGATCACCGGCTTGGTCTGATCGGTGTCGCCCGTGGCCGGGTTCGCCACCAGCAGCGCCGTGTCGTTGGCATCGTTCCGGTCGGCGACGCGGACGCACTGGCAAGGGGGGTTCACCTCGACCGTGCCCTGCGCGTCCGGCACCACCTTGTCGATCTCCAGGGTGAAGGTCCAGGTGGACGTCGTACCGGCCGGGAAGCGGAGCGGCGCCGAACAGGAGTAGTGCGCGGCGTCGCCACGGCGGCAACCCGGAGCGCTGACCACCGAGGTGCCGGCCGGGAGTGTCACCTCGACGTCGGCGAGCGAGCTGCCGCCCCCGGACGCGTCGAGCGACGCCGGGCCGTCGTTGCGCACGCCGACCGTGGCCTGCACCTGATCGCCGGCCGCGCCGGAGACCGCGTCGCCGATCGCCACCAGGTCCACGCCGTTCGTGCCGGTCACCGCGACGTCGACGGTCTGGAGCGAGCCGCTCTCGCTCTCGCCGGCCCGGTCGCCCTCGTGCAGTGGGAGTACGCCGCCGGTGCCCGCGGTGCCCGCGCCGGGCCCGCCGCCGGTCTGCCAGGCGAACTGGCCGCTCAGCCGGCCGGGCGCGTAGGTGTCCGCGCGGACCTGGTACGGCAGGACGACCCGGTAGCTCTTGCCCGGTTCCAGCGACTCGTCGAAGGTGCAGGAGGTCGGCGTTCCCTGGCTGTTGTAGTAGCAGTTGGAGAACTGCTCGGTGGGCTCGAAGCCCCGATCGGTGTACAGCGTGACGCCGACACCGCGCAGCGCCGTGGCGCCGGTGTTGGTCACCGACAGGGTGACCTCGAAGTCATCGCCCAGCGCCGCGCTGAGTTCCTGGGGCGCTCCGGCGAGCAGGACCGGGCCGGTGGCCGCGAGGGCCGGGGCGGCCAGCACGGACGACGCCACGGCGGCAGTCGTCCCGGCCAGCGCCCAGCGAAGAAGAGAGTGCGTCAACGGGTTCCTTTCGAACCAACCCGGAAAGACCTTCGGGACCCGAAGATCGAAGTAGACGCATCCTAGGAGACCGCGGTCGCCCGCGTTGCCCCTCAGCGACTGCGCCGGGTCCTGCCGGGCTCGGGGGAGGGCTTCGGCGCGCCTCGTCGCCGTTGAATCACCTCACGGGATGTAGCAACCCGGGGCGGTGCCGCACATGTACGTCCCGGATGCACCCGGCATCCCGGACCACAGGGAGCGGCCGATGACCTCGACCACCCGTGAACGACCGGCCACCCCGGTGCCGCGGATCGGCGCGCCGGCCCGGCGGGCATCGCGACTGTCGGCGTTGGACGGCTTGCGGCTGCTGTGCGCACTGGCCGTGGCCGGCTATCACTTCGGCTGCTCCTGGCGGCTGGACGGCATCCATCCCCCGGCCCACCACCTCCCGGACGCCGCGCCGGTGCTGATCTACGGGTTCCTCGGGGTGGAGACCTTCTTCCTGATCAGCGGCTTCGTCATCCTGATGAGCGGCTGGGGACGCACGGTCCGCGGGTTCGCCGCGTCCCGCGCCGCCCGGCTCTACCCGGCGTTCTGGGCGTGCGTGCTGGTCACCAGCGTGGTGGCCACGCTCCTGCCGATCGACGGCGGGCTGCCGTTCGCCCGGCTGCCCGGCCCGGACGACGTACTGATCAATCTGACCATGCTGGCGGAGCCGCTGAACACGCCGCTGGTCGACACCGTCTACTGGACGCTCTGGTACGAGCTGCGCTTCTACCTGATCGTCGCGTGCCTGATCGGCGGCGGGCTCACCGACCGGCGGGTGAAGCTCTTCGCCACCGGTTGGCTGCTGACGGCGGTGGTGCTGCCCGCCTTCCCGGGCGCCGCGCTGGCCCAGGTCGTGATGCCGGACTTCGCGCCGTACTTCATCGCCGGGATGACGATGTTCCTGCTCCGCCGCGATCGGCGGGACCCGTGGCTGTGGGGCCTGCTGCTCGCCTGCTGGCTGCTCGGTCTGCACCGGGTGCACGGCCGGGTGCTGGACCTCGACCCGGGTTTCGCGGTGCCGGCCTGGCCCGCCTATGCCACGCTCACCGCCGTGTTCCTGCTTCTGCTCGCCGTCGCGCTCGGCGCCACCGACCGGCTCCGGCTGCCCGGGCTGGCCACGGCCGGCGCGCTGACGTACCCGTTCTACCTGCTCCATCAGCGGGCCGGGTACAGCCTGATCCGTACCGTGTCGGAAGCGACCGGATGGGGTGCCGGGACGGTCATCGCCGGGGTCGTCCTGGCTCTGCTCGGCATAGCCTGGGCGGTGCACCGCTTCATCGAGCGCCCGCTGGCACCGGTGCTCAACGGATTCCTCGGTGAGCGACGCAGACCACATGTAGCAGCACCGGCGCGGCCGGACATGAGGGAAGTATGAGACGACCACCCTCGGACGCCGAGACCGCTTATCGCGAGCTGTTCGAGGCGGCGTACGACGACCTGCTCTGTTTCGTCGAACGCCGCACCCACCCCGCGGTCGCCGACGACGTGGTCGCCGAGGTGTTCCTCACCGCGTGGCGCCGCTTCGACGACGTGCCCGGCCCGCTGAGTGATGCCCGCGCCTGGCTGTTCACCGCCGCCTACCACGTGTTGCGCAACCGGCAGCGCAGTGAGCAGCGGCAGCAGAACCTCACGCTGCGGATCCTGCGCGAGCCGGACGATCCGGGGCACGCCGAGGCCGACGGGGTGGCCGCCCGGGTCGACCTGGTCCGGGCCTGGCACCGCCTGTCCGTGAAGGACCAGGAGGTGCTCACGCTCACCGTCTTCGAGGGCCTGACCGGAACCCAGGCGGCCCGGCTGCTGAACATCTCCCGGCCGGCGTTCAGTCTGCGGCTGCTCCGGGCCCGCCGCCGGCTGCACCAGCTGTTACGCCCGCACCTCGACCTCGACGCCCGGATGTCCGAAACCCCGCCACCGGCCCAGCCCAGCACCGCAGCAGGAGTCTCCGCATGACCTCGCACCGCGATCTCGACCAGATCCTGCGCAACGCGGCCGAACCGGTGGCCCCGCGCGGCCGGCAACCGCTCGCGCAGCAACTCCTCGACGACATCGTGCGCACCGACCCGACCACCCCGGCCGCGCCGGTCACGATGACCGCGCGGACCCGGCGCCCGCGACTGGCCCTGGCCGGGGCGGCACTCGTGCTGGCCGCCGCCGCGGTGTTCACCGTCAACGCCGTCGGCGCGGACGGCGCGTACGCCTCCTGGACCAACGACCCGAGCCCGCTGCCCGCCAGCGAGGCGCAGAGCATCGCGGCCCGCTGCGTCCCCGCCGGCACGCAGAGTGCTCAGGTCGCGATCGGCGAGCGGCGCGGGGAGTACGCGTACGTCAACGTCCGCACCGCCGACGGCAGCATCACCTGCTTCCGGGACCACGACGGCCGGGTGCACGACACCAGCGTCCTGGCCTCACCGGTCGACGCCGCCCTGCTCGGCACCCGGGGCATCGAGCTGTACGCCTGGCCCCAGCTGCACACCGAGGAGGGATACGCGCGGCTGATGGCCGGCCGTCTCGGCACCCAGGTGAAGGCCGTCGAGGTCACCGTCCGGCACCAGGACGGGACGTCCGGGCCGGCGATCCGGGCGACGGTGAGCGACGGCTACTTCGCCGCCTGGTACCCGGAGGGACTCGAGGAGTCGAACACCAACAGCACCTCGCTGACCCTGCGGCTCGCCGACGGCAGCACCGTCGGCGGCCTGGCCGCCCGCGACCTCATGGAGGAGCCGATGCTGAACTGAACGGACCGGCTCGGGGGCGCCTCACGAGTTCGCGAAAAGAAGTGCATCCATCCGATCGGGAGCGAGCGAAGTACGGGTTGGTGGCTGTCGGAGCCACCGCCCGTACCGATCGGAAAGAGGCTCGAAGATGAGGTTCAGCCGTCTCGGCAAGCAGGCCGCCGCTGTCGCCACCGCCGCGATCGTCGCCTCCGCTCTGGGCGCCGCGCCCGCGCAGGCCGCCGGCAAGAAGCCGCTCAAGACCAAGTCGCTCGCCGCGGTGCTGACCGCGGACAAGAGCGGCTTCGACCACAACGGCCACGACTACGACATCCTGACGGCCGCGGTGAAGGCGGTTCTCAAGGCCAAGCCGGGCAGCAAGGTCGCGGTGCTGGCCGACGGCAAGACGCCGGTCACCGCGTTCCTGCCCAACGACCGGGCGTTCCAGCTGCTGGTCAAGGACATCACCAAGGCCAAGCGGCTGCCGGGTGAGAAGAAGGCGTTCACCGCGGTTGCCGGCCTGGGCATCGACACCGTCGAGGCGGTGCTGCTGTACCACGTGGTGCCGGGCGCCACGATCACCAAGAAGGCGGCGCTGAAGTCGGACAACGCCAAGCTGGCCACCGCGGCGGGTTCGACGATCAAGGTCAACGTGTACGGGCCGCGCTGGCACAAGCGGATCTCGCTGATCGACGCCGACCGCAGCGACCGCAACCCGCGCATCAACCGCTTCGACATCAACAAGGGCAACAAGCAGATCGCGCACGGCATCGACCGGGTCCTGCGCCCGATCAACCTCCCCTGATCCTTACTCCTCAGCACGGCCCGGGCGGGAGACGCAGCTCCCACCCGGGCCGTCCCTTTGTGCGGCGCTGTGCACCACGGTCAGCGTGTCGTCATGTGCTCCGTGCCAGGCCGGCCGGCTCCCGGCCAAAGTTTCCGGAACGGTGAGGCGATCCAGGAATTCGCGCGTCTTGGGATGCACCCGGACCGGATGTGCTGGTAGATCCCCCGCATCCGCACACCGCGGGACAGGATGCCCATGTCGTGCGGGAAGGACGCGGCCATCGCCTGCTCCGAGGGGATGCCCGGGTGAGCGCTGAACAACTCCACCTTGCACCGGCCAGTGATGTCGGACAGGACGCTGCGCGCCCGGTCCACACACGGCCTACACCAGCACCCAGGAGATCGCTTCCGAGCTGTTCGAGGAGGCACCGGCCGCGTCGCCGGTGCTGTCCTTCATCGCCGCCTCCACCTGGGCCTACGGCGCCGGCATCGGCGGAGCGGTCAGCGTGACGGCGGCCAAGGGCTGCTGACCCGCTCTCCCCTGGGGTCGATGCCGTCTCCCCGTGACCGTCGACCCGATTCGATAATGAATGGCTGTCAGTCAGGTCGCCTGAGCCGGCGGCAGCACGGGCACCGGGCAGAAGCGAAACAGTTGGTTAAGGAGATCTCATGGCCGCTATAGCAGCAGTCGTCGCCGGGGTGGTTCTGCTTGGCGGGTACGCCTTCACCGAAGCAGTACTGAAAAATCGGCGCCAGTCATTCCGCGCCCGTTTCGGATCTTTCAACGACTTCCGGGACGCCGTGGATCAGGACCGGTTCCGGGCGATCCGGGACACCGAGGGCGAGACGAAGGCGATCCGGGCGCTCCGCCAGGAATTCCCCGGCGTTCCGCTCGACGAGGCCGTCCGACTCATCCGCGTCATCTGACCACCGAACAATTCCGCACCACCACACCCCATCACGAAAGGGACCACCATGGACACCACCAAGTCGCTCATCTCCGGCTACACCTAATACGTCACCGCGGAGGAGCTCGCCGCGATGGAGACGCCGGACGCGCCGGCCCTCACCCCGCTGACCGTCGCGACCGTTGCCGCGGGTGCGGGCACCATCGCCGTCTCGGCCAGCATGACGGTCTACAAGGGCTGCTGATCACGGTCGTGCCGGGTGGGCGGCGACGCCCACCCGGCAGGGGCTGCCGGCAAGAAGGAGACCGGCTCAACGTCACCAACCGCCCGTACGGCGGCTTTCCGTGGAGCCCGGATGGCTCCAGTCATTCCCGGACCAGCTGCGCGAGGTCACCCCGGAAGGGATAGCCGACGTCGCGCAGGAGCTCTACGACCCGGCGCGGTTCGCCGGCGTGGTCGTGGGCCGCCTACCGGACCTCACGACCGCCGGCTGGCAGCCGGCTGGAGGTGCCTGAGCGGCGGTCGAGGTCTGACCAGGGCTGGATCGTCCCGCAGGAGATCAGGATGACGGTCGACGCATCGGCGCAGGGCGGCGACCATCCGGAGAGTCGCGGGGAGATCGCTTCCTATCGGGAGGTGGGGGCGAGGACGACGACCTTGCCGGTGATCGGCGCGGTGAGCGTCTCGGTGTGCACCCGCGCCAGGTCGGCCAGCGGCACCCGCCGGGTCGGGCCGAGGCGCAGCGCACCGGAGTCGAGCAGCGTCACCAGCTGGGCGAGCTGTCCGGCGTCGGGGTGGAAGAAGAGGTTGATGCCGCGCACGCCGCGGGCCTCGTCGGCGGGGGCGGGCATCCAAACCGTCGTGTTCACGGCGACGCCGCCGTCGCGGATCAGGCCTGCGGTGGCGGCCAGCTGCTGCGGGTCGACCGGCGCCAGGTTGAGCACCACGTCGACCTGGTCGGCCAGTTCGGGCAGGCCCGGGCCGTGGACCTCGTCGGCGCCCGCGGTCTTGGCCTGCTCGGCGCTGCTCGGGCCGGTGGTGGCGATCACGTACGCACCGGCGTTCTTGGCCAGCTGGACGGCGTAACCACCGACGACGCCGCCCGCACCGTTGATCAGCACCCGCTGGCCCGCGGTCAGGTTCGCGTGCTCGAACAGCGCCTGCCACGCGGTGAGACCGACCAGCGGCAGCCCGGCGGCGTCGGTCAGCGGGACGCTCGTGGGCGCCGCCGCCAGGATCGCGGCCGGGGCGATGACGTACTCGGCGGCGGCGCCGGTACTGGTCAGCGGCAAGGCGCCGATGACCTGGTCACCGACCGCGAGGCCGGTAACGCCGTCACCGAGAGCGTCGACCGTGCCGGCGATGTCGATGCCCGGGGTGTGCGGCAGGGCTACCGGGATCGGGCCCTGCATGCGTCCGGCCCGGATGTTGCCCTCGACCGGGTTGAACGACGTCGCCGCCACCCGGACCCGCACCTCCCCGGTGCCCGGGACCGGCTGGTCCACGTCCTCGTAACGCAGGACGTCGGGGTTGCCGTACTCGTGGAAACGCACTGCCTTCATGGCGGGACTACCCTTCCGAGAGGTTGCTTCGAACTCGAAGCACGTTCAACGTAGCACGCTTCGAATTCGAAGCAACACTGATGCGGTGTGAGCCGGGCTACAGCCGCCGGAGCTTCTCGTCGGTGACCGAGCCGGAACCGCGGTGAAGACCAGCAGCAGCTGGCGCTCCACCGGATCCACGAGCAGCTGGCGATGCAGCGTGAGCACGCCCAGCTCGGCGTGCCGGTAGCGCCGCAGACGCCCGTACGCGGGGCCGACCTCGACGAGATGGCGTCTGCGCGCCAACGGGTCCCGCCACCGGCGATCGACCAGGTGACGCGACGACCCGTCGGCCCGCTGTAGTCGCCGAACAGGGCGATCGCCCGACGCGTCTGCAGCAACACCTCGCCGAACCCGGAGAACACCGCCGCGAGGTCATCCGGCAGGTGCTCGACGACGAGGTCCAGAACCGGGCTGACCCGGCATGCAGGTTTTGCCCGGTCGCGGCGTACCCGGAGAAGGTACGCCAGCAGTTCCCGATCCAAGATGGGAACGAGAAAGGCCGCGACCCCTGTTTCAGCAGGTCACGGCTTTTCTGAAGTGTGCCCGAAGGACTCCAACCCCTAACCTTCCGATCCGCAAACGGCAGATCGCCGTCTACAGGTCGGCGTGCGTCACCCGGGAGGATTCATAGGTCGTGGTGGCCTGGGGAAGGCCCGGCACGGTGGAGACGCTCTTGACCAGCATGCCGGTCGTGGCGTCGACGGTCAGCACCTGGCTTCCCTCGCCACCGAACACCTCCGGGCCGGCGGTGATCGTCAGCGTGGCTTTGCCGTCAGTGGCCGACTTCTTGACGTCGACCGCGGCGATCGTGGACAGCAGGCGCAGCACACCGGCGCGGACCTGCGTGTCGCCCTCTCCGGCGGACAGCGCCTCGGTGCTGTACGTCCACAGGGCGTTGTCGAGGTGCTGCTGGACGGCCTGCGGGCTGTACGGCTTCGGCTTGGCGGTGCCACCCTTCTGCTTGATGATCACCTGGGCGGCCGCCTGCTGTTTGTCCCACTCCGCCTTCTGCGCTGCGGGGTCGAGGCCGACCAGCGGATCTTTCGCTGCCTTGAGCATCTGGGTCCGGCCGTCGGCCGGGTCGCTGTCCGCCGCGGCGGCCGCCGCCTGGAGAAGGGGGGCGTACCCGCCGTCCTTCATTTGGTCCTGTCGAGCGGTGATCGCCAGCTTGATGTCCTTCACGCTGTTGCCGGTGTAGATCGCGTGATCGTCGGTGTACAGCGTGTAGACGACCTGCATGGTCTTCTTGCCGTTGACCTGAGTCGCTTTCACCAGCCAGGCGTCACCCCCCGAGGGGGCGAGGGTCTTGATGGACCCGGCCAGAGTCATCAGCGGCGCGCGTTCGGCGGACCCGTCGGCGGCGACTGCGCCCGAGGCGGCAGCCGACGGATCGCCGGCGGCCGTCACGCCTCCCGTCGCCGACGAGTTGAGCACCACAGCGACGACCGCTGCGGCGGCGGCCGCCGCCACGCCGGCGCCGATGCCGAGCCGGCCCGCCAGGCCCAGCCGACGGCCGCGCCCGATCGCCGGGCTGGACTCGTGATGCCGGGTGGTTGTCGTCGTTTCCATGGTCGAATTCGTCTCCATAGTCGTTTCCTCCGCTGATGTCGCGCCCAGCAACCGCACGGTTCCGGGATCGGCCATCGCCGCGCACAGCACCGCCCGCGCCCGCTGATAGGCCTCCGGGCGCAGTGGTTCTGCGCGGCCCAACTCACCGACCAGATCGAGCTCGTCGGTCATCGGTGTTTCTCCTTCGCGCTGTTGCGTTCCTTCAGAAGCGCGGACACCCCTGGCGCCTCGCGTAGAGCCGCTCTGGCTTGACTCAGCAGCCGCCGTGCGGTGCCGGCCGGCATGCCGAGCGCCCGGGCGGCGTCGGCTGCGGTCAGGTCCTCCCAGGCGACGAGCCTCAGGACTTCCCGTTCCTCCGGCTTGAGCCGCATCAAAGCCGACGCGAGTACTGCCTGGGCGTCCATGCCGAGGTCCACCGCCGACCACGGATCCCATCCGCTGACCAGCTCCGTCACGTCCTCGACCAGGTCCTCAGGCGGCTGGGACCGCCAGAAGCGACGCAAGCGGTTCAACGCCACCCCGTACAGCCACGGTCGCGCGTCGTCGTACGACCGGTCGTACGATCGCCGCGACTCGAACGCGGCGACCCAGACTTCGCCCAACAGGTCCTCCGCCGCGTCGCGACCCACACGGCGAGCGAGGTACGAACCGACGGCGACCTCATGACGACCAACCACCTCCACGAAGGCGTCGACATCGCCGTTCAGCGACCGGCCTATCAAATCCGCATCCGACGCCATGGCCCTCCTCGGCGAGATCCGCGCTTCCAACCTGCCATTGCCAATCGGCCAGAGAAGTGTTCAGGCTTCGCGGAGCCAAGGTCCGGAACAAGCACTCGTGCTGCACGAATCGCCGACCTGACCGCTCTCCGGTCGATCCTGGCCTCTGCCGCTGCGGAGCCCGAGATGACTTCCGCGCTGCGCTCAGCTTGTTGTCCACCGTCCCGCGGGAGCCGCGGCAGATTCGACGGCACGGGCAGCCGGCAACCCGCAGCCGCGGACAGCGGTGAGTTCTAGGCTCCGCTGATCTTTTTCGGCAGGTCTCGGCCTCATGCAACCTCGGGCCGTGCGAAGGGGTCAGGGTGGGTGTGAAAGAGGACAGCGGCTCGGGCAGGTCCGAGCGCGACGAGCAGTTCCACGAATTCGTGGCCGATCGGCGTAAGTGGCTGCTGCAGACCGCTCGGCTGCTGACGGCCGGCGATCCGCACCTCGCGGAAGATCTCGTGCAGACGGCGCTGACCAAGCTCTACGTCTCCTGGGCGGCGTTCCGGCGGGCGGACAACCCGGACGGCTACCTGCGCCGGGTGCTGGTCAACGCCTTCCTCAGGGAACGCCGTCGATCGTGGTGGCGATTCGAGCGCCCGTCGAACCGGCTACCGGACCGCGCCGACCCGCAGGCGGCACCGGCCGACCTGGATCCGGAGCTGTCCCGCGCGCTGGGTCAGTTGCCGCGTCGGATGCGCGCCGCGATCATCTTGCGCTTCTTCCACGAGCTGGACGTCGCCGAGACAGCGGCGGCCCTGGGCTGCTCGACCGGAACGGTCAAGAGTCAGACCGCCCGAGCTCTCGACAAGCTGCGAGTGGCGCTGAACCAGCCCGCAGCACCACGTAACCCGCCTGCCCCCAACGCCCGATCCAAGGAACAGGAACTCATCCGATGATGGATCTTCACAGCCGCCTGCAGCACCTGGCCGGTCCCGCTGACGAGACACCGGCCGGCGTCATCGAGGACGACCTGGCTCGCGGACGCCACGCCGCCCGGCGCAACCGGGTCGTCCGGGTGGCCGCCGGGTCGGCATTCAGCGTCGCGGCCGTCGCGGCCGCGTTGTCACTGGGACCTGGGCTTGTCGGCGGGCCCGCCGACAAGCCGCCCGCCGCGGCCCAGAGTGGGAACGGCGCGTCCGCCAGTGTCGAACTCGTCAGTTACACCGGAGAGCAGCCCCGCCTGTTCACCATCGACACGGTGCCGCAGGGGTTCTTCATCCAGAGCCAGAACGAGTACGAGCTGGTCATCGCGCCGGAGCAGGCCAAGACTCCCGACTCAGCCAAGCCGTACCTGTCCGATCCCACGGTCTACACCGGCAAGATCGCGGTCTATCTGCAGAACAAGGACTTCACGGTCGAGCCCGATGGTGACGAAGAACTGACGATCGACGGCAAGCCGGCCGCGCTGCGTTACATCCACACCGACGAGGGCACCGCAGAGGAGGGACCCACCGTGGAAGCGACCCAGGTCTTCGTAGTCCAGTCGCCCCACGTCTACCTCACCGTCCAGTTCGACGCCAGTACCGGCCTGACCAAGGAACAGATGATCAAGGTCGCGGGCGGTATCAACCTCACCGCCGAGGCCGTCGCCAAGGCCGAGAAGGGGTACGCCGCACAGACCGAGAACCCCAAAACGGGCAAGAACTGAACGGCACCGCACCAATACCGGCCGCGTCGGCGATCCGCTGACGCGGCCGAAAGGGTGGGCGATGCGTCCCTGGCCGCTCGAGCCGACCGATCTCGATGGCGCCGACGACGGGCCTACTCCTTGACACCCAGGTGTTCCAGCGGCGGCGTCCGCAGCAGGTAGCCGATCGGGAGGATCGTCGTGGTCAGCGCCAGCAGTGCGGTGCCGCCGACCACGACGGCCAGGCCCAGCGGCGGAACGTACGGGACGAGGTCGCCGGTCAGGGCGTGGACCACCGCGACGAGCGTGAGGGCGGCGATGGTCCCGCCGATCACCAGGGCCACGCCGAGCAGGCCGGCCTGTTCGGCGCGCACCATCCGGCGGGCTTGCCGGGGTGTCACCCCGACGATGCGCAACAGCGCCAGCTCGCGGCGGCGAGCCAGGGCGGCCATCACCATGGTGTTGGCCACCGCGAGCACGGCGTAGCCGACCATCACGCCGACGAGCATCTTGTTGAGCCAGGCGGACAGGGTGAGGTCGGCGGCGAGCCGGCCGGTGCGCCGGCCGGTGTCGACCAGAGTGGCCGCCGGACCGAGGGTGGCCAGGCGTGGATCGACGACGGCGCCGGGCGCGAGCGTCACGAGCACCTCGTCGTCGGTGTCGCCGGCGGTGTGGCCGGTCACCACGTCGCGGGGCAGCACGATGTCGCCGAAGCCGAGTCCCCGCTCGTAGATCGCCGCGACCCGCAGGGTGACCGGGGTGCCATCGCCCAGCCAGAGTGCCACCTCCTCGCCGAGGTGCCAGCCCTGACTTCCGGCGCGGATCGCGGAGACGGCCATCGCGGGGCCGCGCAGGTCCGCCATGCTGCCCTCGTCGACGCCCAGATCGAATGCGGACACGTCGTCCACCGCCATCACCGGTACGGTCTCCGCCTCCCCACCGAAGATCTTGACCACGACGGACGTACGCCGGACCGCGCTGACCGCCTGTACGCCCGGCAGTTCCCGGGCCTTCGCCGCCGTCGTGGGTGCCAGCCCGGCGGGCGAGCTCAGCGCCCAGGAGGCGAGCATGCCGTCCCGGGCCTGGACGACAGCACTGCGCTCGATGTTGTCCTGAAGGAACCAGACCGAGCCCCCGAAACCGACCGCGAGCACGAGTCCGGTCAGCACGGTGGCCGTTCCACGGGCGTTGGCCCGCAGATTGGCGACGGCCAGGTGTCCCCCTGCCCCCCAGATCCGCGACAGCAGTGGCTGGAGCAGGCGGGTCGCCGCCCGGTTGATCCAGGGGGCCAGCAACGCGACCGTCATCACGTACAGATAGAGCATGCCGATCGCCCCGGCGAGCGCGACCTGTCCGCCGGCGCCGACCGTGACGGTGCTGGAGCCGGCCGCGCCGGCGAAGACGACCAGGCCGCTGATCAGCCGCACCCGGCTGCGGCCGCCGGGTTCGACGGCGACCTCTCCGAGTGCCTCAACCGGGCGGATCCCGGTGACCCGGCGCGCTGCGACCAGGGCCGCCAGCACGGCGACCAGGATCGTGGTCAGGGCGACACCCGCTGCCGAGAGCAGACCGGGCGCCAGCGGGAAACCGTCCGGCAGGAAGGCGCGGGCGGTGAGTTCGCGCTGTACCCAGCGGGTGGCGAACAGGCCGGCCGGCACACCGGAGGCGACACCGGCGACGCCGATCAGCGCCGCTTCGGCCATCACCATCCGGCGGACCTGGGCCGGTGTGGCGGCGATGGCACGCAGCAGGGCGAAATCGCGGCGGCGATGGCGCACGGAGAGGCCGACCGTGCCGGCCACCACGAAGACGACCAGCATCACGACGTAGCCGCCGAACGAGGCGCCGATCTGCACGAGCAGGCCGGCGGCCACCGTGTCGCCGGTGCGTTCGAGCCGGCCCCGGGCTGCGCCGGCGTACACCTCGGTGCCGGCCTCGGCAGCCAGCCGGTCCACCGCGCCGCGGTCGGCCCCGGGCGCCAGCGTGAGACCGATGGCATCGACACGATCCGGGCGCGGGGCAAGCGCCGTCGCACGGCCTTCGGTGAAGAACACCCGGGGCGCGGTGGCTTCCACGATGCCGCTGATCCGATAGCTCGCGGCGACCCCGCCGATCACCATTTCGGTACGGGTACCGGGAGCTGCTCCGGCGGCGGTGCCCGCGTCGAGCACGACCTCGTCGTCCCGCTGCGGCGCTCGCCCATCGACGAGGCGGTACGGTGCCAGCGCGGCACTGTCCCAGCCGTGGCCGGTGGCCGGGCCGGCCGGGGTGAACAGTGGGATGGCCCGGTCGGCGACGGCAGCCGTCACGCCCGGCACCCGCCGCAAACGCTGCGCCAGGTCGATCGCGAGGGTGCCGCCCTCCGGCAGATCCACCCGGCTGGTCAGTGTGGTGCCGTCGAGGTCCTTGCCGGTCACGGCGAGTTCCGGCCGGGCGACGACCAGGTCGGCCGCGGCGTAGTGCCGTGGCTCCGGCCGGTGGAGCAGCCCGGACTCGACCAGGACGGCCATCGAGACGAGGATCGTCGCGCCGACGGTGAGGGCCAGGAAGGTGGCGAGCGCGGACCCGGGGCGGTGCCGGAGCATCCGGAGGGCGAGTCTGATCATCGGAGGGCTCCGCGGCGGTCCAGGGCGGCGAGCTGCTCGGCGATGCGGGCCACTCCGAGCTGCGGTGTGTCGGACACGATCCGGCCGTCCGCGAGGACCAGGACGCGGTCAGCGTACGAGGCGGCCACCGGATCGTGGGTGACCATGACGACCGTCTGCCCGTGCTCGTCGGCCATCGCTCGCAGCAGCCCGAGGACCTCCGCCGCGGTGGTGCTGTCGAGCGCGCCGGTCGGTTCGTCGCAGAAGATCACATCGGGCCGGGTGGCCAGCGCCCGGGCGATCGCGACGCGCTGCTGCTGGCCGCCGGACAGTTCCGCGGGCCGGTGACGCAGGCGTTCGGTCAGTCCGATCCGCTCGACCACGTAGGCCAGCCAGGCGCGGTCGGGGTTCGCCCCGGCGAGCCGCAGCGGGAGCACGATGTTCTCCTCGACGGTGAGCGCGCCGATCAGGTTGAACGCCTGGAAGATGAAGCCGATCCGGTTCCGGCGCAGCTCGGTGCGCTTGGCCTCGGCCATCCGGGAGATCTCGATGTCGCCGATCCAGACCTGACCGGCGTCGGGCCGGTCGAGGCCCGCGGCGCACTGCAGCAACGTGCTCTTGCCGGACCCCGATGGGCCCATCACCGCCACGAAGGTGCCCCTGCTGAAGGTGACGTCGACGCCGGCCAAGGCGGTCACCGCCGCCGATCCGCCGCCGTATGTGCGGGTGAGTTTCTCGACCCGGACCGTCATGTTCTGTCCTCCGTGTGTCGTGGCTTCGATGCCCACGGAGAACGCTATGGAGACCGGCGGCCGGGACCCATCCCGCTGGCCGCCCGATCACCAGTACAGCAGGCGCTACCGCCGCGCGGTGTCGTCGAGGTAACGCAGGACCGCGATGACCCGGCGGTCGACCTGGTCGGTAGGTGCGAGACCCAGCTTGGCGAAGATGCTGCGGATGTTCTTGTGCACCGCGCCGTCGGTCACCACCATGCGCTCCGCGATGGCGGTGTTGCCGAGCCCTTCGGCCATCAGCGAGAGCACCTCGCGTTCTCGCGGGGTGAGCCGGCCCAGCCCGGCGTCGGAGCGGCTCCGGGCCAGCAGTTGCCCCACCACCTCGGGGTCGATCGCGGTGCCGCCGGCGGCCACCCGATCCAATGCGGCGAGGAACTCCTCGACCCGGCCGACCCGTTCCTTGAGCAGATAACCGAGCCGTTCGGCGCCGCCGGCCAGCAATTCGGTGGCGAAGGTCTGCTCCACGTACGCGGAGAGCACGAGCACCGCGAGGCCGGGACGCAGACCGCGGGCCTCGCGGGCGGCCACGATGCCTTCGTCGGTGTGCGTGGGCGGCATCCGCACGTCGACGATCGCGACGTCTGGTTCGTGTTCGCTCACCGCCGCGAGAAACTCCGCGGGCGTGCCGGCGGTGGCCACCACATCGAGGCCTTCGGCCCGCAACAACAGCGCGAGGCCTTCCCGCAGCAGGGCGTCGTCCTCGGCGATCACGATCCGCACGGCAGCTCCACGTCCATCGTCGTCGGCCCACCGAGTGGGCTGGTCAGGGCGAACCGCCCGTCGTGCGCCTCGACCCGGCGCCGGATGCCCGCCAGCCCGGTCCCGGCACTCTCGTCGGCGCCGCCCCGTCCGTCGTCACCGACCCGGATCACCAGCGTGTCCCGGTCGATGCGGACCGAGACGGTCACGCCCGTGGCGCCGCTGTGCCGGACCGCGTTGGTCAGCGCCTCGGCGACCACGAAGTAGGCGGTGGCCTCGACCGACACCGCACAGCGAACCGGCAGGTCAACGGCGACGCCGCAGGGCAACGCGCAACCGGCCACGAGACCGTCGAGCGCGCCGGCCAGACCACGGTCGTCGAGGACCGGGGGAAGGATGCCGCGAACCACCGTACGGAGTTCGCCGAGCGCCTGCTCAGCAGCCTGTTGTGCCCGATCCAGCAACTCCACACCGGTCGCCGGATCGCGGGCGAACGCTCGCCGCGCCGCGCCCAGCAGCACGGTGACCGCGACCAGCCGGTTCTGTGTGCCGTCGTGCAGCGAGCGCTCGATGCGGCGCAGCTCGGCGGCATGGGCATCGAGAGCCGCGGCCCGGGTCGCGGTCAGCTCGGCGACGCGCAGACTCAGGTCTGCGCCGGGCACCGGGCCCAGCAGACGACGACCCGGCCAGGCCTGCGCCCGGGCGAGCCGGCCACCGAAGAAGAGCAGCACGGCCAGCCAGCCCACTCCGGCCAGCGCCACGCCGATCGAGTCGGCGCGGGAGTCGACCGTCCAGAACGGAATGTTGGGGGCGGCCTCGCCGGGTGGCACCAGGTGGTACCAGAACGGGAACGTCAGGGATTGCACCGCTGACAGCGGCAGCGACAGCCCGAACAGGCCGATCACGAAGCCGAACGTGGCGTGCACCGGCACCCAGATCAGCTCGCGGCGGACAGCCGGATCACGCAGGGCGGCCAGCGGCCGGTCCGGTATCGGCACCGGGCCGACGAGGCCGGGACCCCAGCGAGCGAGGCGGCCGCGCTCCCGGTCGGCGATCGAGCGCACGATCCGCAGCGACCCCGGGACCAGCAACAGCCCGACGCCGACCAGGCTCAGCACCACGACGGCGAGCAGCCAGAACAATCCCGCCATGGCCAGGATCGAGGTGCCCAGGCCGCCGACGAGATGTTCCAGCGCGTCAACCGCGATGCGCACCCGCCGCCGCATGCCACCTCCCCGCAGAAGACTAGGCCGCCGCGGCACGCCGGGCAGTACAGCAGGCTGTACCACTGATCGTCGCGGTGGCGGGATCGTCACGGCACGCCCGGATTCCTAGCGTGAAGCAATGACGAACCGCTACCGCATCACCGACGCATCCGGGCCTACCTCGAACCTGGCGGGCGCCCGGCGCCTACGCCCGGCACTGTGGCTCCTGTTGATCATCAGCCTCGCGGTCAACGCCGCCTCCTCGACGATCGGAGCGACGGTGGTCAGTCTGATCTTCGGGCTGATCACGCTGGCCTGCGCCGCCGGACTGGCGGTCGACCACTACCGGCGCCGTGACCGATGACCGATGTCCGGTCGTTGCCGCCTCTCGCCGAGCACCCCGACGAGCAGGGCTTCTCCTAGCGCCCAGCGAAGGCCGGCGACACCGCCCTGAGGTGCAGCATCATCTCCCAGGCCCGGAAGCCGTGGACCCGAGCGATGCGGCTGCGGTCGACCCGGAGAAGAACGGGCCCCTCTCTATTCATTGACACAACCGGGACCGCCCGGCTTCGCTCAATCGTGCTGGTTCAGCCGCCTTAAATCGGCCGGTAGACCCAAGGTCAAGATTCGTTTTCCTTCATGACAGTCCTCGATCACTGACGACAACAAGTATCGGGTTCCGAATGCCTCGTACGTTGGTGTGATCACTGCGTCTTGCGCGAAGAACAACAAAAAGTGAAGGCCGAGAAATGCCGTGAGTGGATTAATAAGATCAAGTAGGATTTGTCGTCGACGCCGTGCGGAGGAGTGTTATGAGTGAGGATCTGGAAGGCCACCTGCATGAGCGGTTCATGCAGGCGCTGGCCCCCCTGATGATCGCACCGATCGGACGGCAGCCGGCTGAGGTCCGCCTTGCTGGCATCGTCCGCGCCGGCGTCAACGAATCCAGGCTGATGCTCGTCACCGGAGATTCCGCGCCGGCCAGGGTGGCCGTTGCCTTTCGCCTGACTCGGGACGAGCGAGAACTTGACATCCATGCCGCATTCGACTGGATTCGCACCCTTACGCGCGCCGATTTGGCAGACGTCGCTGGTGAGCGCGACAGTCATGGCTACGTGATCATCGCCGCCGAGGAGCTCGGCTTCTCGGCGGCCCACGGCGCGACCCGCTACGACTCTGACTACTTCACCCTGCTACGGATGATGCTGTACGGCGGCTCGGTGTGGTTCAGGGAAGTATTCAGCCTTGCCGGCTACCTACTTATCGGATCACAGCGGCACCGACTCTACATCCGAAACTCGACTACCAATGTCGTCACTGGCATAGAGCTACCGTTGACCGACACTGATGGATCTGTTTACCCAGGCATGGGCGGGACCTTTCCGACCATTTTGACATCCCTGGTGGAGAATGATGAGCTGAACTTTGAGATTGAAGTCCCGGAACATGACGACTATTGTTCGAAGGTCTATGACCTGAGCGCATGGGTGAGCCGCCCCAACCCCACCGGACCTGATCAGCCTGATGAGGTCGTTCCGGAGGATTTCAGCGATCTCGTGATCCTCAGCCCTGATCAATACACCGCCATGATGAAGGCGAGCGAGGAGAAGCGGCAGGACGCGGGCCAAAATCAGCCGGAAAGCGGGAATCCGTAGGCTCCTCGATCCACCCGACGTCTGACATGAGCCTTGTTCACGGCTGTCTGCCGGGCTGACAGCTTCGGCCGGTAGCGGTGCCGCTTGAACGGCGTGCGCACGGTGCCGCCGGCGCCTGGCAAGCCTTGTCCGCGAAGGTCATCACCTCGGCGCTGGTCAGCGCCGTGATCATGCCGTGCTTGCGGGTGGCGGTCAGGTCGGCGGCGAGCCGGGCAGGGCCGGTGAGGCCCAGGCAACCGGCCCGTGGCGTCCGGGATGGCCTGGACGTTCATGCCGTGGCGGACTACACGAGTCGCAGATTTCGGGTCACCGATGGCCAAGGTAGGAACGAAAAAGGCCGTGACCCTTGTTTCCGCAGGTCACGGCCTTGATCTTTGGTGCGCCCGAAGGGACTCGAACCCCTAACCTTCTGATCCGTAGTCAGATGCTCTATCCATTGAGCTACGGGCGCTCGTTCAGTGCTCGGTCAGCCTACAACACTGACTTTCGCGCGGAGACTCCGGGATTCGAACCCGGGAGGGGCTTTAAAACCCCAACCGCATTAGCAGTGCGGCGCCATAGACCAGACTAGGCGAAGTCTCCCTGGTGACCCGGTCAGAGTCACCGAGGATTGAGGATACCGGACCGTCTCAGGGCCGCACAAAGAGGTCCGCCCGAAACCTCCCGAAGATCTGCCGCGAAGGCTGCGAACAGGCGAAACGTTGCGCTTGCGACTACGCTGCGCAGGATGGAGGAGAAGCAGAGGGGGCGTGGGCGGGATCCGCGCGCGCCGTTCAGCGCACCGGGTTCCGAGGAGCCGGCTCCCCCGCCGGCGCGGCGCGGCGCGCCGCCGGCGGTCACCTTCCAGCCCCCACGGCCCGGGGCCAGTGCGGAAGGTCACCCCCAAAACCCCCTTTCCGGTACGACGGAGCGCCCCGCCCGAGTGCCGAAGACCACACAAGCCGCGGAGCCCGCAGCTCCCGAAGCCGAAAAGTCACCACGTCCGGCGACAAATCCGGAAAAGCCGCCCACTCGGAGAGCCGCCCGCACCCCGAAGCCCCCGGCAAAGGCACCGGAAGCAACGGCAGCCCCAGCCCAACCCACCGAAGTCCCCACCAAGGCGGCGGAGGCCCCGGCCCAACCCACCGAGATCCCCACCAAGGCGGCGGAGGCCCCGGCCCAGCGCACCGAAGCCCCACCCAAGGCGGCGGACGCTCCGGTGAAGGCGACTCCAGCCCCGGCGAAGAAGGCCGCCCCACGCGCCCGCACCGCCGCGAAGAGCGCCACCGTCGACTCGGCGACCAGCAACGATTCACCGGTTAAGCGGACCGCCCCGGCCAAGCGCGCCCGGAAGACCACCCCCGCCAAGGCAGTGGTCGCGCCCACCGCACCGGCGGATCAGCCGAAGACGGAAATGCCGGCCCAGACGGCGCCGACGGAGACGACAACCGCCGGACCGACAACCGACGCGCCCCAAGTGACCACCGTCGAGTCGCCCCCGGTGAGCGCCACCGAAACACTCCCGGTGAGCGCCGCCCAGACGCCGGCGGTAAGTGCAGCCCAGACGCCACCGGTAAGTACCGCCCAGACGCCAGCGGTAAGTAAGGAAAGCCTCCACCCCATCCCCACCCAGCCGACCCGGGCCACCCACCCGGTCACCCCGACCCCGGACCAACTGGCCGTCGACCTCTGGCCCCGCCTCCTGGCCGACCCCCGCAACGCCGCCAGACTCCTCGCCGAGACGGCCGTCCAGACCCTCGGCCCCCGGGCCGGCGCCTGGGCCGCCCACACCCGCTCGGCCTACCCGACCGCCACCCCGCAGGCGCTGGCCAGGCTGGCCACCGCCCGGTTCACCCGGACGGCGACGCTGCGCGGCGGCCTCAGCGCGCTCTCCGGCGCCTACGCCCCGGTCGCTCTGGTCGCGACGGCCTCGTTGACGCACGCCGAGCTGGTGCTGCACCTGGCTGCGGCGTACGGTCTCGATCCCACCCACCCGGACCGGGCGGCGGAGATCCTGGTCCTTCTCCCGGGTTACCGGGGTGGCGCGGTCTGGGCCGGTCTCCGGCTGGCCGACCGGGTGCTGCCCGGCACCAGCCTGCTCGGCGCGGCGCTCGGCGGCCACAACGCGGCGGAGGCGGTGGCGACCCGGGCGGAGCGGCGCTACGGCGGGTATGCCGGCCAGACAGCCCAACCCGCAGGCCAAGCAGCCCGCACCGTCGGCCAAGCACCCGAAACTGCCGGGCAGCCAGCCCAAACGGCAGAGCAAGCAGATCAGGCAGACCGAGCAGAGCAGGCCGGCCCAGCAGAGCAGGCAGGCCGGCGACCGGCCGGCCGCTCATAACCGGAGCCAGCTCAGCCAGGAGTCCGGCAGCAATTCGTAACCGACGAACGCGGTGATGTCGAGCAGGCTGTGCGCCACGATCAGCGGCATCACCCGTTTCGTCCGCAGGTAGAAGAGCGCGAAGATCACGCCCATCACCACGTTCCCGATGAAGCCGCCGAACCCCTGGTAGAGGTGGTAGGAGCCGCGCAGCACGGCGGACGCCGCGATGATCCACGCCGTGGACACCTCGAGCTGCCGCAGCCGGGTGATCAGGTAACCGACCACGAGCACCTCCTCCAGCACCGCGTTCTGGAGCGCGGAGAGGATCAGCACCGGCACCGCCCACCAGTACGGCTGCAGCGCGGACGGCACGATCTGCGCGCTGATCCCCAGCTGCAGCGCGGCGTAGACCAGCAGCAGCCCGGGCAGTCCGATCCCGGCGGCGAGGGCGACGCCCCAGCCGGTGTCGTAGCCGGGCCGGCGGAAGTCGATGCCCAGGTCGCGGCCGGGGCGCATGCCGTCGCGCCGCAGCAGGTACCACGCCAGGGCGACCGGGACCAGGTCGAAGAAGATGTTCAGCAGCTGGTAGGTCAGGTCCAGGTACGGCCGGGGCGAGAGCGGCGCGTTCAGCGTCGCGGTGTGGCTGGCCAGCGGCTTGCCGTCGGTGAGCGTGGCGGTCAGCCGGACCAGGGACCAGATCGCCGACTGCCCGAGGGACAGCAGCATGACGATGACGATCTCGGCCGGGTACGCCGATCGGGTGGACCGCTGTCCTTCTAGAGTCACGGCCCTAACTGTAGGGCGGGCCGAATTCGGCCATTTCGGCGAACGACGCGCCGGAAGACGTGACGAGTCGCACTTTTGGTGCGTCGTGTTCCCGACTGTGCTGACCACCCTGAATGCATGGGAGACCTCGCACGCTTGCTCAAGGAGAGCTGGAGCCTCGTCGAGGAACATCAGGACAAGGTCGCCGGATACTTCTACGCCCGTATGTTCCTGTCGCACCCCGACCTGCGCGACCTGTTCCCGGTGCAGATGGATGTGCAGCGCACCCGGCTGCTGTCGGCGATCGTCACCGCGGTGCAGACGCTCGAGGATCCCGAGCGGTTCGACGACTACCTGCGGGCGCTCGGCCGGGACCACCGCAAGTTCCACGTGCTGCCGGAGCACTACGAGGTGGTCGGCGGGGCGCTGATCGAGTCGATGCGGTCGTTCGCCGGCGAACAGTGGGGTGTCGAGTACGACCAGGCCTGGGCCGACGCCTACGCGGTGATCGCCAGCAAGATGCTGGCCGGTGCGGACGCCGATCAGAATCCCCCCTACTGGTACGGCGAGGTGGTCGCCCACGAGCGCCGCTCGCACGACATCGCGGTCTTCACCGTGCTCCCGTTGCAGCCGCTGGAGTTCCGCGCCGGGCAGTACCTGAGCCTGGAGGCGACTCCCTATCAACCGCGGCTGTGGCGCACCTACTCACCGGCGAACGCGCCGCGCCGGGACAACTCGCTGGAGTTCCACGTCCGGGCGCTGGGCGCCGGCTGGGTGTCCAGCGCGCTGGTCCGGCGGCTCAAGGTCGGCGACATGATCAAGCTGGCGGCGCCGATGGGCACCATGACCCTCGATCGGCGATCGACCCGGGACGCCGTCTTCGTGGCCGGCGGCACCGGGCTGGCCCCGGTGAAGTCGCTGCTGGAGGAGCTGACCCGGTACAACCGGACCCGCTGGGTGCACGTCTTCTTCGGCGCCCGGACCCGGGACGACCTGTACGACCTGGCCGACCTGAACCGCCTGGCCGCCCGCTATCCCTGGCTGTCGGTGGTGACCGCGTGCAGCGAGGACCCGACCTTTCCCGGCGAGCAGGGCAACATCTCGGACATCGTGGCGCGGTACGGCCCGTGGAACGAGCACGACTTCTTCGTCTCCGGTTCCGGCCCGATGGTCAAGGCCACCCTGAAGACGCTCGCCGAGCTGCAGGTCCCCCCCATGCGCATCAAGTACGACAGCTTCACCGACTAGCCGCCGGCCAGGGCACGAGGCGACCAGCCGCCGGCCAGGGCACGAGGCGACCAGCCGCCAGCCAGGGCACGAGGCGACCAGCCGCCAGCCAGGGCACGAGGCGACCAGCCGCCGGCCAGGCGACGAGCGGATCAGTAGTCCCAGGGCCGCCCGGTCTGCTGGTACTGCGTGATCGGCACCAGTTTCGCGTCCGGCTCCATCCGGTCCACGTACAACCGGCCCTCCAGGTGATCGATCTCGTGGCTGATCAACCGGGCCAGGGCCCGTTCGAAGACGGTCACCACCCGGGTCCCGTCGAAGCGCGCGTGCTCCACCTCGATCCGCAGCGGCCGGGCCACCATGCCGCGGTAGTCGAAGAACGACAGGCAGCCCTCGTACTGCTCGTCGCCGTCCCCGGACTCGCCGACCACCCGGGGGTTGAGCAGCACCACCGGCTCGACCTCACGCTCCGGCGGGCGGACCACGGCGGCCGCCACCGGCAGCCCGATCTGCGGCGCGGCCAGGCCCACCCCCTTGCTGAACTCGTGCAGGTCCTCCAGCTTGGCGAGCGAGGTGAGCAGCCGGGTGACGGTCTCCCGGGCGGCCGGGCCCTCGCGGGGCAGCTGGAAGTGACGGGCGCGCTGGCGGAGCAGGTCGGAGCCGCGCTGGATGATCCCGATGCCGAGCATCCGGTGCGAGGCGCGGGGCAGGGCGGGTGGCTCGGGCGGGCCGAGCTCGTCGTAGATCGGGGCGTCGGCGCCACGGAACCGCCACTCCAGGCGGTACCGGGCGTTCAACAAAGGCTGATCGGTGGACCACTCGAAAATGGCGCGACCTCCCTCGTTGCGGCGTTCCAGGGGACTGCGTACCGGGACCTCGGCGGCCAGCGACACCTCGACGCCCCAGACCTGGGGTTCGAAGCGCTGCGGGAAGTCCAGGCGGACAGTGAGCTGCCGGGTCGGCAGCCGGACGGCGCGCTGGAACCACTGGCCCCACTTCTTCTCGCCGACCGTGTAGGCGTACTCGATCGTGGTGCGTTCACCGGGGTAGAGCGGGAACTGCCCGCGCTCGTTCGCGAACAGCAGCCAGATCTCCTTGGCCGCGTCCCGGTCCAGCTTGACCCGCCACTGCATGGACTCGGCCGCGTCGCCCTCGCCGGCCATCGCGTGGACGTCCATCTCCTCGAAGGTGAGCGGGTTCTCCCGGTGGTGGCGGTTGGAGCCGGCCGGGTCGTTCGGGTAGCGGTCCACCGAGATCTTCACCAGGTAGCGCGTGACCGGCTCGACACCGGCGTTGTAGAGCGACCGGATCACCCGGCAGCGGTACTCACCGCCGAGGTAGGTGAGCTCGGCGATCTCCCGTTCCACCACCAGGCCGGTGCCGGGCGGCAGCCACTGGACCGGCACCGGCGGGTCGCGGTGCAGTGCCGAGCCGCGGGCGTGCCGGAGCTCGTCGTACTCCTGGAAGCGCTGCCAGATCGCCCCGCCGGCACCCAGCACCGCCTCGGCCCGGCGGGCGAAGTCCTCGGTCGGTTTGTGGCGGCGTCCTTCGACGTGGCTGACGTAGGAGGGATCGAAGCCCATGCGCGCGGCGAGCTGCTTCTTGGTCATTCCGCGCTCGACCCGCCATTGCGCAAGCGCCGTAACGAACTGATCTGCGGCCCTGTCAATGGGCGAGGTGGTCATCACGGATGTCCCCTTCGCGACGGCACCATCAGTGTCGCTGGCGTCGGGTATCCGGATGGGGCTAGTAGCGCGTTGCCGACAGGTACCTTGACAAAACCGGCATCATCGCAACGCTACGTTAGGTAAACCTTGCAGAGGGTATTCGCCCGAAAGATCCTACCGGAGATGTTGGTTAGGCTAGCCTTAACCGGGTACTCTCGGTCGCCTCGGGCCGTAGCCGCAGTGCCGGTCCGACCAGGGCGCCGGTCTGCCGACGGGAGCCGGGGCCACTGCAGGGAGCGGTGAGGTGGAAAAGCTGGTGAACGCGTGACCGCCACCCTGCTGCGCACCGGTGCCCACCCACTCGCTCCGGTCACCGCCACGTTGCACACCATGTTCGGCGGCGTTCAGGTCCCCGCACTGGCGCCCGGCCTGATCGTCACCGACCGCGCCGGCTGGATCCCGGCCACCGAGCTGTCCGGTCCGGCGCTGACCAGCCTACTGGAGTCGGCCGGCCGCCAGTGGGGCGCGCAGCCGCACGCCGCCGCCGCGCTCGCCTGGAAGTCGTACACCTACTGGCTGGCCCTGCCCGCCGTGCTCGGCTGGGCCTCGGCCCGGCGGGTCCCGCTGATCACCGCGGACAACGTGCTGATCAGCTTCGACCGCCCGGGCGTGCTGGTCCGGGTCGGGCTGCGCCCCGGGACCCCGGTCGCGGTCCTGCCCGACGATCCGCTGGCGCTCGGCGGCCACCCGGACGCGGTCGTCGTGCCGGACCAGAGCGCGCTGCTCGGCGAGTTCCGCCGGGCCGTCCTCGACGAGCACCTGACCCCGCTGCTGGACGCGATCCACGACCGGGTCCGGGTGGGCAAGCGGACGCTGCTCGGCTCGCTCGCCTCCGGCGTGGCCTACGGCATCCTGCGCTCGGCGGACGCCACGCCGGGCCGGTCCGCCGAGTCGGTCGGCCTGCTGCTCGGCGCGCTCGGCATCGGCGACCTGATCGAGCTGGTCCCGGGCGCCAACGGGCAGCTCGACGTGCAGCGCAAGACCTGCTGCCTGGCCTTCACGCTGCCCACCCCGAAACTCTGCCCGGGCTGCTGCATCAAGCCGTAAACCGGATTATCGGATTACCGCCGCACGGTTCCGTAATCCGGCATTCCCGCACGGCGCGCGATTTCCACGGTTGCGACGACGCTCCGGTCGTACCTCAGGCAAAGAAAAAGACGACCGCGAGGTCGGCGCGAACCTTGCGGTCCGCGGCCCCTCGAGATCGTCAGAGACAGCGCTTGACGGTACGACCCGTCAGCTGCTGGCCTCGGCGGTGAGCACCGCCTCCGGGTCGTCGACCAGATTGCGGACATCCCACATCCACAGGCCACCGGTCCACGTCGGGCGGAAGCCGAGCAGGTCGGACATGGCGCGGATCATTTCGATGTCCCGGGTCTGCGGGGTCAGCACGACCACCCCGGCTTTCCAGAAGCGCAGGTCGGCGAGGGTCATCTCGCGGCGCGCGTCGGTCACCTGGGGGGTCGGGTTGCCCTGCCGGATCGAGGCCATCAGCCCACTGGTCGGGCGCCACGGCGGAGCGAACGTCGCGGTGCGGTCGGTGGGGTCCTGCGGGTTCTCCACCGGCAGCAGCGCGTAGGCGCCGGCGATCCGCAGGTCCTGTCCGGTGAAGGCGCTCCACCGCAGCGGGTCCGGATAGCTGCTGTCCGGCAGCGGCAGGGTGACCATGGTGTGCTGGTCGTCGACGTAGCGCTGCCACGCGCCGGAGGTGACGAAGGCCGGCACCGGCTCCATCGGCACCGTGGCCAGCTGGGTCGGCACGATCGGGACCAGCGCCATCGCCACCGCGGTGATCATCGCGACCCGGATCGGGCCACGGGTGTGCGGCTGGGTGCGGATCAGGTCGGCGGCGCGCTGGCAGCCGAGGGCCAGCACGATGCCGACGATCGGCGCGATGGCCATCGCCCACCGGGTCGGGACCGCCGAGTTCAGCACCGGCAGGTGGTGCAGGAACGCCCAGATGCCGGGCACCTGGGTGTCCGCGCCGTCCAGGTGCACGCTGGGGCCGAGCGACATCGCGGCGAACAGCACCGCCAGCCCGCCCAGGGTCAGCACCGCGGCGCTGCGCCGCAGCCAGAGGATCAGCCCGAAGAAGAGGATGACCAGGCCCCAGCCGAAGAACGCGTTCTGCTCGGACGGGTTCTGCGCCAGGCGCAGCGGCAGGTCGCCGCGGCCGGCCACCGAGTGCGTGGAGTAAGCGGTGAACGAGCCGAGGTCGGCGCCGAAGGCCCGCACCGACTCGGCCAGGCCCTGGTACGACTGCGGGCCGAAGAACTGGACGCTCAACGGGTACGCCAGGACGGCGAGGGCGAGGACCGCGGCCACCACGAGCCCGCGCACGAAGGCGACCGCCTCGCCACGGTGCCGCCGGCGCCGGACCAGCCCGAGCACCACGCAGAAGACGCCGAGCCCGACCGCGGTCATGAACAGGATTTCCAGGTTGATGAACGCCTGCCAGACCAGCAGGCCGCCGAGCAGCAGGCCGTTGCGCACGGCCCGGCCGGGAACGCGCAGCTCCAGCGTCCGCCAGATGATCAGCGGGACCAGGAACTGGGAGACGATGTTCGGGTGGCCACCGGCGTGCGAGATCATGCTCGGCGCGAAGGTGCAGAGCAGCGCGCCGACCCAGGCGGCCAGCCGCGAGGTGACCAGGCGGCGGGCGAGCACCAAATACCATGAAGCACCGGTTAATGCCAATGCGCCGGTCAAGAATACGTTGAACGCCACATGCGGGCCGAAGAGAAGAGTGATGGGCGTCAGTGGCAACGAAACGGCCAACACCGAGGTGTTGGCCATCATGTTCACCCCATCGGGGTAATTCATGCGATCCGAGAAGAACGGATAAGCGCCATCCGTGAGCACACGAGCACCGTGCGCCAGCATCCACTCGAAGAAAGCCTGATCCTGTGGATCATCGCGCAACTCATGATCAAGATTGAGCCACAACGGGGCCGTGACGAAGAGCGCAACAGCCAGGAAACTTACTATTGCGAGAACGTCCTGCCAGGCGAGCGTGCGCCACACAGGACGGCGCCGGACAGGCTCCGTGGCCTGCTCTTCGGTCTTTTCCCCGGCGGGTGCGGCGGAGACCGGCGCCGCCGTGGCGATGCCGTCCTCAAGGGCGCGCAGCTCGGCGTCCAGGTCCTCGGCAGCGGTCACTTGGCGCGGCGGCAGAACGGTCTCACCGGTCGACTGGCCCGTCGAGTCAAAACCCGTAATCGTCATAGCATCGGCGAGCCTAACCGAGGTTGGGAAGAGTTCCACGATGAGCGCCCGCAGCGTGATAGAGACGATATGTACGCGTGTTTTCCGCGTGTCCGTGGATCACTCGCTCGCCAAGCGGTCGGCGGCGGGTAACCATCGAAGTCACCAGCACCGGCTATGTCTCAATCAGGCCAAAAAATCGGCGCCCCCGGGCGCTCAACTTTCGGATAGCGGCGGTAGATGGTTAACTTCTCCGGTCCCGCTGTCAGCTCAGATCGGCAAGATGAGGGAACCTCACCTATGGCAGACATCACTGGAGACCAGCGGATCCAGTCCGAAGTGCTCGAAGGCCTCGCCACGGCCGTGAACCACCGCCGGTGGTTCGTCGAGCTCGCTCTCCCATACCTGGGGAACAACCCCATCGAGATCGGCAGTGGTCTCGGGGACTACGCCATCGAGTGGGCCGAGCACCTTCCGCGGTTCACCGCGACGGAGGCCGACCCCGACCGGCTCGTGCTGCTCAAGGAGCGGATGGCCGAGCACCCGAACATCGAGGTGCGGCAGATGCTGCTCCCCGCGCAGGACGCCGCCGGGCAGTACAGCGCCGCCGTGTCCTACAACGTGCTGGAGCACATCGAGGACCACGTCGGCGCGCTGCGCAGCATGCGCGACCTGGTCCGCCCGGGCGGCCACGTGATCATCATCGTGCCGGCGTTCATGTTCGCGATGAGCCAGGTCGACATCGCCACCGGGCACATCCGGCGGTACACGAAGAAGACCCTGGGCGCCGCGTTCGCCGAGGCCGGCCTGGAGATGGAGAAGATCCACTACGCGAACGCGCTGGGTCTGATCGGCTACTACGGCGCGACCAGCATCTTCAAGCTGGCTCCGAAGGAGGGGCCGATGGTGAAGGTGTACGACTCGCTGGTGCTGCCGGTGACCAAGGCGGCCGAGCGGCTGGTCAAGCCGCCGTTCGGGCAGTCGGTCTTCGCGGTGGCCCGCACCCCGCGCTGACCCCACCCGCACAGCATTCGAGGCGCCGGCCAGCTGGCCGGCGCCTCGCTGCGTGCTCGGTCAGCCGCGGACCTCGAAGGTCGGCCGGATCGTGGCCCGGGCCAGGGTGTGGAAGGCCAGGTTGAACCCGACGTACGCGGGAGTCGCGTCCGGGGTCACCTCCAACCGGTCCACGTCGATCGCGTGCACCGCGAACACGTACCGGTGCGGGCGGTCGCCGGGCGGCGGCGCGGAACCGCCGTAACCGCGCTCGCCGTAGTCGTTGCGGACGCAGAACGCGCCGTCCGGCAACGGGTCGACGCCGCGATCGAGAGCGGTCACCGAGACCGGCAGATTGACCAGCACCCAGTGCCAGAAACCACTGCCGGTGGGTGCGTCCGGGTCGAAGCAGGTGACCACGAAACCACGCGTCTCGTCGGGGAAGCCCGACCAGGACAACTGGGGCGAGAGATTTTTGCCGCCCACGCTGGTGTGCGCGTACAGCTCGTCGAGCGGCTGCCCGTCCGTCACGTCCGCGCTGGTCACCGTGAAGGACGGGACTTGCGGCAGGAGGTCGTACGGATCGGGGGCCAGAGCTCGGTCAAGACTCATGGGGTCCTCCGGCGAAGTGGCTTAACTGATCTGGCTTTCCCACGATGAGCCGAGAGTAACCGCCGGACGTGTCGGCCGCCTTTCCCGAGTGTTGCGGGCCCGGGTCACCCGTCCGGGTAAACGCACAGGTGGTGCGCACCGCCGTCGTGGTGGTCGGCGATGCTTCTGTCAGACATCCGACCGGGTGCGTGCGGCAGAGATCCCCGTGCTCGGTTGCGATCGGTGGGCGACAGCGCGCCAAGCAAGCCGGCACCCGTCTCC
Organism: Actinoplanes octamycinicus; assembly: GCF_014205225.1. Taxonomy (NCBI): domain Bacteria; kingdom Bacillati; phylum Actinomycetota; class Actinomycetes; order Micromonosporales; family Micromonosporaceae; genus Actinoplanes; species Actinoplanes octamycinicus. The sequence goes on from NZ_JACHNB010000001.1 coordinate 1,625,830, forward strand.
TGGCGGGTGCCGGCTGCTGTCCGGCCCAACAGGGCCCGACAGCCGTCAGGAGCCGGGGATCCGCTCCACCCGGAGCCCGCGGTACATCTTCCGGTAGACCACCCCGGTCCGGTGGTTGCCGGCGTCGATCATCATGCCGCGGCCCATGTAGATGCCCACGTGCCCGCGCCCGACCACCAGGTCGCCCGGGCGGGCCTGGGCGCGCGAGATGCTGCGGGCCCGCGCCGCCTGAGCGCGGGACGAGTGCGGCAGCCGCATCCCGGCCCGGGCGTACGCCTGCCGGGTCAGCCCCGAGCAGTCGAAGCCGCTGCGGCCCTCGCCGCCGGTCACGTACCGCTTGCCGAGCTGCGACCGGGCGTACGCGATCACCGCGTTCATCCCGCCGCGGGCGTACCGCCGGACCGGACGCTCGACGGTTCGCCGGACCGTCTTGCGCACCATGCCGCGGTGCGACACCGTGGTCCGCCGCTGGGCCACCACGAGCCGCCGCTGCGGCGCCCGGTACGACCGGATGCCGCGGTCCTGCCGCGCGGGCGCCTCCCGGGCCACCCGGACCCCCGCGCGCGGGGCCGGTCGCCGGGCGGCCGGCTGGAGCCGAGTCGCCGGCGGTGCCGCCGGGCGCGCCCGCAACGGGGCCAGGGGCGCCGGCCGCACCGCGGCTGCCCGGCGCTGCATGGCCCGGGTCACTCGCGCGGCGGCCGACTGACGCTGCTGGTAGAGGCTCTCGTCGAGGCCACCGAGCGCGGCGATGCCACCGCCGGCCGGGGCCACGATTCCGCCGGAGAAGTGCCCGGAGTGCGGAGCCACCGGCTCCGGGTTCGCCGGCAGTGCGGGCGGGGCTTGAACCGCCTCCGCGCCGTGCTCGGCGGGGTCTACGGCCGGTGCGATGACGGCCAGCGCGAGAGCGCCGACGGTCAGCACGCGGCGAGTGGACGTACCGTGCAGTGTTGCCTCCGAAATCGGCCCGGGGCACTCACGCGAATCCCATCTTCAGCGCGACGCCAGGTGCGTCGCCGCGCTATTGCCGCCGTCGAAGGAAGGCAATGGGAACCCGGACAACTTTGTGTATTCCGTGGACCATGCCAACACACCTTGAAATACGGCGTGGCTGGATTCAGATAATTAATCCCCCGATCTCGAAAAGATAACGGGGCTCAGTCAGTCCGCGGTGGGCAGTGACATCCGGATCCCCGGCGTGGCCGACGACCCGTTCAGCGAGACCTCGCTGAGCTGGGCATTCTTCGGTACGTCGAACGGCAGGACGCCGTTCACCGAGGATCCCGGCTCGATCTCGTCGAGCAGTGTCGGACTGTCATCGTTGAGAAAAACCGCAGCCTCGTCGGCGACGGCGTACGCTGCACCGTTGGTGTCGTAGACCCGCTGTGCGGCGCTGTCGAACAGTTCCGGCTCCAAGCCGTTGTTGGTGACCCGCACGTCGAGCAGACAGAACTGCCCGGCGGCGCGCTGTTCCAACCCGTCCGGGCCGATCGCGGAGACGCCGCACCGCACGTTCCGCACCCGCATGCCGAAGCCGCCGGGCGCGGCGTCGGCCGGTCCGGCCGCGGGCAGGCCACGGATCACCGCGGGACCGCCGGCCGGCCGGTCGGCGGTGGCCACCGCCCAGATCCCGAAGGTGATCAGGGCCAGGGCGACGAACACGCCGCCGCCCACCCAGATCCGCGCCCGCCAGCGCAGCGCCCACTCGTCCACACCGTCGTCATCCGGGTCGAGCACCCGAATGGTCGTGGCACGGTGCGGTGTGTACGTCACGGCGTCCCCCAGCGAACGGATCCTCAGGCGCGGCCGAGGGTCGGACGCGCTGTCCGTCCATGCTGGGTTCGCCGCGGCCGGACACCGTCGCGACTCGCCGCAAAACCGACTTTATCGGCTATATCGCCGCGAGGATATTCCCTCGATCGGGTGATCAGCGGAGCAACACCAGCTTGCCGAGGTGGTCACTGGACTCCATCACGCGCTGCGCCTCGGCCGCCTCGGCGAGCGGGAAGGTGGCGTGGATGATCGGTTTCACCAGACCGGCCGCGACCAGCGGCCACACCTGGTCGCGCACGCCGGCCACGATCCGGGCCTTGTCGGCGACCGGACGGGCGCGCAGCGAGGCGGACCAGATCGTGCCGCGCTTGGCCATCAGCGCACCCAGGTCCAGCTCGGCGCGGGCGCCGCCCTGGAAGCCGATCACCGAGATCCGGCCGCCGGTGGCCAGCGCCTCGACGTTGCGCGCCAGATATTTCGCGCCGATGATGTCGAGCACCACGTCGGCGCCCCGGCCGTCGGTGACCTCGTGCACCACCTGGACGAAATCCTGCTCCCGGTAGTCGATGGTGTGGTCGGCGCCGAGCGCGCGCAGCCGCTCGTGTTTCGCCGAGCGGGCGGTGACCAGCACGGTCGCGCCCAGCGCCCGGCCCAGCTGGACGGCGAACGTGCCGATCCCGCTGCCGCCGCCGTGCACCAGGAACGTCTCGCCGGCCCGGAGCCGGTCGTGGGCCACCACGGTGGACCACACCGTGCAGGCCACCTCGGGCAGCGCGGCCGCTTCCACCAGGGAGAGTCCGACCGGCACCGGCAGCAGCTGGCCGGCCGGCACCGCGACCCGCTCGGCATAGCCCCCGCCGGCCAGCAGCGCGCAGACCCGCTCGCCCACGTGGTGATCGTCGACACCCGGCCCGAGCGCGCTGACCACCCCGGAGCACTCCAGCCCCGGATAGGCCGGGGCGCCCGGCGGGGGTGGGTAGTGCCCCTGGCGTTGCAGCAGGTCAGCCCGGTTCACCGCGGCGGCGGTGACGTCGATGACCACCTCGCCCGGGCCCGGCTGCGGGTCCGGCGCCTCGGTCCAGCGCAGCTGTTTGTCCTCGATCACGATGGCGTGCATGGGATCGACTTTGCCGCACGGGTCCGACACAAACGACAGCCCGCCCGGAACGTCTGGCAGACTGGAGCGGCACCACGGGAGGATTCGCCTAGTGGCCGATGGCGCCGGTCTTGAAAACCGGTATGGGGAAACTCATCGTGGGTTCGAATCCCACATCCTCCGCAAGCCTGTGAGCAGCGCGAAGGCCCGGCATCCGCCGGGCCTCCGCGAGCCGGTCAGCCGGTCAGGCTCACCCGCTTGCCCACCGGGGCGTAAACGTTGCCGACCTTGTCGATCGCGGCGTACCAGACGATCAGCGAGCCCTTGGCCGGCGCGACCACCGGCTTGAAGGACCACGTGCCGTTCGAGCCGGCCCGGACGATGAAGGCCTTGGCGTTCTCCGCCGGTCCCTTCACCCACTTCTTGCCGTTGTAGTAGTACTCGGTCCGGCCGTGCACCTGGGCCAGCCCGACCGCGGCCAGGTGCAGGCCGGAGGCCTTGTCGCCGACGGTGCCGCGGACGGTGCGCCAGGACGACGCCTTGGACTTCTTCGCCGGCGTGGTGACGGTCATGTAGGGCCGGGTCAGGTCCGACTTCACCGCGACGCTGCCGACCGCGCGGGCGGCCGAGTCGCCGTTCTCGTCGGCGAGCGTCACGGTCACCTGCTGGGTGCCGGCCTTGGGGTAGGTGTGCACCACCCGGGTGGTGGTCCGGGGCACCTCGCTGACCGACCCGTCGCCCCAGCCGATCTTCACGGTGTCGGCGGCCGCCGGGACGCCGCTGAGCGCCAGCGCCGTCGCCTGGGTGCCCTCCGGGCCGCTCCACACCGTGCCGACCAGCAGCTTGTACGTCCCGCCCACCGCCGCCACGGTGACCGTGTCGCCGTCGGTCACGGTGCCGGCGCTGTCCCCGTCCAGGTCGGTGATCGCCACCTTCACCGGATAGCTGCCCGGGGTGGCATAGCGGTGTGCCAGGCTCACCGCGTCGCCCATCGGCTCCTGCGTGCCGTCGCCCCAGTCGACCTGGCGGTTCTGCACCGAGTCGTCCTCGTCGCCGGTCAGCGACAACTGGGTCAGGGTGACCGCCTGCCCGGCGAACACGCTGCTCGCCCCGAGCTGGTAGACGCCCTCCGCCGGGGCGCCGGCGGCGTGTGCCGGGGCGGCCAGCCCGGCCGAGAGCAGGGTGCCGAGGCCGGCGGCGAGCAGGGTCGCGGGGCGGCCCGGTCGGGTGGTGCGCATGGATCTCCCTGACGGGGTACGACGATGGGGGTCGCCCCGGAAGATCGGTCAGTCCCGCGGCGGGTTGAGGATCATCTGCGGACCGGTGCCGCGGGTCGCCAGCCGGTCCCGCGGGTTGATCAGGTGGCACCGCTGCAGCGACAGGCAGCCGCACCCGATGCAGCCGGTCAGCTGGTCGCGCAGCCGCTCCATCATGGCGATCCGCTCGTCCAGCCGGTGCCGCCAGTGGCTGGACAGCCGGGACCAGTCGGCCTTGGTCGGCGTCCGGTTCTCCGGGAGCTCGGCGAGCGCCTCGCGGATCTCGTCGAGCGACACCCCGACCTGCTGCGCGATCTTGATGAACGCGATCCGGCGCAGGTCGGCCCGCTCGTAGCGGCGCTGGTTGCCGCCGGTGCGCGCGGCGTGCAGCAGGCCCTCCCGCTCGTAGTAGCGCAGCGCCGAGGGCGCCACCCCGCTGCGGGCGGCCATCTCGCCGATGGTGAGGGTCTCCATCCGCTCCCCTTGAGTTGAAGTGAGCTTCAAGTTGCAGCCTATCCGACATGACCGTCACGATGCTGCGACGCCTCACCGGCGACGAGAAACACGCGCCCAGCGCGCACTCCACTGTGGATGTGCTGCGGGTCCTCTACGAACGGGTGCTGCGGGTCAGCCCGGAGACCGCCGACGCGCCGGACCGCGACCGGTTCCTGCTCTCCAAGGGGCACGGGCCGGCCGCCTACTACGCGGTGCTCGCCGACCGCGGTTTCTTCCCGGACGAGTGGCTGGACACGATGGGCCGGTGGCACAGCCGGCTCGGCACCCACCCGGACCGGGTGTTGATCCCCGGCGTCGAGGTGGGCACCGGCTCGCTCGGGCACGGTCTCGGGCTCGCCGTCGGCACCGCGCTCGGCCTGCGCGCCCAGGGGTTCGCCGAGGCCCGGACGTTCGTGCTGCTCGGGGACGCGGAACTGGACGAGGGGTCGAACCACGAGGCGATCGCGTACGCCGCCGCGATCCGGCTGCCGCTCACCGCGATCGTGATCGACAACCGGTCGGCCACGCACGGCTGGCCCGGCGGCATCCCGGCGCGCTTCCCGGGCTGGTCGGTCGCGCTCGTCGACGGGCACGACCACGACCAGATCGAAAGAGCCCTTTCGGTACGGCGTGAGCAGCCGCACCTAGTCGTCGCCGCGGTCGAGGCGAAGTGGAGCTGATCATGCGAGAGACCTTCGTGGCGACCACCACCGCACTGCTCGACGAGGACCCGCGGACCGCGCTGGTGCTCGCCGACATCTCGGCCGACGTCTTCGCCCCGGCGCTGCGCCGGCACCCGGACCGGGCGCTGAACGTGGGCATCCGGGAGCAGTTGATGGTCGGCGTCGGCGGCGGGCTGGCGCTCACCGGGATGCGGCCCTACCTGCACTCCTACGCGCCGTTCCTGATCGACCGGGCCTACGAGCAGATCAAGCTGGACCTCGGGCACCAGGACACCGGCGCGGTGCTGGTCAGCATCGGCGGGTCGTACGACGCGGCGGCCGCCGGCTACACCCACCAGTCCCCCGGCGACGTCGCCCTGCTCGACACCCTGGACGGCTGGACCGTGCAGGTGCCCGGGCACCGCGACGAGGTCCCGGCGATGCTGCGTACCGCGGCCCGGCACGACGACCGGGTCTACATCCGGCTCGGGCTGCAGGAGAACGCGCGGGCGCACGCCGACGCCGGGCGGCTGCGGGTGCTCCGGCGCGGCGGGCCGCTGGTCCTGGCGGTCGGGCCGATGCTCGACCAGGTGCTGGCCGCCACCCGCGACCTGGACGTGACGGTGGCCTACACCAACACCCCGCGGCCACTGGACGTCGAGGGGCTGCGCCTGCTCGCCGGGGCCGAGGTGATCCTTGTCGAGCCGTACCTGGCCGGGACCTCCGCCCGGCTGGTCAGCGAGGCGCTGAGCGGCATCCCGCACCGGGCGCTGCACCTCGGCGTGGGCCGGGCCGAGATCCGCGATTACGGGACCTGGGCGGACCACGCCCGGGCGCACGGACTCGACGCGGCCGGTCTGCGCACGTCGATCACCGCGTTCCTAGGCTAGGAAGACGTCGCGCAGCACGCCCTCGAAGCGCCACACCGCCTCGGTGTCGGCGAACTTCATCCGGAACCGCTCGCGCACGCCGTCCACCGCGGTGGCCGCCATCTCCAGCGCCGGGCGGGTCAGGTCGGGGCGCCAGGTGACGTTGCTCAGGTGCCGCAGGTTCGCGTTCAGGTGCAGGCGCAACCGGTGCAGCACCGGCGTCTTCTGGATGACCACGAGCCGGCGCCGGGTGAGCAGCAGCAGGTGGTCGCCGGAGAGCGGGGCCTCCGGCCGGGTGCACCGGGCCACCAGGACCGCGTCGTCGTCCGCATCGACACAACGCTCGACGATCGGGAGGTGCCGGCTGGGGATGACCACGCCAGCTTCGGTGGTGGCGGGAAGGAACGTACGCGAGATCACGTCCATGACCTGATTAACGGCCTGTGAACGGGGCAGGCAGCGGCCTGAGCTGCTGAATAAGGAATTACAGCGGTCGTGCTGCCATAGTGTCCCCATGCAGTGGCGTGTGCGACCGGTGTTGCCGGTCACCAAGCTGATAGGTGCGGTCGCCGTGGTGGTGCTGGCCGTCGCGTTCGGGGGCGGCGACCGGCTGCGCTGGGTGGTGGCCGCGGTGGTCGCCCTGGCCCTGCTCGTCTGGGCGCTGCGCGACCTGGTGGTCCCGATCCGGCTCGCGGCCGACGCGGACGGCGTCACGGTGGTCACCGGGTTCGCCCGCCGGCGGCGGCTGAGCTGGTCGCAGGTCGAGCGGGTGCGGGTGGACCGGACCACCCGGCGGGGCCTGCGCAGCGAGCTGCTGGAGATCGACGCCGGTGACGCGGTCTACCTCTTCGGCGCGCACGAGCTGGGCGCCATGCCGGAGGACGTGGTGACCGAGATCGCCGAGCTGCGCGCTTAGCGCGTACGCCACAAGGCGAATGTGATCCTAATTGAGGATCTGGACGGTGCGGGCGATCGCGACGGCGACCAGGACCACGAACAGGATCGAGCAGCCGATCACCTGTTTCGCGGTGCGGTGCGGCAGCTTGGCATAGGCCAGCACGACGGTGGCGGCGGCGCCCGCGGCCAGGCCGCCGAGGTGGCCCTCGACCGAGATGCCGGGCAGGGCGAAGGTGTAGATCAGGTTCATCACCAGCAGCGGGACCAGCGAGCTGATGTCCAGTGCCAGCCGCCGGTTGACGATGATGATGCCGATGACCAGGCCGAAGGTCGCGGTGGAGGCGCCCGCCGCGGGGATGTAGGGCTCCTGCAGCGCGTAGACCGCGACGTTGCCCCCGAAACCGGCCAGGAAATAGAGCGCCAGGAACCGCGCCGGGCCGAACTTGGCCTCCAGGTAGCTGCCGATCTGCCACAGCAACATCATGTTGAGCAGCAGGTGGAGCGCGCCGTAGTGCACGAACATGGCGGTGACCAGCCGGTACCACTCGCCGGCCGCGATGCCGTGCCAATCGCCGCCGTAGCGCGCGTAGCCCAGCACCTCGAACGCCCTGGTGACCCGGGTCGGGGCGCCGCCGGTGTTGAAGAAGCCGCCGGCGCCGGCGATCGCACGCAGCCCGCCGAAGGCGACCGAGACGGCCATCACCAGGAAGTTGAGCGCGATGATGGACCGCACCGCGTAACCGGCGCGGCCAGCGACAAGGCTCCCGCCGAAGGCGGTGCGCGCCTGCCGCTGGCTACGCCGTCCGTCCTTGACACAGTCCGGGCACTGGAAACCGACCGCCGCGTCGTTCATACATTTCGGACAGATCGGTTTCTCGCACCGGCTGCATCGGAGCATGGTCTCCGTGCCCGGGTGTCGATAGCACACCGGTGACGTGGACGGAGCCTCACTCATGGCACCAAAGGTACCGTGCGGGTCAGGCCCGCTCGATCTCCACCCGCTCGATCACCACGTCCTCACGCGGCCGGTCGCCCGGGCCGGTGGGGGTGTTCGCGATCGAGTCCACGACCTTGGCCGACTGCTCGTCGGCGACCTGGCCGAAGATGGTGTGCCGGCGGTTCAGGTGCGGGGTCGGGCCGACCGTGATGAAGAACTGCGAACCGTTGGTGCCGGGGCCCGCGTTCGCCATCGCCAGCAGGTACGGCCGGTCGAAGGAGAGCTCCGGGTGGAACTCGTCGGCGAACTGGAAGCCCGGGCCGCCCCGGCCGGTGCCGGTCGGGTCGCCCATCTGGACCATGAAGCCGGCGATCACCCGGTGCGAGATGGTGCCGTTGTAGTACGGACCGTTGCCCGGCTGACCGGTGCGCGGGTCGGTGTACGCCTTCGTGCCCTCGGCCAGCTCCACGAAGTTCCGGACGGTCGCCGGGGCGTGGTCCGGGAACAGCTGAAGCCGGATCGGACCGTGGTTGGTGTGCAGGGTGGCGTAAATCGTCTCGGCCACGGGTACTCCCAACTGCGTTGAATGGGAACTGCCTCGTCAGTCGGATCCTCCCCCATGTGACTGATCCGGCCGCGCGGGGGTACCCGAGAAGGCACCATGAGCTGGGAGAAACCACAGGAGGTGGGCACTGGTGTTCGCAACGATGCGCCGCAAGCGCCGGAGCGCGAAGATGCGCAACGAGCTCGGGCAGGGCGTGGATCACTTCAAGCGCGCCGCTTCGATCGCCGCTCAGGAGACCACCGCGACCGTCGGGCCCCGGCTCAACGCCGCGGTCGAGCGGGTCCAGCCGGCCGCCGGTAAGGCGAAGGACGCCGCGTCGCAGAGCTGGGACAGCGCCCTCGCGGCCCTGACCCCGCTGGTCGCCGCGGCCACCGACACCGCGCGGCAGGCCGGCAAGACCGGCAAGAAGGTCAGCAAGAAGGAACTCAAGGAGCAGCGTAAGCGCGCCGACAAGCTGCAGCGCAAGGCGGCGAAGGCGACCGGCCGCAAGAAGGGCCGGGGCAGCAAGCTGGCCGGGTACGCGCTGCTCGGCACCGCCGTCGGGATCGGCGCCGCGTGGTACGCCAGGCGGCGCAGCGAGGCCCAGTGGGAGGAGTACGACGCCGCCCCCAACCCGGCGCCGGCCGGTGCGGACGACGCCGCCTTCGAGCCGCTGGAGCCGACCGTCTACACCACGGCGAACGGCACCTCGACCGAGCAGGCCGGGAAGACCAACCCGGCGAAGTAGGACAGCTCAGCGCCGGCCGGCCCGCTCCCGATCCAGGAGCGGGCCGGCCGGCAGCTGTGCGAGCAGCTCGGCCGGCACGGTGACCGGGCGCACCCCGGGGTAACCGAGCCGGGTCAGCAGGTCGCCGCTTGCCAGCGGGTAGGCCCGCCCGGTGTCGGTGACCACCTGGACCGGGCCGGCCGGCGAGGTGACCACCGCGCCGTGGCCACGAGGCACGTGCACCGGGCCGGCGTCCGGGACCGCCGGGTTCAGGCGTACGGTGGCCGGCCCGTCCGCCGGGCGGGTGACGCAGGCCCGTACCGGAAACTCGGCGATCGGAGGAACCACGGCCGGCAGGCCGGCGGCGGACCGCACGCCCCGATCGGACGGCCGCAGCCCGCGGAATGCCGCGCCCACTGCGATCGGCGGCCCGAGCAGCCGGGCCTGCAGCTCGGTGACCGCCGCGATGCCGTCGCCCAGCACCACCGCGAACTGCCCGGCGGAATCGGTGAGCACCTCACCCACCCAGCGGCCGGGCAGCGCCGACGCGGTGCCGGCGGCGGGCACCTCGGGCGCGATCAGATCCGGACCGGCCGGCACCGCGTCGATCCAGCCGGTGGCGACCGGGCCGGGCGTGCGGCCATACCAGCCGAGGGCGCGCAGCGTGGCGTCCACCCGGTCCGCGGGCAGCTGGAACCGGTGGCCGGCGTGCACCAGGAAGGTCCGGCCGGTCGGGTCGCGGACCAGCAGTGCCTGCTCGGCGACGGTCCCGCCGGTCGGGGTCGTCCCGACCAGCACGGTGCCCGCGCCGCCCGCGGTGCAGACCGTCCAGGCGCCGTCCAGCAGCTTCCCGGCGAGCGGCAGGTCGTCCGGGGCGTCCGGGATGCCGAGTGTCCCGCCCAGCGGCACCCCGGCCAGTTTCCTGGTCGACACCGCTTTGACCCGCGGGCTCTCCGCGGCGGCGAGCAGCAGGCCGGAGGTGTAGTTGAGGATCGGGTGCAGGCGGCGGTCGGACTCCAGGTAGACGTAGCGGGCGCCGGAGTGCCGGTCGAGCAGGATCGCGGTCGGATCGGTCGGCTCGGCCAGGGCCGCGCCGGTGACCATGCCGTAAGCCGCCAGGACGCCTGCGGTGAGCGCGGCGATCAGGACCCCGGTCAGCACCACCGGAGCGGGCCGGCGCAGTGCCGGGTGGGGCGGGTCCGCGTCGTGAGCGATCAGGGCGCCGGTCAACCGTTCCAGGTCGGACACCCGGTCACTTTACAGCCAGCCGTTGCGGCGGAAGGCCCGATAGAGAACGACGGTGATCACTGAGAGCAGGGCCACCAGGCCGGGATAGCCGTACTGCCACTTGGTCTCCGGCATGTACTCGAAGTTCATCCCGTAGACGCCGGCGGCGGCGGTCCACACCGTGGCGATACCGGCCCAGGCGGCGATCTTGCGCATGTCGTTGTTCTGGTCCACGGTCACCTGGGCCAGCCGGGCCTGCAGGATCGAGTTGAGCAGGTCGTCGTAGGAGGAGACCTGCTCCACCGTCCGGGTCAGGTGGTCCTGCACGTCCCGGAAGTAGCGGCGGATCTCCTTGGGCACCACGCCCTGGCTGGCGATGATCCCGGAGAGCGGCCGCTGCAACGGCACCACCGCCCGGCGGAACTCCACCAGCTCCCGCTTGAGCTGGTAGACCTGCTGGATCGGGGCGCTCTTGTCGCGCGAGAAGACGCCCTCCTCGATCAGGTCCAGGTCCGCCTCGACCTGCTCGGCCACCTCGAGGTAGTGGTCGACGACGCGGTCGGTGACCGCGTAGGCCACCGCCCACGGGCCCTGCTCCAGCAGCTGGGCGCGCTGTTTCTCCAGGTCGGCGCGGACCGGCGACATCTCGGACGCGTCGCCGTGCCGGACGGTGATCACGAACCGGTCACCGATGAAGATCATCATCTGGCCGGTCTCGACCACCTGGGAACTCTCGGTCAGCTCCTGGTGCGGCACGTACCGCGCGGTCCGCAGCACCAGAAAGTGCACGTCGCCGAACTGCTCCAGTTTGGGCCGCTGCTCGGCCTTGACGGCGTCCTCGACGGACAGCTCGTGCAGCCCGTAGGTCTGCGCGATGGTCGTCATCTCGTGCTCGGACGGCTGGTGCAGGCCGAGCCAGACGAAGGCGTCGTCGCGCCGGCGGGCCTCGGCGAACGCCTGGTCCGGGGTGAACGCGCCGGGAATCCGCTCGCCGGCCACGTAGACCCCGCAGTCGACCACCGCGGAGCCGTCCGGACCGGCCTCACCGGACTGCTGACCGGCGTCCGTGGAGCCGAGGAAACGGTTCATCGCCCGGGCCGCCCAGGCCTTGGACAACGGCCGGCCACGACCCCACGTGGTGTTCTCGCGGTCGCTCATGCCAACCTCCCCCGGTTGTCCCCGACAAACCAATCGAGGCTACTTCGTCGGGGAGGCGGGGAGTACGGCCGGGCGGGCCGCCGTCGGTCGGCGGGGGGTCAGACCATTCGCGGCCCACCCGGACGGTTCCTGTGTTCCCCGAACCGCCCGGGCGGAAACGCGTGACTCAGGCGCGAACCTCGTCGATGGCCGCGGCGAGCCGCCGGACGCCCTCGTCGATCTGGTCCACGGTGACCGCGGAGTAGGCCAGGCGCACCGAGCTGTGCCCGCCCTCCAGCAGGAAGTCGCTGCCCTTGACGATCGCGACACCCTTCTTCATGGCCGCCGGGAAGAGCTTGTCCACGTCGACGTCGCCGGGCAGGTCCACCCAGAGGAAGTAACCGCCGTCCGGCTCGGTGAAGGTGGCGCCGGGGATGTGCTTGCGGATCGACTCGGCCAGCACCTTGGCCCGTTCGCCCAGAGCCGAGCTGACCTTCTGGACCGACTTCTCGATGTCGCCGGAGACGCAGAACTGGTGGACGATCGCCTCGGAGACCATGCCCGGGGAGATGTAGAGGTTGGTCGCCTTCTTCGCGATCGCGTCGATCAGCGCGGCCGGGCCGACCAGGTAGCCGACGCGCACGCCGGGGCAGACCGTCTTGGTGAAGCTGGAGGCGTGCACCACCAGGTTGTTCGTGTCCATCGACAGCATCGAGGGCAGCGGCTCGCCACGGAACCGGATGTCCACGTACGGGTCGTCCTCGAAGATGATGAACTCGTACTGCTCGGCCAGCGCGAGCAGCGCCCGGCGCTTCTCCGCGGAGAGGGTGAGACCGGCCGGGTTCTGGTAGTTCGGGATGATGTGCGCCAGTTTCGGGCGGACCCCGGACTCCAGCAGCGTGCGCAGCTCGTCGATGTCGATGCCGTCCGGCCGCAGCGTCACCTGGTGCACCTTGGCGCCCAAATTCTGCAGGTTGAGCAGCGTGCGGTCGTAGGTCGGCTTCTCCACGACCACGTCGTCGCCGGGCTGCACCAGGTGGCCGAAGAGGAACGCGTCGGCCTGCAGCGAGCCGTTGGTCACGATGACCTGATCCGGCGAGACACCGTGTTTGTCGGCGATCCACTTCCGCAGCGGGAGGTAACCGACGGACGTGCCGTACGCGGTGACCCCGGCCGGATCGGCGTCGAAGGCACGGGCCGCGGCGGCCTTCAGGCCCTCCACGTCGACGATGTCCAGCGACGGAGCACCACGGGCGAACGAGATGAGCTGCTCTGCGGTCATGGTGCCAGCTTAGAAGTGAACGGTGGGTATCCTTCCGGGGCACACCCCTTTTCCACTTGGAAGGACCCACCCATGATCGGTCTGGTGCTTGCCGCCGGCGCCGGGCGCCGCCTGCGCCCGTACACGGATACGCTGCCGAAGGCGCTCGTCCCGGTCGACGGGGAGACCACGATCATGGACATCTCGCTGCGGAACCTCGCCGCGGCCGGGCTGACCGACGTGACCATCGTCGTCGGCTACTGCGCGAGCGCGGTGGAGGAGCGGGTCGAGGCGTTCCAGAACAAGTACGGCGTGAAGATCTCCCTGGTGCACAACGACAAGGCCGAGGAGTGGAACAACGCCTACTCGCTCTGGCTGGCCCGGGACCACTTCGCGCAGGGCGCCCTGATGGTCAACGGCGACACCGTGCACCCGGTCAGCGTCGAGCAGACGCTGCTCGCCAACCGGGGCCCGAGCATCCTGCTCGCCGTCGACAACGTGAAGAAGCTGGCCGACGAGGAGATGAAGACCGTCTTCGACGCGGACGGCCAGCTCACCAAGATCACCAAGCTGATGGAGCCGTCCGAGGCCTTCGGTGAGTACATCGGTGCCAACATCATCGAGGCGTCCGCCGCGTCCGCCCTGGCCGACGCGCTGAAGACGACGTTCGAGCGGAACCCGGACCTGTACTACGAGGACGGCTTCCAGGAGTACGCGAACCGCGGTGGCGAGGTCCGCGCGGCGACCATCGGCGACCTGCCCTGGGTCGAGGTGGACAACCACGACGACCTGGCGAAAGCCCGGGACATCGCATGCCGCTACTAGCCCGTAGCGTCCAGACCCCGCTGCACATCGACGTGCGGCGGGGCGCGGTCGCCGACCTCGGCCGGATCCTGGCGGACGGCCGGATCTCGGCGGGCGGGGACGTCGCCGTGGTGGTCGGTCCCGGGCTGGGCGAGCGGATCGTCGACCTGCTGCGCCCGTCGCTGCAGTCGGCGAGCGTCTACGTCACCACCGGCGGCACCCTGGACGCCGCCCTGGAGCTGGCCGACAAGCTGCGCTCGGGGAACTTCGACGCGGTGGTCGGCATCGGCGGCGGCAAGACGGTGGACACCGCGAAGTACGCCGCCAGCCGCTGGGGCCTGCCGATGGTCTCGGTCGCCACCAGCCTGGCCAACGACGGCATCGCCTCGCCGGTGGCCAGCCTGATCAACGACGGGATCAAGGGGTCGTACGGGGTGCACATCCCGTTCGGCGTGATCGTCGACCTGGACTTCGTGGAGAACGGGCCGGAGCGGGTCAACCGGGCCGGCATCGGCGACGTGATCAGCAACATCAGCGCGCTGGCCGACTGGGAGCTGGGCCGCCAGGTGCGCGGCGAGCCGGTCGACGGCATCGCCGCCTCGCTGTCCCGGATGGGCGCCGAGGCGATCCTGTCGATGCCCGGCGACCTCAGCGACGACGCGTTCGTCACGGTGCTCGCCGAGGCGCTGATCTCCAGCGGCCTGGCGATGGCGGTCAGCGGCAGCAGCCGCCCGTGCAGCGGCGGCTGTCACGAGATCATCCACGCCACCGACTCGCTCTTCCCGGACACCGCCTCGCACGGCGAGCTGGCCGGGCTGGGCGCGCTGTTCTGCACCTTCCTGCGCGGCGACGAGCGTCGCTTCGGCCAGATGGCCGACTGCCTGGCCCGGCACCAGCTCCCCCGGACCCCGTCCGACGTGGGGCTGGACGCCGACCAGTTCGTGCAGGTCATCGAGTTCGCGCCGCGGACCCGGCCGGACCGCTACACCATCCTCGAGCATCTGGCGATGTCGCCGGACGAGATCCGCCGACAGCTGGCCGAGTATGAGCTCGCCCTCGCGGCCCGCTGAGCCGGGCGCCACGCCCACCGCGGCTGACTACTACGCGGTCAACCGCGGTGGCGGGCTGTTCAGCGAGGCGGTCAGCCAGCGGATCGGGGCGCGGCTGGCGGTCTTCGCGTACCGGAACAAGCTCAGCCCGACCGTGATGACGATCGGCAACCTGGGCATCGGCTGTCTCACCTCGTTCGTGGTGATCGCGACGGCCGGCCCGGTCGCCGACGGCCGGGTGTGGGGCTGGCTGATCGGTCTGATCGCGCTGGTCGGCTGGCAGCTGGCGTACGCGTTCGACTGCTCCGACGGCCAGCTGGCCCGGGTCACCGGCCAGACCAGCGTGGCCGGCGGCCGGCTCGACGTGCTCTGCGACGTGGCCGTGCAGTCCGCCCTGGTGGCCGCGCTCGCGTCGGTCGCCAAGGCGCAGGAGCCGGACACCCCGGCCTGGCTGCTCGCCGGGTTCGCCGCCACCTGGATGGTCAACCTGGTCACCTCGGTGATGCAGGGCGGCGAGCAGGCGGCCAGCATGGTGACCAGCCGGTCGCTGCCGGTCCGGGCGGTCAAGCTGGTCCGCGATTACGGCGCGGTGATCGCCCTGGCCGGCCTGCTGCTCACCGTGGCTCCGCAGTGGACGGTCTGGTTCGTCGCGCTGTTCACCCTGGTGAACGCGGGGTTCCTGGCCGCCAGCATCGCCTTCACCGGGCGGACCGCCCTGCGCGGCTGAGCTCCGCGTAAACCTCGATCAGCCGCTTCGTCAGCACGTCCGGATGGAAGTGGCGCAGATAGCGCTCGCGCGCCGCGGTCGCTGTCCGGGCGGCGCCGTCCCGCGCCACCGGCAGCGCCGCGGCCAGCGCGCCGACCTCCGGCCGGGCCAGCCAGCCGGCCGCGTCCGGGCCGTCGCCGATCATGTAGGGCACCCCGCCGACCGCGGTGCCGAGCACCGGGCGGCCCGCCGACATCGCCTCCAGAACCACCGTGGGCAGCACGTCCTCCCAGGTGGGGACGGCGACCACGACCGCCGACGCACGGCGCGCCGCGGTCATCCCGGCCCGGTCCAGCGGACCCAGGTAGCTGACGTCGGCGCGCTCGGCGGCGACCTGCTCGGCCAGCGGGCGCAGCTCGCCGTCGCCGGCGATGCGCAGCGTGCCGAGGGCGCCGTCCGGGTGCTGCCGCCAGGCGTCGAGCAGCAGGCCGAGGCCCTTCTCCGGGGAGAGCCGGGCGCCGTACAGGAAACCCTCGCCGAGCGGGGCGGGCTGACCCGGGTCGGGGAGGCCGTTGGGTTTGATCACGATGCGCCCGGCCGGGATGCCGTAGTCGGCGAGGTGCGCGGCGATCTTGTCGGTCAGCGCGATGTAGCGGTCCACCGAGCGCCAGGTGGGGCGGTGAACGGCCAGGGTGGTGGCCATGATCGCGCTCTGCGCGGCCGAGCCGCGGTAGCACCGGTTCTTGATCGCCGGCCAGCCGAGCAGCTTGCCGCGGCAGTCGTGGCAGTTGTGCCCGTCCCGGAAGTAGAGGCCGGAGGAGCAGACCTGCCGGTAGTTGTGCACGGTCTGGATGACCGGGACGCCGAAACGGTGGGCCGTTCTGATCACTCGCGGCGAAATAAGCGGATATGGGTTGTGCAAGTGCAGAATATCTGGTTTCTCCGCTTCGAGCAGCGCCGCCAGATCCCGCTGCGCCGCCACACCGAGCATCGGCGAGACCGGCAACAGCGCCTTCTGCCCCGCCGACATCGCGCCGATCGAGTCCGAGCTGCGCTGGAAGGACACCACTTCCAGGCCCGACGCGCGCAACTGCTCGATCTCGGTGTCGACGATGACGTTCTCCCCGGAGGGGATCGCCTCGCGGTACCGGTTGTGTGCCACCACCACCTTCACGGGTCAGAACGCTACCGTGGACGGGTGCCCGAACTCCCCGAGGTCGAGGCGCTCGCCGCTTACCTGCGGGAGCGCGCGGTCGGCCACACCGTGCAGCGCTTCGAGGTGTCCTCGTTCAGCGCGCTGAAGACCTACGACCCGGCGCCGTCCGCGCTGACCGGCCTGCCGATCACCTCGGCCGGCCGGCACGGCAAGTTCCTGGACGTCGGCATCGGCCCCGAGGTGCACCTGGTCGTGCACCTGGCCCGGGCCGGCTGGCTGCACTACCGGGACGCGTTCAAGTCACCGGCCCCGCTCAAGCCGGGCAGCGGCCCGATCGCCATCCGGCTGCGGCTCGACGACGGCTCCGGCTTCGACCTGACCGAGGCGGGCACCCAGAAATCCCTGGCCGCCTACCTGGTGCGCGACCCGCTGACCGAGGTGCCCGGGGTGTCCCGGCTGGGCCCGGACGCGCTCGCGGTCAGCCGCGACGAGTTCGCCGCCCGGCTGAGAGAGCGGAACGGCCAGGTCAAAGGCGTGCTCACCGACCAGGAGGTGCTGGCCGGGATCGGCAACGCCTACTCCGACGAGATCCTGCACGTGGCGAAGATGTCGCCGTTCGCGCTGACCGGCAAGCTCACCGACGAGCAGATCACCACGCTCTACGAGGCGATGCGCGAAGTGGAGACCGACGCGGTCCAGCGCTCGGTCGGGCAGCGGGCGGCCGAGCTCAAGGGCGAGAAACGGGCCGGCATGCGGGTGCACGCCCGGACCGGCCTGCCGTGCCCGGTCTGCGGGGACACCGTGCGGGAGGTCTCCTTCGCCGACAAGAGCCTGCAGTACTGCGCCACCTGCCAGACCGGTGGCAAACCGCTCGCCGACCGCCGCCTGTCCAAGTTGGTCCGGTGACCGCCGCGGCCGATATCGCCACCGCTCGCTTACGGACCGTGGCGGTAAGGATTGCTACCACAACGTCACCTTCTCTCCGGCCGATCCATCGGTATAGTGGCCCGGTCCCTGGATACCGTTGTGACGCGAACGGGTGCCGGTGGACCCGACCACGATCCCGAGGTCGTGGCGGTGCGTAATCTTTTTCCGGATGCGGGAGGACGTAGGCGAAGTGACGACTAGCCTGCATCGCCCAACGACCGACAGCAGCCGGAGTAAACCCGTGGGGTACGACAGCTTCGAGTGGCCGCAACAACAGCAGCAGCCACCGAGCAACGGCGTTCCCCGGTCCGCGTGGAACCGCCAGCACCGCCGGCTCTCCCGGTGGCACCGGCCGTACACCGCGGCCCTGGTCTTCCTCGACCTGATCTCCACGCTGGCGGCCAGCAAGATCGCCGACGTGTCCCTGGAGAAATCCAAGAGCGGTTTCCAGGACAAGAGCTGGCTGTTCCTGCAGGGCGCCGACCTGTTCAGCTTCTTCGCCTACGTCGTCCTGCCGCTCGGCTGGCTGCTGCTGCTCTGGACCAACGGCACCTACGACCGCCGCTACCTGGGCCTGGGCAGCGAAGAGTTCAAGCGGATCGTGCGCACCTCGGTCACCGTGGTGGCCGCCGTGTCGCTGCTCGCCTTCGCCACCAAGACCGACCTGTCCCGCGGCACGGTCGCCACGGTGTCACTCTGCGCATTGCTGTTCATCCTGCTCTGCCGGGTCACCGCACGCCAGGTGCTGCACCTGGCCCGACGCCGCACCGGGCACGGCGCGCACCGGATGATCCTGGTCGGCACGCTGCCCGAGGCGCTCGAGGTCTACACCGCGGTCACCCGCAGCCCGGCCGCCGGCCTGATCCCGGTCGCCATCCACATCACCGACGGTTACGCGGCCGCCCGCGGCATCGAGACGCCGGTCCCGGTCTACGCCGGCCGTGACGTGCTCTCGCTGGTCCGGGAGGTCGGCGCGGACACCATCGCGGTCTGCGGCTCGGCCAGCGCCGAGCCCGGCGAGCTGCGCCGCCTGGCCTGGCAGCTGGAGGGCACCGGCGTCGACCTGGTGGTCGCGCCGCAGCTCACCGACATCGCCGGCCCCCGGGTGCACATCCGCCCGATCGAGGGCCTGCCGCTGCTGCACGTCGAGGAGCCCACCCTCTCCGGCCCCGGCTGGCTGGTGAAAAACCTGCTCGACCGGGTCGCCGCCGGCCTCGGCCTGCTGCTGATCAGCCCGATCCTGGGGATCATCGCGCTCGGCATCCGGCTCTCCGACCCGGGCCCGGTCTTCTTCCGGCAGACCCGGGTCGGCCACGACGGCCGCACGTTCAAGGTCTGGAAGTTCCGGACCATGTATGTGGACGCCGAGGAGCGCAAGGCCACCCTCGAAGAGCTCAACGAGTCCGACGGCATGCTCTTCAAGATGAAGCACGACCCGCGCATCTTCGCCTTCGGCCAGAAACTGCGCGCCACGTCGCTGGACGAGCTGCCCCAGCTGATCAACGTGCTCAAGGGCGAGATGTCGCTGGTCGGCCCGCGCCCGCTGCCCGCCGACGACGGCGACTACCTGGGCGACGTCCGCCGCCGCCTGCTGGTCCGCCCGGGCATCACCGGCCTCTGGCAGGTCTCCGGCCGCTCCGACCTGTCCTGGGACGAGGCGGTCCGGCTGGACCTGTACTACGTCGACAACTGGTCGCTCACCTACGACCTGAGCATTCTCTGGCGCACGATCTGGGTGGTCCTGAAGCGCAAGGGCGCTTACTAAGACCGGCAGATTCATGGACGCGCGTCCGCTGGGGTGCGGACCGCATGCTCCCGCGCGAGCCGGGCACGGCGATCTGGCCGCTGACGCGTCCAGAACGATCGCCGCACCCTTCATTGTCCGCGGCTGGTCACCGAAAACCCTGGCGGCGGCCTCAAGTGGACAGCCCGCGATGTCCGAACTGGAAGCTGCGGGCGTACCGAAAGCTCTGAACAGCGGTCGGCCACGAAGTGCGAACCGCAAGCGGGCGGCCGGTTATCCACAGGCGGGCGAGAGGGCATGGCGTAGACCGCTCCGAGGCGTCAGGATCTGTGCCGTGGCTGGGCAGATCGGAAGTGTGCTGGCGGTCGTCGCCGTGCTGGCGGCGCTGGCCGCCGCGGTGGTGGCCGTCCTACGGCTGCGTGCCCGGCGCGGGATCGCCACGACCATGCAGCGCGCGACCTATGAGGTGCTGCATACCGCGTCCCTGGCCGCCGAGCCGTTGCGTGCCGGGCTGACCCAGGCCACCGCCGCCAAGGCCGTTCGTCACCTGCGCACCCTGGTCGGCGCGGTCGGGCTCAGCCTGGCCGACGCCGAGCGCTGCCTGGCCTTCGACGGCCGCGGCCACCACCACACCGAGCAGCTCACCGCTGCCGCGCAGCGGGCCCTGAGCACCCACCGGTCGATCGTGCTGACCGCCTCCGACCTGCCCTGCGACCGGGTTGACTGCGTGGTGCGCGGCGCCGTGGTGGCCCCGCTGCCCGGCCCGGACGGCGCCGCCTCGGCCGCCCTGGTCGCGGTCGCCGACGATCAGCCGGCTCCGGGTCTGGTGCAGGCCGCGCTGGAGGCCGCCCGCTGGGCCGGTTCGCAGCTGGCGCTGGCCGAGCTGGACTCGTCCCGGGAGCGGCTGGCCCGGGCCGAGGTGCGGGCGCTGCGCGCGCAGATCAGCCCGCACTTCATCTACAACGCGCTGACCGCGATCGCCTCGTTCGTCCGTACCGACCCGGAGCGGGCGCGGGAGCTGATCCTGGAGTTCGCCGAGTTCACGCGGTACTCGTTCCGGGCGCACGGCGAGTTCACCACGCTGGCCGAGGAGCTGCGCTCGATCGACCGCTATCTGACCATCGAGCGGGCCCGGTTCGGCGACCGGCTGCAGGTCCGGTTGCAGATCGCGCCCGAGGTGCTGCCGGTCGGCCTGCCGTTCCTGTGCCTGCAGCCCCTGGTGGAGAACGCGGTCCGCCACGGCCTCTCCCGCAAACCCGGCGTCGGTATGGTGAGCATCGAAGCCCGTGACGCCGGCGCCGAGTGTCACATCACAGTAGAAGACGACGGGGTCGGCATGGATCCGTCGGTGTTCGCCCTGGAGAGCGCGGACGGCGACGACGGCCAGCACGTCGGTCTGGTCAATGTGGACGAGCGCCTGCGGTCGGTGTTCGGCGATCATCACGGCCTGATCGTCGAGACCGCCCCCGGCGCGGGGACGAAGGTGAGCATGCGAGTGCCGAAATTCCATCCGCAGGTGCGCGCATGAGCCTGGTGGTCCTGGCGGTGGACGACGAGCCACCGGCGCTCGACGAGCTGGCCTATCTGCTGAACGCGGACGGGCGGGTGGCCCACGTGCACCGGGCCGGGGACGCGACCGAGGCGCTGCGGGTGCTGCGGGACACCGAGGTGGACGCGGTCTTCCTGGACATCCGGATGCCCGGTCTGGACGGCATGGAGCTGGCCCGGATCCTGCGCCGGTTCGCGCATCCGCCGGCGATCGTCTTCGTCACCGCCTACGACGACGGCGCGGTCGACGCGTTCGACCTGGGGGTGACCGACTACGTGCGGAAACCGGTGCGGGCCGAGCGGCTCGGCGAGTCGCTGCGCAGAGTCGCCGGGTCGCGGACCGCGCCGGCGCCGGCGGTCGTTCCGGACGAGCAGGCCATCCCGGTCGAGCTGGCCGGCACCACCCGGATGCTGCCGCGCTCCTCGGTCCGCTGGGTGGAGGCGCAGGGCGACTATGCCCGGTTGCACACCGCGGACGCCTCGCACCTGGTCCGGGTCTCGCTCGCCACGCTGGCCGAGCGCTGGGCGAACGCCGGTTTCGTCCGCATCCACCGCTCCTACCTGGTCCAGCTGCGCCTGGTCACCGAGCTGCGGCTGACCGGCTCGGGCTACGTGGTCGCGGTCGACGGAGTGGAACTGCCGGTCAGCCGCCGCCACACCCGAGAGCTGAAAGATCGTCTGATCCGCTCAGCCAAGCACGACTGGACCCGCTAATCCACACGCTTATCCACAGCCCCACAGGCTTCTCCACAGAGTTATCCACAGGCAACAGGGGATAACTTGAGTCCCCCGTTAATCGGCGGTCCTCGCCCGTGGCCTCCCTGTGGAAAACATTTCCGCTGATCAACAGCGTGCCGACGACGTAGCGGCGCGGCGCAGCACCGATTCGGCATAGCCGCGCGAGACGGCATAGCGAAGCGGGACGTGACCAGTTGACCGCGGAAAGCGGTGACGCAGCGGGCGGTGGGCGCTCCGGGCGGCGCGACGGCGGGTGACGGAGTGATAGCCCGCGACGATGCGCTTCCCGGGAGGTGTGGTGCCGGGAGGGTGTGGTGGCGGGGAGCGGGCGGTGGCCGGGAGCGCGGGCGGTGGCCGGGCGGTGGCCGGGCGGTGGCCGGGGGCGGGGCGGCGGCCGGGAGGTGTGGTGGCCGGGAGCGGGCGGTGGCCGGGAGCGGCGCGGCGGCCGGGAGGTGTGGTGGCCGGGAGCGGGCGGTGGCCGGGAGCGGCGCGGCGGCCGGGAGGTGTGGTGGCCGGGAGCGGGCGGTGGCCGGGAGCGGCGCGGCGGCCGGGAGGTGTGGTGGCCAGGAGCGGGGTGGCGGCCGGGACGGGGTGGCGGCCGGGACGGGGTGGCGGCCGGGACGGGGTGGCGGCGCGGCGGGTTACTTGGGTGATTGCGGGGACGGGCGGTAGCGGGTGACCGTGCCGAAGGCTTCGTCTCGGAGTTCGACGAAGGTCAGCTGGGGGATCTGGGGGGAGAGTCGGTCGTAGAGGTCCCTGGCTACCAGCTCGAAGGTCGGGCGGAACGGGAACAAGGTTGTCCAGGTGGTGCCAGCCAGTTCGGCGCAATACTTGTCCAGCAGGTCGCCGGCCACGTCCGTGTCGAAGAACCAGCCGCGGTCGCTGAGCTGGGCATCCTCGAAGTCCACGCCGATCCGGAGCAGCACCGGCACCGGCTCACCCGGGGTCAGTACCGAGCGGACCGCGGCGGTCAGTCCCTGCCGGGCGCGGAAGCGCCGTTCCACCTCCACCGTGAACGCCATCCGGCCATCATCTCCACAAGTTGTTCACAACTCCACCTCCAGCCCTCCGCGACCGGTCAATAAGCTGCTGGCCACGCGGCGCGGCCGGTGAGTCACGGGGGCGCACCGGCCCGCGTCGCGAAGCAAGCAGGCTCCGGCGCGTCACCAAAGGCGCAAAACGAGCAGGACACGCACGGGCGCAGCCGAACACGGCCGGACAGAGACACCCGGCACGGCTGCGGACGGCACGGGAGCACAGCCCCCGGCATGGCCGCGAGGAACGGGCCCGCACGGAAAGCAAGGCCCGCGCGGGAAGCACTCCTCGCGCGGAAGCAAGGCCGCGCGGCAAGCACTGCTCGCGCGGAAAGCTAGGCCGCACGGAAGCAAGGCAGCGCGGGAAGCACTGCTCGCACGGAAAGCAAGGCCGCGCGGAAGCAAGGCCGCGCCGGAGGTACCGCTCGCGCGGAAAGCTAGGCCGCACGGAAGCAAGGCCGCGCGGGAAGCACTGCCCGGACAAAGGCACGGCACGGGAAGCACGGCACGGGGAAGCACGGCACGGACGGAGGGTGGGGCGCGTGGAGACGACCGAGCGGCGGATTCTAGTCGTCGAGGACGATCGGGCTATCGCGGACGCGGTGGCGGCCCGGCTGCGCGCCGAAGGGTTTCTGGTGCAGATCGTCGGGGACGGGCCGGGCGCGGTCGAGGCGGCCCGGCGCACCCCGCCGGACGTGATCGTGCTGGACGTCATGCTGCCCGGCTTCGACGGCCTCGAGGTCTGCCGCCGGATCCAGGCCGAACGCCCGACCCCGGTGCTGATGCTCACCGCCCGCGGCGAGGAGACCGACCTGCTGGTCGGCCTGGCGGTGGGCGCCGACGACTACATGGCCAAGCCGTTCTCGATGCGCGAGCTGGCCGCTCGGGTGCACGCCCTGCTGCGCCGGGTCCACAAGGTCGCTCCGGCGCCGAAGCCGGCCGGCCCGCCGACGCTCCGGTTCGGCGACCTGGAGATCAACCAGGCGGAGCGCCGGGTGCTCCGGGCCGGCGCCGAGCGGCACCTCACCCCGACCGAGTTCGACCTGCTGGTGCATCTGGCCCGGGCGCCGCGCACGGTACTGCCCCGGGAACGGCTGCTGGCCGAGGTGTGGGGCTGGGCGGACGCCTCCGGCACCCGGACCGTGGACAGCCACATCAAGGGGCTGCGACGCAAGCTCGGGGCGGACCTCATCCGTACCGTGCACGGGGTTGGTTATGCCTTGGAAGTCGATCGATGAGAGCCCGGCTGATGCAGCTGATCCACGACGTGGCGGCCCGGCTGTTCCGCTGGCTGCCACGCCCGCTGGACCCGGTGCGCTCGATCAAGGCGAAGCTGTCGCTGGCGCTGGGCTTCGCCGGCGGCATCGGCCTGCTGGTCTTCCTGTGGAGCATCGACTTCTACCGGGTCGACGTGCTGTGGGTCGGCATCGCGGCCGCGCTGGGCCTGGTCACCCTGCAGGTGATGGCGCACGGCGCGACCGTTCCGCTGCGCGAGATGACGGTCGCGGCCCGGGCGATGGCCCGCGGCGACTACACCCGCCGGATCCGCACCCGGTCACAGGACGAGGTGGGCGAGCTGGCCGAGGCGTTCAACCAGATGGCCGCCGATCTGGCGGCCGCCGACCAGCAGCGCCGTGAGCTGATCGCGAACGTCTCGCACGAGCTGCGGACGCCGATCACCGCGCTGCGCGGCCTGCTGGAGAACATCGTCGACGGGGTGGCCGACACCGACCCGGAGACGATGCGCACCGCTCTGACCCAGACCGAACGGCTCAGCCGCCTGGTCACCGACCTGCTGGACCTGTCCCGGCTGGACGCCGGCGTGGTGCCGATGCACCGGGAGCTGATCGACGTGCCGGAGTTCCTGGACGAGGTGGCCCGGGAGGCGAAGGTGAACGCCGGCGGCACCGGCCAGGACGTCCGGTTCGAGGTGGCCGCCCCGGCCCTGGTGCTGCCCGGCGACCGGCAGCGGCTGCACCAGGTCTTCGCGAACCTGCTGGACAACGCGGCCCGGCACAGCCCGTCCGGCGGCCTGGTCACGCTGCGCGCCGAGCGCCGTGACGAGCAGGTGCTGTTCGTCGTCACCGACCAGGGCGACGGCATCCCGGTGGCGGACCGGGAGCGGGTCTTCGAACGCTTCACCCGGGGTGAGCGCCCGACCGGGGGCGGCACCGGCCTGGGTCTGGCGATCGCCCGCTGGGTGGTCCAGCTCCACAACGGAACGATCGCGGTGGCCGAGCCGGCCGGGCGCCGCGGCTGCCACATCCACGTGCGCCTGCCCCTGTAGCAGCTCAGAAAAGGACTGATCCGACATGTCCCTGGCACCTCCAGCCCACCACAAGGCACAAATCCCCCTAAATGGGCCGCTGCACGGACCCTGGCCGGACGTCACGCTCTGGGGCCGTCGCATGCCCGGACCGCCCCGCCCGGCCTCCGCCAGCACCGTCGTCGCGATCGGCGCGGCCACCGCGGTCGCCGCGCTGAGCCTGCCGCTCGGCCAGGTAGGCGTCGGCTGGCTGGTCACCGCGGTGGCCGGCGCGATCGCCCTGCTCCTGGCCCGGCCCGCGGCGAGCACGATCCCGGTGCTGGTGCCCCGGCCGGCCGAACCGGTGCGCTGGGACCGGCCGCTCTGGGCGGTGGCCACGGTGGCCCTGCTCGGGGTGGGTACGTTCCGCGCCGCCGGCTGGCTCTTCGCGCTGTGCGTGCTGACCTCGACGATCACCTTCGCGCTGGCGATCGGGGCCGGCCGGTCGATGCGGGCGGTGGCCACCACGTACCTGATGGCTCCGGTGGCGATCCTGCGGTCCGCGCCCTGGCTGGGTCGTGGTCTGGCGCGGATGCGCCGGCCGGGTGGCGGCCCGGCGCCGATGCGGGTGATCGGCACCCTGGCCGTCTCGGTCCTGCTGCTGGTGGTCTTCGGCGTACTCTTCGCGTCGGCCGACCCGGCGTTCGCCGACCTGTTCGCGACGGTGCTGCCGGAGATCAGCGTGGACGGGGTGTTCCGCTGGATCTTCATCTGCTGCGTCACCGCGCCGGTGCTGGGCGGCGCCGCCTTCCTGCGCGCCGCCCCGCCGAACCTGACCGATCTCGATCGCACCGAGGGCCGCACCGTGAACCGGCTGGAGTGGGCCGTGCCGCTGGGCCTGCTCACCCTGCTCTTCGCCACCTTCGTCGCGGTGCAGCTGGCAGTGCTGTTCGGCGGCGAGTCGCACGTGCTGCGCACGGCCGGCCTGACCTACGCCGAGTACGCCCGCGGCGGCTTCTGGCAGCTGTGCTTCGTCACCGGGCTGACCCTGGTGGTATTGGCCGGCGCAGCCCGCTGGGCGCCGCGGCGGACGGCCGGCGACCGGGCGGTGTTCCGCGCGATCCTCGGCACGCTGACCGTGCTGACCCTGGTCATCGTCGCCTCGTCGCTGATCCGGATGCAGGTGTACATCGACACCTACGGCCTGACCCGGCTGCGGTTGCTGGTCGCCCGCTGCGAGGTGTGGTTCGGGGTGATCCTGCTGCTGGTCCTGGTGGCCGGGATCCGGATCCGGGCACCGTGGCTGCCCCGGGCCGCGATCGGCGCCGGGGTGCTGGCCCTGCTCGGCCTGGCGGCGGCGAACCCGGACCTGCTGATCGCCCGCAACCAGGTGGACCGCCCGGCCGGCCGGGTCGACGTCGGCTACCTGGCCGACCTGTCGCTGGACGCGGTGCCGGCGATCGACGGGCTGGCCGACCCGGAGGACCGCACCTGCGTGCTCTACCAGCTGAGCCTGAACCGGGGTGAGGACGGCTGGCGGACCTGGAACCTGGGCCGGGCCACCGCACTGACGTTGATCGGCGACGATCCGCACCCGATCAACCCGGACCGATGCGAGCGGACGCGGTACGGCTATTGACATTCCGCCGGGGGCGGCAAGACTGCCGGACATGGCCGACACACCGCCGCCCCCGCGCACCCGGGTGGTGCTGGGCGACGCGACGGCCGCCCGCCGTCCCGCCGACCCGGCGCGCACCGACCTCGCCGAGCAGACCCCGGTCGGCGAGGCGTTGGTGAAAGGCCTGGTCCGCGCGCAGCTCGCGCTGGCG
This sequence comes from Actinoplanes octamycinicus, assembly GCF_014205225.1. Taxonomy (NCBI): domain Bacteria; kingdom Bacillati; phylum Actinomycetota; class Actinomycetes; order Micromonosporales; family Micromonosporaceae; genus Actinoplanes; species Actinoplanes octamycinicus. The sequence goes on from NZ_JACHNB010000001.1 coordinate 1,652,488, forward strand.
CTGCGGTTGGCGCTGGTGGTGGTGGCCGGGCTCGGCGCGCTCCCGCTGCTGTTCGCGGTGGCGCCCGCGGTGGGCGGGCTCAAGGTGTTCGGCATGCACCTGCCGTGGGTGCTGCTCGGGGTGCTCTCCTTCCCGTTCCTGGTGCTGGTCGGCGCCGCCTACGTGCACTGGGCCGAGCGCAACGAGCAGGACTTCGCCGCCGTGATCCGCCGCCCGGAACGATGAACCCCTACCTCGTACCGGGGCTGGTGATCGTCGTCCTGGTGACCGTGGCGATCGGCGCGTACGGCCTCCGCTTCGCCCGCACCACCTCGGATTTCCTGGTCGCCTCGCGCAGCGTCAGCCCGTCCTGGAACGCCGCCGCGATCAGCGGCGAGTATCTGTCCGCCGCCTCGTTCCTGGGCGTGGCCGGCCTGATCCTGCGGTACGGCGTCGAGGTCCTCTGGTACCCGGTCGGTTTCGCCGCCGGCTACCTCGCCCTGCTGCTGTTCGTCGCCGCCCCGCTGCGCCGCTCCGGCGCGTTCACCCTGCCCGACTTCTGCGAGGTCCGGCTGGGCTCGGCCGGTCTGCGCCGGCTGGCCACCGCGTTCGTGCTGTTCATCGGCTGCCTCTATCTGCTGCCCCAGTTGCAGGGCGCGGGCCTGACCTTCGCCACGGTGACCGGCGGCTCGTACGCCTGGGGTGCCCTTCTGATCGGCGTGGTGGTCACCGGCAACGTGGCCTTCGGCGGGATGCGTGCGATCACCTTCGTGCAGGCGTTCCAGTACTGGCTGAAGCTGACCGCGCTGGCCGTGCCGATCCTGTTCCTGATCTTCCAGTGGCAGTCCGACGGCCGGCCCGCGGTGACCCCACCGGCCGGTGCGGTGTTCCCGGCCGCGACCAGCGTGGTGATCCAGCAGGACGCGGTGCTGGACGGGATCGGGCCGGTGGCCGCCGGCGCGACGCTGCAGTTCCAGGCCGGTGATCCGGTGCCGCGGGTGAGCACGGTCGACGCCCGGTTCGGCGACGACTGGCTGCGGCCGGGTGGCGAGTCCGGGCTGTTCGGCACGTACTCACTGATCCTGGCGACGTTCCTGGGCACGATGGGGCTGCCGCACGTGCTGGTCCGGTTCTACACGAACCCGGACGGGGCCTCGGCCCGGCGGACCACCCTGGTGGTGCTGGCCATGGTCGGGTTGTTCTACCTGTTGCCGACGCTCTACGGCGTGCTGGGCCGGATCTACACGCCGCAGCTGCTGATGACCGGGCGCACCGACGCGGTGGTGCTGCTGCTGCCGGAGGCCGCGCTGGGCGGCGGGCATCAGGGCCGGCTGCTCGGGGCGCTGGTCACCGCGGGCGCCCTGGCCGCCTTCCTGTCCACCTCGTCCGGGCTGCTGACCAGCGTCGCCGGGGTGATCTTCACGGACGTGCTGCGGCCCGGCCGGTCCGGGTCGGTGCGCGATTTCCGGGTGGCCACGCTGCTGGCCGCGGTGGTGCCGATCAGCATGTCGCTGTTCGTGTCCGACATGGACGTGTCCCGGGTGGTCGGCCTGGCGTTCGCGGTGGCCGCGTCGAGTTTCTGCCCGCTGCTGGTGCTGGGCATCTGGTGGCGGCGACTGACCGACGCCGGGGCGATCGCCGGGATCCTGATCGGCGGGGGCGCCGCGGTGGTGGCGGTCTTCGTCACGGTGTTCGGCGCGGAGCTGCCGAGCGGGCTGGCCGAGTTCGTCGGTCAGCCGGCCGCCTGGACGGTGCCGCTCGCCTTCCTGGTGATGGTCGTCGTGTCGCTGCTGACCAGCCGCCGCGTGCCGCCGGAGGTGGGCGCGACGATGCTGCGGCTGCACGCTCCGGAGTCGCTCAGGAATTAAGGATCTTTAAGGTACGACCCTCGGCCGCGCCGAATTCCCGCCTCGTACTGATGGGCATGAGGAGACCACGCAGGAACGCACAGCAGGGACTTACCGGGCGCAACCGCAAGATTGCCATCGGCGTCGCGATCGCCGCCCTGGCCGGTGGCGCGCTGGCCGTCGGCACCGGGATGAGCAACGCCGCCACCAACTGCGGCGGCCTGGACCAGTCGCTGCGCGAGAACCTCGCCTTCATGGCCGACCAGCGGGCGCATCCCACCGCGCAGACCGACGCCGTGCTGGCGAACCGGCAGGCCGTGGTCGACCTGATCAACCTGCAGCGGCGGGAGGCGGGCTGCACCGGCAACGTCGCCGCCCCGGCCGCGCCGGCCCAGAAGCCGACCACCAAGCCGCCGGCTCAGCAGGCGACGAAGCCGCCGGCTCAGCAGGCGACGGCGACCAGCGCCCCGGCCGGCGCCGCCAACGGCACCGGGGCCGGCGAGGTCGTCTGCAAGGGCTCGACCGTGACGCTGTCCGGCGAGGCCGGCGAGCCGTTCGCGTCCAGCGGCACCTTCCCGGTCGGCACCCGGCTGAAGGTCACGAACCTGGACAACAACAAGAGCGTCACGGTGACCGTGCAGACCACCTCGGGCAGTTGCGTGCTGCTCAACAACGCGGCCTTCGAACTGGTCCGCGAACCGGGCAAATTCCTGATCCGCCGCGCGGTGATCGAGCGGGTCGGCTGATCGGGTCCGGGTGTTCCGCGTTTCCCCCGTTTCGCCGCGGAACACCCGGCCCTTTCAGGCACCGGAAATAGCACCCGGTATTTCTGTGACGCAGCAAAGAAGTCGCGACGCAACCCCTGCTTCACATCGCGGAATCTCCGCTGGTCGCGCAGATCTTGCGCCGATCCGCGTCGATCGAGCAAGCGGAAACAGAGCGCTGTGACCAGCGTGACAGCCACTCGAAAATGTCAATTAACTGAACTTATCGTCGTACCGGATATCCATTGTGGAATGCGCCGGATTCGGCCGAACCGGCACGCCGTTCTGCCCGGACCGCCGCAACGTGCCGCCGGCCGGATGTTCCGGCTGGTCGCGGCCCGGATGCCCGGCTAGCGTCCGTAGACATGACGGCCCCGGCACCTCGCCCGCCCGAGCCACCCGCGGCGATGTCGTTGCGCGGGCTGGTCCGGCGCTTCGACACCAAGCTCGCGGTCGCCGGGGTCAGCCTGGACGTGCCCGCCGGGTCGTTCTACGGCCTGCTCGGCCCCAACGGGGCCGGCAAGACCACCACTCTCTCCATGGCCGTGGGCCTGTTGCGGCCCGACGCGGGTCAGGCCTTCCTGCTCGGGTACGACGTCTGGCACGCCCCCACCCAGGCCAAGTCCCTGGTCGGCGTGCTCCCCGACGGCGCCCGGCTGTTCGACCGGCTGAGCGGCCCGGAGCTGCTGGCCTACCACGGTCTGCTGCGCGGCATGCCGGCCACCGTGGTCGACCAGCGCGCCCGCGACCTGCTCGACGTCCTGGAGCTGGGCGTCGACAACCGCACCCTGGTGATCGACTACTCGGCCGGGATGAAGAAGAAGATCGGCCTGGCCTGCGCGCTGCTGCACGCCCCGCGCCTGCTGGTGCTGGACGAGCCGTTCGAGGCGGTGGACCCGGTGTCGGCCGCGCTGATCCGCGACATCCTGCAGCGGTACGTGGCCGGCGGCGGCACGGTGGTCTTCTCCAGTCACGTGCTGGAGGTGGTCGAGCGGCTCTGCTCGCACGTCGCGATCATGTCGGACGGCGTGCTCCGGATGCACGGCACGCTCGACACGGTCCGCGCCGGTCGCCCGCTGCAGGACGTGTTCGTGCAGGTGGTGGGCGGCCGGGTGGCCACCGGCTCGGAGCTGGCGTGGCTCTGACCGGCGAGCCCGGGGTGTGGCCGTTCGTCCGGCTGAAACTCCGGCTCACCGCGAACGGGTTGCGCGGCCGCCCGGCCCGGGTGGCGCTGTTCCTGACCGGCGCCGGCGCCGCCACCCTGCTGGCGGTGCTGGGCTACGCCGGGTTCGCGCTGCCCGGGGCGCTGCACGACGGGCGGGCGGCCGGGATGCTGCTGCCGTTCGGCGGCGCGCTGCTGATGCTCGGCTGGCTCTTCCTGCCGCTGCTGTTCTTCGGCGTGGACGAGACGCTGGACCCGGCCCGGTTCGCGCTGCTGCCGCTCCGCCGGCGCACCCTGATCGCCGGGCTCGGCGCGTCCGCCCTGGTCGGGCTGCCGGCCCTGGCCACCCTCGCGGCCACCGCCGGCATGGTGCACACCTGCGCGCGGCTGGGTGGTCCGGTGGCTGCGGTCACCGAGGCGTTCGGAGTGCTCGGCGGGCTGCTTCTCTGCGTGCTGCTGAGCCGGGCGGTGACCAGCGCGTTCGCCACCGCGCTGCGGTCCCGGCGGGCGCGGGACCTGGCCACCATCCTGCTGGCCGTGGTGGCCGCCTCGGCCGGGCCGCTGCAGCTGCTCCTGCTCGGCCTGGTGAATCGGGCCGACTGGGACAACGTGGCGGCGCTCGCCGAGGCCGGTGGGTGGACGCCGCTCGGGGCGCCGTACTCGATCGGCTTGGACGTCGCCGCGGGGCGCGCGTGGGCCGTACCGGTGAAGGTCCTGATCGTGCTGGCCGCCGTGAGCGGCCTGATCCTGTGGTGGAGCCGGAGCCTGGAGCAGGCGATGGCCGGCGCCTCGGCGGCCGGCGGCCGGCGGGTGGCGCGCGGCCGGGCGGACGGCCGCGGACCGGTCGCCCAGCTGGTCTTCCGGGGCTGGCCACGGACCCGGTTCGGCGCGCTGGTGGCCCGGGAGACGCGCTACTGGTGGCGGGAGAACCGGCGGCGGGCCGGGCTGGTCGCGCTGACCATGGCCGGGCTGTTCCTGCCGATCACCTCGATGCTCGGCCCGGACCCACGGCTGGCCGGCGGGATGGCCTTCATGGTCGGCGCGGTCGCCCCGGTCGCGCTGGCCAACCAGTTCGGCTACGACGGCAGCGCCTACGCCACCAACCTGGCGATCGGGATACCCGGCCGGCTCGAGATCCACTCCCGGGCGGCGGCGCACGCCCTGGTCACCGTGCCGCTGCTGGTCCTGGTCGCGGTGCTGGCCGGGCTGCTCGCCGGCGATCCGGCGCAGATCCCGGCGCGGCTCGGCACGCTGCTCGCGGTCTACGGCACCGGGCTCGCCGTGCTGCTGCCGATCTCGGTACGCGCCGCCTACGCCCTGCCCGAGTCGACCGGGCCGTTCGCCGTCTCGTCCGGCGGCGGGCTGGCCAAGGGCCTGCCCAGCGTCGCCGGAATGGCCGGCGGAATCATCGGCGCGCTGCCGGTGGTGCTGGCCGGATATCTGCTCGGCCCGGCGTGGACGTGGGCCGGTCTGCCGATCGGCCTGGGATATGCGGTAGCCACCTATCTGGTCGGTTCCGGAATTGCCGGAGATCTGCTGGACCGCCGGATGCCGGAAGTGCTCAGCGCAGTTTCTTGAGACCGTCCCGGCGGACGAATATCAGCCGCCGCTCGGTGGCGTCACCGGTCGGCCCGAGCACATATCCGTCGATCCACAACCAACCGGCATAGGTCAGTCGCGGATCGACGCGAATCACCCGGAACATCAGGGCCCGATCGCCGGCGAACTGGACACTCGCGGCGCCGCCGACGTGCAGCACATCGCCCGCGCGCGGCACGTCGTCGGTCATTGCGGCACCCCCGGACGACATTACACAAAATGTGTAATCAAAAGACACCCCGGCGACTGTCCACTTTCGAGGGTCGATGAGGCACCATGATCCTTTCTTGATGGAGGGGAGTGGCCTTGACTGCCGTTCCGGACGACGGTTACCGCTCGCGTCAGCGGCAGCTCGCCGGCGACCTGCGCGCGCTGATCCTGGCCGGCGACATCGGCCCCGCCCAGCGCCTGCCGAGCACCGCCGAACTGACCCGGCGCTACGCGGTCACCAACATGACGGTCACCCGGGCGCTGCGCATCCTCAAGGCCGAGGGCCTGGTCACCGGGCACAAGGGACGGTCGGTGACGGCGACCGGCCGGCGCCCGGCCACGGTGGCCGCCGGCTTCGAGGACGGCGAGGCCCGGCTGCTCGAGGTCGGCGAGACGCCGGCGCCGGCCCCGGTCGCGCGAGCCTTCGGCCTGGACCGGGCCGAGCCGGTGGTGGTCCGTCACCAGCTGCGGCTGCTCGACACCGAGCCGGCCGAGCTGAGCTGGACCTACTACCCGGCCACGCTGGCCCGCGGCACGGTGCTGGCCGGGCCGGACCCGCTGCCGGAGGGCTCACCGGCGGCGCTGGCCGGGCTCGGGCACCCGCTGCGGCGCGTCGTCGACCAGGTGTCGGTGCGCCCGGCCACGGTGGCCGAGTTCCTCGCGCTGCGGCTGCCCGAGGACATCCCGGTGCTCCGGCAGTTCCGGGTCGGTTACACCGACGGCGAGCGGCCGGTCGAGGCGACCGTGATGATCAAGGCCGGCCAGCAGTTCGAGATCCGTTACGAGGTGCCGGCACCCGGTTGACCCGGATCGGGCGCAGGCCGTCCTGCCGGACGAAGATGCGCCGCCGCTGCAACGCGTTGCCTGCCGGGCCGACGACATAGCCGTCCAGCCAGATCCAGCCGTCGTAGGTGACCCGCGGGTCGACCCGGATGATCCGGAAGGTCAGGGCCCGGTCGCCGGAGAACTGCACGCTCGCGTCGGGTCCGACGTGAACGACGTCGCCCGGTCGTAACACCACCTGGGGCATGCGCCGTCCCCTTCCCGCCAGAGGTCCCCAGGAAAAAATAGCCGTTGATCAATTGAATCGGGTAGCCGCGTGCACGATCTGTAATCGGGAGAATGTCCGGGTGACGATTCACTCCACCGACCCGTTCGCCGTGCCGGACGGGGAGAAGTCGCCGGTGCGGCGGCTCCGCGGCCGGCTCGCCGCCCCGGTCACGCTCTGGACCGCGTCCGGCCCGGCCGGGCTCACCGTCTCCTCCACCCTGGTCGCCGACGGTGACCCGGGCCGGGTGCTCGGCCTGATCGACGAGGAGAGCGACTTCTGGGACGCCGCCGAGCGGGCCGGGCGGTTCGCGGTCACCCCGCTCACCCCGGCCGACCGGCAGCTGGCCGACAAGTTCGCCGGGCTGATGCCGGCGCCGGGTGGGCTGTTCGCCACCGGCGAGTGGCGGGAGACCGCGTACGGGCCGGTGCCCGCGCACGCCGGGGCCTGGGCCGGCTGCCGGCTGGACGGCTCCCGGCCGTGCGGCTGGGCGCTGCTGGTCGAGGCGGTCATCGAGGAGGCGTCGTTCCCGGCGGCCACCCCGCCGCTGGTGCACTTCCGGGGACGGTACGCGGAGCTGACTGACCGCTGAGCGCAGTCAGACCACCACTCAGCGCAGACGCCGACCGGCGGGCCGGGGCGGGCGGCTTTCCTTCGTACCGTGCCGGAAAGTCCACTCCGCCCACGAAGGTGGTGACACCGTGCCGGCCACCCCCGAGAGATATCTCGAGGTGCAGAACTCCGAGGAATTCGGGCGACTGCGCCATACGCTCCGCCGCTTCATCTTCCCGACGACGATCGCGTTCATCCTCTGGTACGCGCTGTATGTCCTGCTCACCGCGTACGCGCGGGACTTCATGGCGATCAAGCTGGTCGGCAACATCAACGTCGGCCTGCTGTTCGGCCTGCTCCAGTTCGTCTCCACGTTCGTGATCGCCTGGTACTACGCGAAGTTCGCCGCGCAGAAGGTCGACCCGCTCGCGGACGACATCTACAAGGAGATCGACCACCAGGGCACCGCCGACACCGCCACCACCGCGGCCACCGATGAGGGGAGCACGGTCTGATGTTCCTCTCGGCCGAGGCCGCGTCCAGCACCTCGCGGACGCTGACCATCACGCTCTTCCTGATCTTCGTGGCGATCACCCTGGGCATCACCATCTGGGCGAGCCGGCAGACCAAGACCGCCACCGACTTCTACGCCGGCGGCCGGCAGTTCTCCGGCTTCCAGAACGGCATGGCGATCGGCGGCGACTACATGTCGGCCGCGTCGTTCCTCGGCATCGCCGGCCTGATCGCGCTCTACGGCTACGACGGCTTCCTCTACTCGATCGGCTTCCTGGTCGCCTGGCTGGTGGCGCTGCTGCTGGTCGCCGAGTTCCTGCGCAACTCCGGCCGGTACACGATGGCCGACGTGCTGGCCTTCCGGATGCGCCAGCGCCCGGTCCGGCTGGGCGCCTCGGTCTCCACCGTGGTGGTGTCGATCTTCTACCTGATCGCCCAGATGGTCGGCGCCGGCGCGCTGGTGTCGCTGCTGCTGGGGATCACCGCGGACCAGACCTTCCTGGGGATGAACGCCGGCACCGCCAAGACCGTCACGATCATCCTGGTCGGCGCCCTGATGATCGTCTACGTGGTGGTCGGCGGCATGAAGGGCACCACCTACGTGCAGATCGTCAAGGCGTTCATGCTGATGACCGGCGCCCTGGTGATGACCCTGCTGGTGCTGGCGCACTACAAGTTCAACCTGTCCGCGCTGCTCGGTGACGCCGCCGCGCAGTCCGGCAAGGGCGCCGCCTTCCTGGAACCGGGCCTGCGGTACGGCGTGGAGACGGCCGGCGACGCGACGAAGACCTTCTACAGCAAGATGGACCTGCTCTCGCTGGGCCTCGCGCTGGTCCTCGGCACGGCCGGTCTGCCGCACATCCTGACCCGGTTCTACACCGTGCCGACCGCCCGGATCGCCCGCAAGAGCGTGCTCTGGGCGATCGGCATCATCGGTACCTTCTACCTGTTCACCCTGGCCCTCGGCTTCGGCGCGGCGGCCCTGGTGGGCGGCAAGGCGATCACCGCGCAGGACAAGGCGGGCAACACCGCGGCGCCGCAGCTGGCACAGAAGCTCGGCATCGACTACCTGGGCGGGGAGACCGGCGGCGCGGTGCTGCTGGCGATCATCGCGGCGGTCGCCTTCGCGACCATCCTGGCCGTGGTGGCCGGCCTGACCCTGGCGTCGTCGTCGAGCGTGGCGCACGACTTCTACGCCAACGTGCTCAAGCGAGGCCAGGCGTCCGAGCGCAGCGAGGTCGGCGTCGCCCGGATCTCCGCCTTCGTGATCGGCGCGGTCGCGATCACGCTGTCCATCTTCGCGCAGAGCCTGAACGTGGCGTTCCTGGTCGCGCTGGCCTTCGCGGTGGCCGCGTCGGCGAACCTGCCGGCCATCCTCTACAGCCTGTTCTGGCGGCGCTTCAACACCGCCGGCGCGCTCTGGTCGATCTACGGCGGCCTGCTCAGCGCGGTGATCCTGGTGTTCTTCTCGCCGGTGGTGTCCGGTTCGCCCACGGCGATGTTCCCGGACCAGGACTGGCACTGGTTCCCGCTGTCCAACCCGGGCATCATCTCGATCCCGCTGGGCTTCTTCTTCGGCTGGCTGGGCACCGTGCTCAGCAAGGAGACCGACGAGAAGAAGTACGCCGAGCTGGAGGTCCGGTCGCTGACCGGGCACGGCGCCCACTGAACCCACCTCGGAACACCCCGGGCCGGCGTCGTCGCCGCGCCGGCCCGGGCCCGGGGGTACTCCCACGTTCGTGCCGAACCGGGTCGTGCGGCCGGATAGCTGGGCACGGCGACCTAACCTGGTGCCATGTCTGCGACCACCTCTCCCAGCGGCAACTCCTCCGGACGGGCCTCCGTCCCGCCGTCCGGGCCGACCGGACGCCCGGTCTCCCCCGGTGGGCCGGGTGAGCGGGGCCGGTCCTACGGCGGCGGCTCCTACAAGGGCGGCCGCACCAAGCCGCGCTGGGGCCGGATCGCCCTGGTCGCCGGCGCCGTGGTGCTGGTCCTCGCGGTGATCGGCGGCGTCTACGCGATCAACTACGTCAACGGCATCGACGACGACCTCAAGCGCACCGACGCCTTCGCCGGGCTCACCGGCGACCGGCCGGCCAAGACGGTGGACGGCGCGTTCAACATCCTGCTCGTCGGCAGCGACTCGCGGGACCCGGACGCCAAGGAGGACCAGGCGAACGCCTGGCGCGCGGACACGCTGATGCTCATGCACGTGCCGGCCGACCACAAGAGCGCCCAGCTCATCTCGATTCCCCGGGACCTGTGGGTGGTCGTGCCCAAGGCCAACGGCGCGGCGTGCAGCGAGGGCTCGCGGGCGAAGATCAACGCCTCGTTCGCCTTCGGTGGCCTGCCCCGCGCGGTGCACACCGTCGAGTGCCTGACCGGCGTGAAGATCGACCACGTGGTGGCGATCGACTTCGGCGGCTTCAAGGAGGTCACCAACGCGCTCGGCGGCGTCGACCTCAAAGTCGACAAGACCATCACGTCGATCCACAAGCCGTTCCGGGTGTTCAAGAAGGGCATGATGCACATGAACGGCGCCCAGGCCCTGGACTGGGTGCGCCAGCGGTACCAGTTCCCCCGCGGTGACTTCGACCGGCAGCGGCACCAGCAGGAGTTCCTCAAAGCGATCATGGACAAGGCGGCCAGCAGCGGCACGCTGACCAGCCCCGGCAAGCTGGACGACTTCCTCACCGCGGTGGCCGCCGCGGTCACCGTCGACCAGGACTTCTCGCTCAAGGACATCGCCCTGCAGTTCCGCAACCTGCGCTCGGACAACCTGACCTTCCTGACCAGCCCGAACAAGGGCAGCGAGACGATCAACGGGCAGTCCGTGGTGGTCTCCGACCGGGAGAAGGCGCTGGCCCTGTTCGAAGCGGTCAAGTCCGACAAAATGACGGACTACCTCGCGGCGAACCCGGTCAAGAAGTCCTGACCGGAACCGAAGCCTTAGGCTGGATGCCGTGTTCGGACCTCAGGTACCCAGCGTGACCCCGGATCAGGTCGGCGCCGACGCCTACCTCCTCGACGTTCGCGAGCCGGACGAGTGGGTGGCCGGGCATGCGCCCGGCGCCCACCACCTGCCGATGATGGAGGTGCCGGCCCGGATGGCCGAGGTGCCCGCCGACGGCGAGGTCGTGGTGATCTGCCGGGCCGGCGGCCGGTCCGGCCAGGTGGTGGCCTACCTGATGAACAACGGGTGGGACAACGTGCGCAACCTCGACGGGGGGATGCAGTCCTGGGCGGCGCACGGCCGTGACCTGGTCAGCGAGGACGGACAGTCGGCCCGGGTGCTGTGACCAGCGGGTACCGGCCACTCGTCTTCGCCCATCGGGGCGGCGCCGACGCGTTGCCCGAGCACACGCTCGGGGCCTACCTGCGCGCGCTGGAGGACGGCGTCGACGGGCTGGAGTGCGACGTCCGGCTCACCCGCGACGGCCACCTGGTCTGCGTGCACGACCGCCGGCTGAACCGGACCAGCAACGGCAAAGGGCTGGTCAGCCGGCGCACCCTGGCCCAGCTCGACGAGTTCAACTACGGCTCCTGGCACCCCGGCTACCCGGCCGACGAGGAGCTGCCCGACCTGAGCCGGCTGCTCACCCTGGAGCGGCTGCTGGAGGCGGTGGTGGACTCCGGCCGGCCGGTGCGCCTGCTGATCGAGACCAAACACCCGTCCCGGTACGGCGCCGAGGTGGAGCGCCGGCTGGTCCGGATGCTGCGCCGGTTCGGGCTGGCCGAGCCGAAACCGGACGACCCGGTGCAGGTGACGGTGATGTCGTTCGCGGCGCTGGCGCTGCGCCGGATCCGCGCCCAGGCGCCCGGCGTGCCCACCGTCTACCTGCTGGAGCTGCTGCCGCCCGGGGTGGGCAAGGGCAAGCTGCCGTTCGGCGCGCGGATCGCCGGGCCCGGCGTGGACCTGGTCCGCAGCCGGCCCGGGCTGCTGCCGGCGATGCGGGCGGCCGGCCACCGGACGTACGTCTGGACCGTCAACGAGCCGGACGACCTGGAGTTGGTCCTCCAGCACCGGGTGGACGGCGTGATCAGCGACCGGCCGAAGTTCGTGCTGGAGCGACTGGCACAGATGTGATCCTGGACACAGCTGCCCAACCCTGAGGAGCGAGGCAGACTCGCAGACATGCCGGATCGTCCCGACTATCCAGCGCTGACCCGGGGTCAGATCGCGGTCCTCGACCGCGTCAACGCCGGGGAGAGCGGCCTGCCCGTGCTGCAGCAGCTGGTCCGCCTGGCGCAGGACGTGCTCGGCGCGCGCGGGGCCGGCTTCGCGGAGTACACCGGCGGCCACGGCCGGATCATCGCGGCGACCGGGGTCTGCAAGCCGGCCGTCGGCCGCCGGGTGGAGCGCCGCCTGGAGGGCACCGGCCGCACCCAGCTGATCCCGCTGGACTCGGTGAACGACGAGTTCGCCCGGCAGATCGAGGGCGGCGACCTGCGGCACATGCTGGGCGCCCGATGCGAGGCCGAGGACGCGTTCGCCGGTTCGCTGCACGTCTACTTCGGCGCCGACGCCGGCGAGCCCGGAGCCGAGCACCACGCGGTGCTGGAGCTGCTGGCCGGGCACATCGGGCGGCTCTACCGGCTCGGCGCCGGGCTGCCGGTGCACCCGGCCCCGGCCCCGGAGGAGGCCGGCGCGCAGGCCGACCGGGACCTCTGGGTCGCGGTCACCAGCCACGAGCTGCGCACCCCGGTGACGGTGATCAAGGGGTACGCGGACACCCTCACCAACCACTGGGACACCCTGGGCGAGCCGGGCCGCCGGGAAGCGGTCCGGGTGATCGGCAACCGGGCCGGCGAGCTGGCCCGGCTGGTCGACCGGCTGCTCTCCGCGGCCAGCGACGACGGCGTGGTCGGTTCCGCCCCGGCCGGCCCGTTCGACCTGGTCGAGGCGTTGCGTGAGGCGGTCGGCGAGCTGCCGGCCGACCTGCGGCGCCGGATCGAGCTCGGCCGGATGCCCGGCGACCTGCCGAAGGCGTACGGGAACCGGGATTCGATCGCCACCATCCTCACCGAGCTCACCACGAACGCGGAGAAGTACTCGGAGCCGGACACCACGGTCGAGCTGTGCGCCGGGATGGACGACGACGTGCTGCGCTTCCGGGTCGCCGACCGCGGCGTCGGCATCGCGCCCGAGCACGTGGAGCGCGCCTTCGAGCGCTACTGGCAGGCCGAGGGCGGCGACCGGCACCACCACCCGGGTGCCGGCCTGGGCCTCTACCTGGTCCGGCGGATGGTGGAGCGGCAGCACGGCTGGGTGTCGCTGCGCCCACGCGAGGGCGGCGGGACGGTCGCCGAGGTCCGCCTGCCCCGCGCCTGACACCTCGCCGCACGGAAGTCATCAATACTCCTTCTTGTAAGTACTTCGATGCGCCGGTACGGTCTGTCCGGGCAGATGATCTTGCTGCCTGGATGTACCTAACGGGAGGTTTCGTTGCGTTTCAAAGCAATGGCTGCGGTCATGATGTCGGTTGCGCTCGGTGTCGCGGCCGTTCCGGCGTCGGCGTCGGCCGCGGACGCCGGCTCTGTCACGGTGCTCAGCACCGGCGGTGACTACATCAAGGTCACCGACAGCAAGTGGTACTGCAGCAGCCTCAGCAACGGCAGCGTCTGCATCCGCTACATCAACAACTTCACCGGCGTGGACGTGAAGTACGTCAAGACCGGCGGCAGCAAGCTCTCCGTCCGCTTCTCCTACGGCAGCCACGTCCGGGGCGCCGCCACCTCCCCGGGCGCCTGGCAGACCATCTCCTCCGGTCAGACCAAGTCGACCGTCTGGAACAACGCCAGCATCCTCGGCGACTGCCTCCAGGGCCACATGGAGACCAAGAACTCCAGCGGCGCCTCGGCCGGCAACTTCTACACCCCGGTGATCTCCAAGGGCACCACTGTCTGCGACGGCTGGTAAGCCGCAAGCAGCCTGAGCACCCGAATGGGCGGTGGCCGGACGGCCGCCGCCCATTTCCCTTTCCCAGCTCAGAGCCGGTCACCGACGACACGAGTGGCCCACGTCACCGGCTTCCCGGTGACACCGCCTAGGCTGGTCCCTCGTGAGCAAGCGTCGTAACCGCGAGTCCGCCCCCAAGACCAAGGTGCGCGACATCTTCGTCGCCCGTCCGTTCGAGGGCCTGGCCGACGAGCCCGAATGGGTCGCGCTGCGTGAGCTGGTCCCGGCCGCCTCCGCTCCGCTGACCCTGAAGCCGGAGATCCTCGAGGAGTACGGCGACCGCCCCGTCACCCTCTCCACCGTGCTGCCGATGGCCTGGCCGGCCATGTCCCGCCGGGACGGCGCGGTCTTCATCGGCCTGCAGCGGCACGTGCAGTCCGGGGACGTCTCCCGCGACCTGGCGGTGGCCATCCTGGCCGCGCTGCGCACCACCCCGGGCGACCCGGTGTCGGTGCCGGCGCTGCCCGGCGAGGGCCCGCGCCTGCAGGACGTGCTGGTCGACGGCCCGCTCGAGGTCACCATGCACGACGGCTTCGAGTACTGGCTGGACGCCGACCAGCTGCAGGACGCCAGCGTGAAGGCGTCGCTGGAGCGGGCCAACGCGTCGATCTACCCGACCGTCCGGCTGGCCGCGGCGAAGGCCGCGTACTGGTGCCGGATCGCGCCGGACAAGGGCCACGTCCGCTGGGTGCTCGGCGAGGGCGAGGACCGCGCGCTGGACACCCTGGCCCGCCTGTCGGCCGCCGGCGAGCTGCTGCTGCGCGACGACACCAAGTTCGCCGGCATGTTCCGCGCGCACGGCCTGCTGGTGCCGGTCTGGGACATTCCGGGCGAGCCGGAGGCCGCGGACTGGGAGGCCCCGCTGGCCGACTTCGCCAAGCGCTACCAGGACACGCTGGCGATCACCGAGCCGCTCGACGCCGCGGCCCGCCGCGCCCGCCAGGGCCTCATCGGCCGCCAGCTGACCCTCCGCTGACCGTTTCCCCTCCTCGCCCCTTCCTCCGCTTCCCGCACGAAGATCAAGTTCAAGATCTTCATTGACGCCGGTCCGCTCGGGTGCGGATCGCCTGCTCCCGGCACCCCTCTGTCAAGGGGTTGGTGTGGGGGATGTTTTAGGGTGGTGGTTGGCGGGTCCGGGTTGTGACTTTTCCGAAGTGTCGATCTTGGGGTTTGGGTCGGCCGCGCTGGAGTTTCGAGTCGCCCCCGTGTGTCCTCCCGGATCCGTCGCCGGGGTTGTTGCGGCTGCCGCGTCTTTGATCATTTGTCGGTAGACGGTGTCGGACAGGCGTCGTTTCAACGCTCGCATGGCTTCCATCGCGGTTTTGCCTTCGGCGCGTTTGTGCTGGTAATAGGCGCGTGCGGGGGTGTCGTAGCGGAGCTGGGTGATGACCATGATGTGCAGGACCCGGTTGATGCGCCGGTTCCCGGCCCGGTTGAGCCGGTGATGGTGATGGTCGCCGGAGGACACGTCGATGGGGGCGGTGCCGTTCCAGGTGGCGAAGTGTCCGCGGGTCGGGAAGCGGTGGATGTCGCCGATGTCGCCGAGCAGGCGGGCGGCGCCGGAGGGGCCGATGCCGTTGAGGCTGGTCAGCTGGGTGCCGGTGGCGGCCAGCACGGTCGTCAGCTGCCGGTTGGCTGCTTTGATCTTGGTGTCCAGGGTGGTGAGCTCGTCGACCAGGTCGCCGGCCAGCTGATAGCGGGTGGCGGTGACGATGTCGCCGGCCGGGACGCTGACGC